>NZ_JAHWZY010000002.1:0-327818 GCF_041380215.1 Streptomyces pimonensis
CCCCCCCCCGGGGGGGGGGGGCCCCGCCCCCTGTGGTCCGTCCCGACGCGGCTCAGACGGTGGTGACGACCTGCTCGTACTCCAGGCGCGGGGAGCGCGGGAACCACGCGTCCGGCCCGGGGCGGCCGATGTTGACGACCATCAGCGGGGTGTGGTCGTCGTCCAGGAACTCCTTGCGGAGGCCCTCGAAGTCGAGGCCGGTCATCGGGCCGGCGGCCAGGCCCGCGGCGCGCACGCCGATGATGAAGTAGGCGGCCTGGAGGGCGGCGTTCAGCGCGGCGGCGCTCTCCCGCGCCGGGCGCTCGCCGAAGAAGAGGTCCTTGGCCTGCGGGAAGTGCGGGAGCAGGGCGGGGAGCTCCTCGTGGAACTCGTTGTCCGCGGACAGGACGGCGACCAGCGGGGCGGCGGCCGTCTTGGCCCGGTTGCCTTCCGCCAGGTGGCGGACGAGGCGCTCGCGGGCCTCGGGGGAGCGGACCAGGGTGATGCGCAGGGGGTTCTGGTTGAAGGCGGTGGGGCCGTACTTGACCAGGTCGTGGATCGCCCGCATCTGCTCGTCGGTCACCGGCTCGTCGGTGAACGTGTTGGCGGTGCGCGCCTCGCGGAACAGCAGGTCCTGGGCGACGGGGTCAAGTGCGAGATGCATGCGTGAACCTTCTCGGGGGTACGTCGGCCCGTGTTTCCGTGTAGGGAACACGGGCCTGTTGGCGGGTCCGACCGTACGCCCTCGAAGTTCAATGTTCAATTAAATGTGGAACTCGGTGATCCACTTCACTGATCGGTCTCCCCGGCGTCCTCCGCCCCGTTCTCCTCCTCCGCGAGCGCCGCGTCCAGCCGGGCCCGCGCTCCGTCCAGCCGGCGCCGGCACACCCTGGCCAGCTCCTCGCCCCGCTCCCAGAGCGCGAGGGACTCCTCCAGCGTCGTACCGCCCGTCTCCAGCCGTCGCACGACCTCGATCAGTTCGTCCCGCGCCTGCTCGTACCCGAGCGCCTCGGCCGCCGCCGTCTGCTCCGCCTTGCTGGTCATCCGCACACCCTAAACATCGACTCGGACAGTGAACTCGCCCTCGGACACCCGCGCCCGCAACACCTCGCCGGCCTCCACCCCGGCCGGATCCCGCACCGCGTGCCCGTCCGCCCGCTGGAGCACGGCGTACCCGCGCTTCAGGGTCGCGGCGGGGGACAGGGCCACCACGCGCGCGTGCGTGTGCGTCAGCTCGGAGTCGGCCCGGTCCAGCCGGTGCCGCAGCGAGCGCCGGACCCGCTCCAGCAGCGCCGTGACCTCCTCCGCGCGCGCGTCGACCATCCGGTGCGGATCCTGCACCGAGGGCCGGGCCAGCGCGTGCGCCAGCCCGCGCTCCTCCCGGTCCAGCAGCGCCTGGACGCAGCGCCGCGCGCGGTCGCGCAGCATCCGTACCCGCTCGTGCTCCTCGCCCACGTCCGGCACCACCTTCTTGGCGGCGTCGGTCGGCGTGGAGGCGCGCAGGTCGGCCACGTGGTCGAGCAGCGGGTTGTCCGGCTCGTGCCCGATCGCGGAGACGACCGGCGTACGGCACTGCGCCACCGTCCGCACCAGCTGCTCGTCGGAGAACGGCAGCAGGTCCTCCACGCTGCCGCCGCCCCGCGCCACGATGATCACGTCCACGTCGTCGACCGCGTCCAGCTCCTTCACGGCCTGGACCACCTGCGGCACCGCGTGCACCCCCTGCACGGGCACATTGCGCACCTCGAAGCGGACGGCGGGCCACCGGAGCCGGGCGTTCTCCAGCACGTCCCGCTCGGCCGCCGAGGCCCGCCCGCACACCAGCCCGATCAGCCGAGGCAGGAACGGCAGCGGCTTCTTCCGCTCCGGCGCGAACAGGCCCTCCCGCGCGAGGGACTTCTTCAGCTGCTCGAGGCGTGCCAGCAGCTCGCCCACCCCGACCGGCTTGATCTCGGCGGCCCGGAGCGACAGCTGCCCGCGCGGCGCGTACCACTCCGGCTTGCAGTGCACCACCACCCGCGCGCCCTCGCTCACCACGTCCGCGACCGCGTCGAACACCTGCCGGTAGCAGGTCACGCTCACGGAGACGTCGTACGACGGGTCGCGCAGCGTCAGGAACACCACCCCGGCGCCCGGCCGCCGCGACAGCTGGGTGATCTGCCCCTCGACCCACACCGCGCCGAGCCGGTCGATCCACCCCCCGATCAGCCGCGACACCTCACCGACGGGCAGCGGCGCTTCCGCAGACGTGTTGAGAGCCATGTCCGCGAGGGTAGTGCGCCCCGCCGACAACGCACCGTGACCGGGCCTCCGCGCGCGGCCTTACGATGGGACGCATGACCGCTTCGCCTGGCCGCCGTGTCCTGCTCGCCGCCCCCCGTGGCTACTGCGCGGGAGTGGACCGCGCCGTGATCGCCGTCGAGAAGGCCCTGGAGCAGTACGGGGCCCCCGTCTACGTCCGGCACGAGATCGTGCACAACAAATACGTCGTGCAGACCCTGGAGAAGAAGGGTGCCGTCTTCGTCGAACGGACGGAGGAGGTCCCGCCGGGCAACATCGTCATGTTCTCCGCGCACGGCGTCGCCCCGGTCGTCCACGAGGAGGCCGAGCGCGGCCGGCTCGCCACCATCGACGCCACCTGCCCGCTGGTCACCAAGGTCCACAAGGAAGCCGTCCGCTTCGCGAACGACGACTACGACATCCTCCTGATCGGCCACGAGGGCCACGAGGAGGTCATCGGCACGTCCGGCGAGGCCCCCGACCACATCCAGCTCGTCGACGGGCCCGGCGATGTGGCCAAGGTCGAGGTCCGCGACCCCTCCAGGGTCGTCTGGCTCTCCCAGACCACCCTCTCCGTCGACGAGACCATGGAGACCGTCGACGCCCTCAAGGAGAAGTTCCCCCAGCTGATCTCCCCGCCCAGCGACGACATCTGCTACGCCACGCAGAACCGCCAGCTCGCGGTCAAGCAGATGGGCGCCGAGGCGGACCTGGTGATCGTGGTCGGCTCGCGCAACTCCTCCAACTCCAAGCGGCTGGTGGAGGTCGCCAAGCTGGCCGGCGCCCGCGCGGCGTACCTGGTGGACTTCGCCGACGAGATCGACGAGGCCTGGCTGGAGGGCGTGACCACGGTCGGCGTCACCTCGGGCGCCTCGGTGCCGGAGGTCCTGGTCGAGCAGGTGCTGGAATGGCTGTCGGGGCGCGGCTTCGAGGACGTCGAGATCGTCAAGGCCGCCGAGGAGTCCATCACCTTCTCGCTGCCCAAGGAGCTCCGTCGCGACCTGCGCGAGGAGGCGGCGGCCCTGGTGGCCGAGCGCGGTGGCTCCGGGGCGTGATCCACACGGTGACGGTGGAGCGGGTGTGACGGCCGAGGAGGCCGGATCCGTGACGTTGCGTCGTACGTCGTAACGTAGGGCCATGCAGATCTTCGGCGTGGACATCGGCGGTTCCGGGATCAAGGGTGCCCCGGTCGACCTGGACAAGGGGGACCTGGCGCAGGAGCGCCACAAGGTCCTCACCCCGCACCCGGCCACACCCGACGCGGTGGCCGACGGCGTGAAGCAGGTCGTCGACCACTTCGGCTGGACCGGACCGGTCGGGGTCACCTTCCCGGGTGTCGTCACCGGCGGCACCACGATCCGTACGGCGGCCAACGTCGACAAACGCTGGATCGACACCGACGCGCGCGTGCTGCTCGGCGACCGCCTGGGCGGCCTGCCGGTGACGGTGGTGAACGACGCGGACGCGGCCGGCGTCGCCGAGATGCACTTCGGCGCCGGACGACACCACCGGGGCACGGTGATCCTGCTGACCTTCGGCACCGGCATCGGCAGCGCCCTGTTCGTGGACGGCGTCCTCGTCCCCAACAGCGAGCTGGGCCATCTGGAGCTGCAGGGCCACGACGCGGAGAAGCGGGCCTCCAGCAAGGCCAGGGAGGACCACGACCTGTCGTGGGAGGACTGGGCGCACCGGGTGCAGGAGTACCTGGCCCACGTGGAGATGCTGTTCTCGCCCGAGCTGTTCATCATCGGCGGCGGCGTCAGCCGCAAGTCCCACAAGTTCCTGGACCACATCCAGGGCATCAAGGCGGAGATCGTCCCCGCCCAGCTGCAGAACAACGCGGGCATCGTGGGCGCGGCGATGCGGGCGGCGACGGGCGCCTAGGGCCTACGGCCGGGCGGGACGGTTCCGCGCGGTGCGCCGGTTGGCCGCGCGGACCCGGCGCATCCTGCGGGCGAGCACGATCAGAGCCGCGACCAGCGTCCCGCCGTAGAGCCACCCGACCTGGGTGGCGAGGCCCGTCACCATGCCCGTCAGCCGGTCGCCGGTGCCGCCGCCCTCGTCGGCGAGCGGGACCAGTCCCACGGCGAACGCGATCGGCACCACGACGGGTGCGACGAGCAGGTCCCCCTCGCGCCCCCACAGCGCGGTCAGCACGCACACCGGCAGGAAGAGCACGCCGTACACGGTCTGCGACGCCCCGAACAGCGCCTCGGTCAGCAGACCGAGGACGAGCATCACCAGCCCGCAGAACAGGACCGACCCCAGGCCGGTGAGCCGCGGGCTGGGCAGCTGCCGGAGCGCGGGCGGGGGAGCGGGCCGGTCCTCCGGCGCACGGGCGGACCGCGCGCCCCCGTCTCCCGCCGCCCCTCCCTCCTGCGGAGGCAGCGGGGGCTCGGCCGGCCCGGCCGGGCTGTCACGTCGCGGTCCGTACCGTCCGCACCACGCGGGTCGCGTCCTGTGTTGCTCCACTGCACCAACGTAGGTCGTTTTATGTGCGGAACGGCCCGTCAGACACGCCGGGGACCGGAGCCCGGCCGGACGTTCGACTACGTCGCCGGGTCGCGGGCGGGTACGCCGTAGACTGGTGGATCGGTCCACGCAGCCCCGTCGACCGGTCCTCGTCCCCATCCTCACGTACGGGAAGTCGCAACGTGTCGCTCACGATCGGAATCGTCGGTCTGCCGAATGTCGGCAAGTCGACCCTGTTCAACGCCCTGACCAAGAACGACGTGCTGGCGGCCAACTACCCGTTCGCCACGATCGAGCCGAACGTCGGCGTCGTCGGCGTCCCCGACCCCCGGCTGACCAAGCTGGCCGGGATCTTCGGCTCCCAGCGGGTCCTCCCGGCCACGGTCGACTTCGTCGACATCGCCGGCATCGTGCGCGGCGCGTCGGAGGGCGAGGGCCTCGGCAACAAGTTCCTCGCGAACATCCGCGAGTCCGACGCGATCTGCCAGGTCATCCGCGCCTTCAAGGACGAGAACGTCGTGCACGTCGACGGCAAGGTCTCGCCGAAGGACGACATCGAGACGATCAACACCGAGCTGATCCTCGCCGACCTCCAGACCATCGAGAAGGTCCTTCCCCGCCTCCAGAAGGAATCGCGGATCAAGAAGGACGTCGCGCCCAAGGTCAAGGCGGTCGAGGAGGCCAAGGAGATCCTGGAGAAGGGCGACACGCTGTTCTCCCAGGGCGTCGTCCAGGGCACGGAGCGCGCGGAGCTCCTCCACGACCTGCACCTCCTCACGACGAAGCCCTTCCTCTACGTCTTCAACGTCGACGAGGACGAGCTGACCGACGACGACTTCAAGAACGAGCAGCGCGCCCTGGTCGCCCCCGCCGAGGCGATCTTCCTCAACGCCAAGCTGGAGGCGGACCTCGTCGAACTGGACGAGGACGAGGCCCTCGAGCTCCTCCAGTCCGTCGGCCAGGAAGAGCCCGGCCTCGCCACCCTCGCCCACGTCGGCTTCCGCACCCTCGGCCTGCAGACCTACCTCACGGCCGGCCCGAAGGAATCCCGCGCCTGGACCATCAAGAAGGGCGCCACCGCCCCCGAGGCCGCCGGTGTCATCCACACCGACTTCCAGAAGGGCTTCATCAAGGCGGAGGTCATCTCCTTCGACGACCTGGTCGAAACCGGCTCGGTCACCGAGGCCCGCGCCAAGGGCAAGGCCCGCATGGAGGGCAAGGACTACGTCATGCAGGACGGGGACGTGGTGGAGTTCCGCTTCAACGTGTAGCCGGTGACATGACAACACTTCGCTGATCTGGCGAACATGCAGGTCGGAGAGGGCTCGACTCTTCGGAGACGGGCCCTTTTTTCCGTGCCGGGATGATGCCGGGACGTGATGGGAACACCCGTGCGGATTTCGGATGTTGTGCTGCCCGATGAGAGGGGGGCGGCGGGAGAGGCTCCGTCCGCGCATCTTCTTCACGATTCCGGGACTCCGTGCGGCTCTGGGGCGTGGCGCTTTTCCTACTCGTTTGACACCTCGGGATATGAGTGAGATGTCGTACGGCACCGGGGAAGGGCCGGCGACGCGAGCGGGGCACTTGAGCCGGTCCTGCGCTGGGCTGATGGCGAGACGTCCGGCACAGATTTCCGGAGGTCGGGCGGTGCGGATGACCGGAGCGGACTTGACGTTCCGGGCGTCGATCAGGGCGCGGACGTCGTCCGGACCGGAGGCCCGGACGGATCGCCCCAGGGCTGGCAGCGAGGACGACGACGGTGGCGTCGACGATGTCGGCGGCGGCCTTGCCGCAGAGAATGCCTGCGGCCTTGGCGGTTTCGAGGCCCACGGGTACGACGTGGCACCCGGCGAGGAACTTGTCGAGCCCGACCTGGCGGTGGGAGTCCCGCCACGCCTGGCTGACGACCACGGCGGGCACGTGGATGTCCCTGTCGTCCTCGAGGGCGAGGCTGTGGCGGGCCCACATGCGCCGGTCGTCGCCGATGGCGATCAGCGCACCGGCGTCGTAGAGGTAAGGGATGTTCACGCGGCTGACGCCCCGTGCCGATGAGGTACCCGGCACCGGCGCCGACCATGTCGGCGCGGGCAGCAGCGAACCCCTCAGGTGCGTCGACGGGGGTTGTCGAGTCGGCACGGGACACGGTGGCGGTGTTGCCACCGGTCCGTTCCCCCGTGCCGCTCGCCGGCCCCGGCGTGCGGCTTCCACCGCACCGGGGCCGGGCCCTCGGATCAGGTGCGCAGGTGGGATGCGCCGTTGAGGTCGACGATGGTTCCCGAGGCCCATGCCGCCGCCGGGGACGCGAGGAAATGCACGGTGGCGGCGATCTCCTGCGGTGTGCCGACCCGTCCGAACGGACTCTCCGCACGCAGGCGCTCGCCCTCCGGTCCGGACAGCTTCGCCGTCTGCCGCTCGGTCGCCACGAACCCGGGCGCGACGGAGGTGACCGCGATGCCGTGCGGGGCCAGTGCCACGGCCAGCGACTGGCCGAGGGCGTGCAGCGCCGCCTTGGTCGCTCCGTAGGCGGGGAAGTCCGGTTCGCCCCGGAACGCGCCGCGCGAGCCGATGTTCACGATCGCGCCGCCGGCGCCCCGGTCGATGAGGTGGCGGGCCGTGGCCCAGCTCAAGTCGGCCGCGCCCAGGAGGTTGACGTCCACCATCCGCCGCCAGACCTGCTGCCAGTGCGCCAGCGGGGTCTGGGCGATCGGGTGCCGGGTGTCCGCCGCGGGTGCCACGGCCGCGTTGTTCACCAGCACGTCCACCGTGCCGAGTGCGGCCACCGCCTCGGTCACGAGCCGCTCGGCCGCGCCGGGTTCGCCCAGGTCGGCCTGGAGCAGCGTGTGCCCGGTGCCGGGCAGCTCCCGCAGCGTCTGTTCGGCGTCCGCACGGCGGCCGGCGTACTGCACCGCGACGCGGTCACCGCCGGCGGCGAAGACCATCGCGACGGCGCGGCCGATGCCCCGCGATCCGCCGGTGACCAGTACGCCCCTCATCGGGCGAACCCCATCGACTCGTCCCGGAGGGACTTGAACCCCGCAACGAGTCCTTCGCCGGCGACAGTTCCTTCACCCGGCAGCTCGTCGTCCACCAGGCCGAGCCGAGGAGTTCCACCGGGACCGCCTTCGCCGAACTCCGGTCCGGCGTCCGCGGAGGGGAATCCGTGCAGATGGTGCGGGAGGAGTCCGGCCCGGCTCCCAGCGGCACCTGGCCTGCCGTGCGACCCGCCCGTGGAAGCGGTACGTGGGCGCCCGGGGAGCGTCCCGGCGTCTGCGCGGGGTGGTGGCACGGCCCATTGCGCGTGGAGGCAGGGAAGGGGAGCGACTCGGGCACGGCCGGTGAGCGAACGCACGACGATGCCGCTGACGTCGATGTCGGCGGGGGAAGCGATGGCAAAGGGGGACGCCGTGCCGGTCGGGGCCGAAATCGTGACCTCGCTGCGCGGACCGGCGGCTCGCGGACCGGGGGCTCGGGAACGGACGGCTGAGGGGGCCTGGTGGCGGACGGCTCCGGCCGGCGCCGCGGCTTCGCCCCGTCTCCCCCCGCCTGTGCACATGGGCGTCCTTGCGATGGGCTCGATCCTTTCACCGTGGCGTCGGCCGCCCGCTCCGGGCGCCGGTGCCCGGAGCGGGCGGCCTCGACGGAAAGTCCGTGTGACCTGTCAGTCGTACGACACCGTACCGTCCCGGCGGACGCGCTGGTCGCCCTCGCGGTAGAGCACCAGGTGCTCGTGGAAGAGAACACCGTCGCGGACGTCGCCGGTGGCGGTGAAGCCGGTGTCGTCGACGTAGTCGATGTGGGCGCCGGTGACGGTGTACCGGCCGGTGTAGGCGCTCCGGCGCTTTCCGCGGGCCTCGTCGTAGCGGCCGCCCGGCAGTAGTTCCTGGCGGATGAAGCCGTCCGCGGTCACCCACATGCCGACGTACGGGTGCGGGTCGTGGGGCGTGTCGTTGCTGGTCATGGCTCCACTCTTGAGCCCGCGACGGGAAGGAGCCAGGCCGCCGTCTCCCCGGGTGCGGGGTCCCCGGGAGGCGTGCACCCACGATCGCGAGCGGAACGGCGAGGTGAAACGGGGCGCCGGGACGGACGGGTCCCCCCCGGACGCGGTGAACCCGGAACCTGCGAGGGGGCGCGACCGTGGGGCGCCGGGATCTCACCGCCGTCGAGCGCTGGTTCCGACCCGTCGTTTCCGCACCGGCAGTCCGCCGGGGTCGCTTCGCGGGGCGACGCGGGCAGGGGGGCCGACCATGGGTGCCGCGCACCCGGGGACACGGCGGCCTGGTTCCGATCCCGCAG
This sequence comes from Streptomyces pimonensis, assembly GCF_041380215.1. NCBI lineage: Bacteria > Bacillati > Actinomycetota > Actinomycetes > Kitasatosporales > Streptomycetaceae > Streptomyces > Streptomyces pimonensis. The sequence continues at coordinate 9,025 of NZ_JAHWZY010000002.1, forward strand.
TGCGACGAATCTGGTGGCCGTGCAGTTGCCGCGACCGCAGAGCAGCCGCCCCACCCGCATCGGTGCCCGCCCGGTTCGCCGGGCCGCCCGACGAACCGTGCTCCCGAACTCTCCCGGAGGAACACCATGACCATCACCGACACCGACACCGACGCCGTGAGCTGGAACCCGGAGGCCCTCGACGAGATCGTCTCGAACGACGGCGGCCGGCCCGTCCTGTTCACCAACGCCCGGATCATGACGATGGACCCGTTGATCGGGACCATGACCGGTGCCGACATCCTGTTCGTCGGCCCCCTGATCGCGGGCGTCGGCCCCTCCATCGTCACCGCGGCACAGGACGACAACGCCATCGTCGTCGACTGCACGGGCACGACCATCGTCCCCGCCGTCGTGGACACCGTCGCCCTGGCCGGCGGACGCGGCCGACGCGCGGAGTGCGTCGCGACGCTGACCCCGGGCAACGCCACCGACTTCCTGGTGGTGCCCGACGAACTCGCCGCCGATGTGCCGAGCGCGGTGGCCGCCCTCGTGTCCCGCCCGGAACAGGTCCGCGCCCTGGTCGCAGCCGGCCGGCCCGTCCGGTGGGCGGGCGCCGACGTCCCCGGCCGGGTCACCGCGATCGAGACGGGCATCCCCGCCGCACCGGACCTGACCGGCAGCCCGCGGCTCGGCGTCTGGATCGACCGGGAGGACTTCCTGCACCAGGAGCTCACCGCGGACGGCCGCTACGACGAGACACGGGGCGGTCGCCCCCACGCCTACCAGGGCCGGTTCTGGATCGACGGCGACCGCATCGACTACCTGGACGACCTCGGCTTCTGGGCCTACGGGGAGTTCAGGGGCGACGAGCTGCACCATGCGAGCTACGTCATGAAGCGGGGCTGACCGCCGGACGGCGGACGCCGTGCGGCAGGCACGGCGACCCGGCCCCGTGCAGCCCACGGACGACCGGCTCCAGGGCCCTGCCCGGGCACGCCCTGATCCCGGGGGCGCGGCACCCGGGGAAACGGCGCCCTGGTGGCCGGGGCCGGGGCCGGCCCCGGCCAGGACGGGAAACCTGAGCAGCGACGCTGTCGCCGGCAGCCCGTCACCCCCTCCCCGACCCACGGAAAGCGGATCCCTCATGCACGTCAACGACACCACCGGCGCGGCCGTCCTCGAACAGCTCCGGCGCCGCCCCGCGGACGACCGGCGCACCCTGTTCACCGGCGCGACCATCGTCACCATGGACCCCGCCCTCGGTGTCCTGCCCGACGCCGACCTGCTCGTCGAGGGCGACACCATCACTGCCGTCGGCCCGAACCTCGACGCCGGCGACGCCGTGGTCGTCGACGTCGCCGGCACCGTCCTCAGCCCCGGCTTCGTCGACACCCACCGGCACGCCTGGGAGACCCAGCTGCGCCGGATCATGCCGGACGTCGACGACCTCGGCGCCTACGTCATGTCCACCCTGGCCGGCTACGCCACGGTCTACCGGCCCGAGGACATGTACACCGGCACCAGGCTGGCCGCCCTCACCGCGATCGACGGCGGCATCACGACCATGCTCGACTTCTCCCACAACTCCCGTACCCCCGAGCACTCCGACGCCGCCGTCGAGGCCCTGATCGACACCGGCATCCGCGGCGTGCACGCCTCCATGGGCCCGCACTTCGGCGACTGGGACGAGCAGTGGCCCGGCGACCTGGCCCGCCTCAGGGAACAGTACTTCAGCACCGACGACCAGCTGCTCACCCTGCGTCTGGCGACGCTCGCCACCGACGAGATCGCCGGACCGGCACTCGCCTACGGTCCCGGACTCGCCCGCGTCGCGCAGGACCTGGGCATCAAAGTGAGCGTGGACGCGGTCTTCGGCACGGCCTCCTCCGAGGCGATCCTGCGCTGGGCCACGGACGGCATCCTCAGCCCCGACGTCACCCTCATCCACGCCACCGGGCTGACCTCCGAGGCATGGAAGGCGATGGGGGAGACCGGTACCACCGTCGCTCTCGCCCCCACCTCCGACGCGCAGATCGGCCTGGAGACCGCGATCCCCGCCGTCGACGAGGCCCTGTCCGCCGGCATCCGCCCCGGACTGAGCATCGACGTCGAAGTCGCCCTCGCCAGCGACATGTTCACCCAGATGCGGGCCCTGCACGCCATCCAGCGGATGCGGGCCGTCAACGCCGCCCACGGCACCGGCCGGGAACCCCGCCGCATCACCACCCACGACGTCCTGGACTTCGCCACCCTCCAGGGCGCCCGCACCAACGGCCTGGACGCCGTCACCGGCTCGCTCACCCCGGGCAAGAAGGCCGACCTGCTGGTCGTCCAGGCCGAGGACCTCAACAACATGCCGCTCAACGACCCCATCGGCACCGTCGTGCTGGGCTCCGACGCCCGCAACATCAGCGCCGTGTTCATAGGCGGTGAGGTGCGCAAGTGGAACGGCCAGGTCCTCGACGTCGACCTGCCCGCCCTGCGCCGCGAGGTCCACGTCTCGCGCGAGTACGTGCTGAACACGCCGGCAGCCTGAGCACCCCCTCGTCGCCCCCGGCCGGCCCTCCTCCGGCCGGGGGCGCCCACGGGCCCCGACGCCGTCATCGGCCGATCGTGCCGCGCACCCGGGACCGCTACCGGACGGCCCTTCCACCAGCGCGTTGCCCGCCCTGATCGCCGTCCCCCTGCTCGTCCCCTTCCTCCAACGGCTCCTCGCGCCCCTGCGCACCGTCCTCGCCTTCGCCCCGGCCGCCCTCACCGTGGCCGCCGGGTCCTTCCTCGGCGGCCACACGGTGTCGCCGGCCGTCGCCCTGATGCTGTTCGTGGCAGCCGTCGCGGTAGCGGCACCCGCCGTCGTCGAGACCGTCGACACCGCCGCCCCATGCACATGGCGCGACGGTCGCCCCCTCCACGGATGCAGCACGTCCACCGGCGCCGGCCCGGGGCCGCAGCCCACCGGCGCCCTCACAGGGATCGGCTTCGGCGGCACCTGCTCGTCATCGCCGTGACGCTCGTCCTGGGCACCCTGCCGGCCCTGCCGGCCCTCCGTCACCAGCGCGAGCCCGTGGCTCCGCCCACGGCCCGGCACACGGCGCACAGGTGCCGGACAGGCCTCCCCGACATCCTCGGGCCGACCGCTGCCCCCGCCGGACCACGGGCTGACCTGTGAAAGCCCGGAACCCCCGCCGGCTCCGAGTGGACGACGGGCGTCCGGGACGTGCGGTGATGTGCGGGCAGGCTCCTACCGGCCTGATGTCGTCACAGGTCGGGCGGACGCACGCTCACACGTCGAAGTCCTGGTGGTAGGTGTGACGGTCGGCGCGTGTGCCCTGGAAGCTCCTGATCCACCGGAGGGCCGACGCGGTCAGCACGGTGGACAGGAGGCCGACGCTGATCAGGAAGGTCCACTCGGCCCACACCGCGCCGGCCCGACCGGACCCGAGTGCCGAGAACAGCTTCGCGCCCACGGGGTAGGAGACCGCGCACACGATGATGAGTTGCCAGAAGGGCAGGACCTTGAGCGGCTTGGACCATGCGGTGACGGCGAGGGCCAGAGCGGCGATCAGGGCGACTGCGGCATCGATTCGTTCCATGTGCCGATCCTTTCGCGCGCAACCCGCCGCGGTGTCGGCCACCAGGAGGAACCCCGTCTGGTCCGCAAGGTATAGACCGACGGTACGACGCCGGGGCCGGCCCCGAGCGAACGCCCGGACCCGTGCGCCCAGCGGTGACATCGGCTCCCCGGAAGCGGCCACCGGGATCCGCTCGTCCACCCGCAGCGACCCGTGCCGCCGAACGGGGTCCTGCGCGGCGGCCACCGCCGCATCCACCGTCTCCCCTTCGCGCGCCGTGATCCGTGGTCAGGCCGGGCAGGCCCGCGGGCCGTCGCGCGGAGCACCTGCCGGACACGGAACGTCTCCGGCCCGGGCGGGGCACGGTGCCCGCGGGGCCTACGGTCCTTTGTCAACGAGAGGAACTGCAGTTGCAGAAGAATGACCTCATGGTTCATCCCTCGCTCACCTCCACCAATCAGGCGAGCCCGCATCGCGTAGCAGTCCTCAGCCATGACGGTGTCGGAGCGTTCGAGGTCGCTCTGGCCGTGCAGGCGTTCGCAGCGGCGAACGATCACGCGCGTGATGTGCTGTACGAAGTCGCCGTGGCCGGGCCCGAACGTGCCCTTGTCACGCGTACGGGATACGCCACGAGTTTCCGCCTCGTCCCCGACCGGCTCCTGTCCTGGGCGGAGTCGGCGCACACCCTGATCGTGCCCGCCTATCCCGAGCAACTGCGTACACCGGCCGCACTCATCGAGACGGTTCAACGTGCGCACGCCGGGGGCACGCGCGTGGTGTCCCTGTGCCTGGGAACCTTCCTCGTCGCGGCTGCGGGTCTGCTCGACGGCCTGAGGGCCACAACGCACTGGCACTGGGCCGACCGGCTCGCGGCGCTCCACCCGATGGTGCGGGTGCAACCGGAGCGCCTGTTCGTCGAGGACGGCGGCCTCTTCACGTCGGGAGGCGGCACAGCGGCCCTGGACCTGGTGCTGCACCTGATCGAGCAGGACCACGGATCGGCGCTCGCAGCGGAGATCGCACGGTTCATGGTCGTCCCGCTCCGCCGCGACGGTGATCAGACGCAGTACGCGAGATGGAAGGTGACCGGCCGGACGCGCTCCCTGCAGGACACCCTGCGATGGGCGGAGGAACATCTGGACGAGGCGTCCACGGTTGCCGCACTCGCGGAGCACGCGTGCATGAGCACGCGCACGTTCACACGTCGATTCCGCGACGTGGTCGGCATCTCGCCGATGGAATGGTTGCAACGCGCCAAGGTGCGCCGGGCGCAGGAGCTGCTGCAGCGCACCGCCTGGACCATAGACCGGATCGCCGAAGCCAGTGGCTTCGGTTCGGAAGCGGCACTCCGCTACCACTTCACCCGGCTCACGGAGATGCCACCGGGCCGTTATCGCCGCACGTTCGGCGCGGCGCGCGGGCGGCGCCCCGAAACGGCCGGAGTGGCGTGATGTTCAACTTTTGTGTCCGTCGTTGCGTGGCCCGTGCCGGACCCGCGCGTCGATCATGGAAAACATGAACGACGTACAGAAGCGGATCGAGCGGTCCGGTACTGTCCGGATCGGCGACCGTACGGTTCACCGCATGTCCTTCGGCGCGATGCGTCTCGCCGGCAAGGACGTCTGGGGGCCGCCCGCCGACCGCGCGAACGCGGTTCGCGTCGCGCGTCGTGCGGTCGAACTCGGCGTCAACCACATCGACACCGCGGACTCCTACGCCTTCGGCGTGACCGAGGGGATCCTGCGTGAGGCTCTGCACCCCTATCCCGACGATCTGCTGATCGCGACCAAGGCAGGCCAGGCTCAGGTGCGGCCAGGGGTATGGGAGCCCCTCGGACGCCCCGCGTACCTGCGTCAGCAGTGCGAGGCGAGTCTGAGGCGTCTCGGTCGGGAGCGGATAGATCTCTTCTACCTGCACCGTGTCGATCCGCAGGTGCCGTTCGACGAGCAGATCGGGACGATGAGGGAACTCCAGGACGAGGGGAAGATCGCACACTTCGGACTGTCGGGCGTCACCGTCGACCAGATCGAGGCCGCACGGAGGATCATCGATGTGGCGGCCGTGCAGAACATGTTCAACGTGGCGGCCCGTGTGGGCGAGGACGTACTCGACCACTGCGAACGGGAACGGATTCCGTTCGTCGCCTGGTTTCCGATCATGAGCGGTGAGCTGGCCCGCGCCGACCACCTCGTCGCCGATGTGGCGGCGGACCTGAACGCGACGCCCGCACAGATCGCCCTCGCCTGGCTGCTGGCCCGGTCACCGGTGATCTGTCCCATCCCCGGTACTTCCTCGATCGCGCATCTCGAGGAGAACGTTGCCGCATCCACGCTGCGACTCGCCGACGAGCACCTCTCCCGCCTCGCCTCGTTGCAGTCGACCGATGACGAGCTCGCGGCGCTTGCCGCAGTCGGCTCCGCCCCGAAGAGCTGAGCCCGGGCCACCCCGCCCGCATGTACTTCCTCCACGTCCCCGGCGGCATGGACGGCATGTTCCAGGAGATCGGCCGCCCCGGTGTCCGGGGCCGAGTCGGTCCTCCCCTCGACCCGGTCGATGTGGTCGCCATGGCGGAGGTGGCCGGGAAGTACGGCTACACCCTCGGCTGAACAACGGCCCCGCTGCGGCATCCGGTCCGGCCCCCGGGCCGGCCCGTTCCGCCGCCCGACACACCCGAGTGATGCCGGTCCCTGCCTGTCGCGGGGAGCGGTGTCCGTAATCCAGGCACTGAATCGCAGTGCCGTTCCATCATGTTGAAGGAGCTTCATCGTGAAGCGTGTCACCCTGCGTACGTCGCTCGCCGTGGTCACCGTGGGGGTGCTGGCGGCTCTTACGCCTGCAAGTCCCGCCGCCGCAATGAACAGGGTCAGCTGCCAGGACCGAACCGATTTCGTGAAGGTCTGGTACAACCACGGCAGCAACGTCGCCTGCTTCGCCAATGCGGGTGTCCAGGACGTCCACTTCCCCAACACCGTCAGGGTCTCGTCCGGCAACAACAGCATCCGCATGGTTCTGGGCGGGGAGATCCACACCATGCCCAAGTGGGCGACCAAGCGGGATGTCGACGGCTCCGCCAAGCTGCTGTCCCGTCTGCGCATCTTCTGATCGAAAAGCCCGGGACGGTGCACCGGCCCGCCCGGCCGCGGCCCGTCCCGCTTCACCCCGCCGGCTTGACGCACGCTGTGCAGAGCACGGGGAGAGGGACCGGCCGGTAACCGACGGCGCTGTCGTCATGATCTCAGAAAGGTCCCCCTGGCCCGGAGGAAACGGGCCAGGGGCCTGGAGGTCCGTCCGGCGGTGCTGCTCGGCAGGGCAGTCGAGGTCGTCGCGGAGGTGGCCCAGGGCGTTGACCCACTGGCCCGGAGGCCGTCGGACCGGGTGAGGCGGGCCGCGTGGTGGGCACCGGGGGCCGCGGGCCGGTCGGCAACCCTTCGGTGGACTGCGGGCAGAGCCCCGTCCGCGGCGGAGGCGCCCCGGGGACGAGGCCCGTCACCTGCGCCTACGATGCGGCTCGTGTCCATACCTCCGCCCCACGGGCCCTCGCAGGAGCCTCAGGACCCCCAGGGCCGGCGCCCTGATCCCAGACGCCCCGCCCCCTGGGGTCGGGCCCCGTACCCGCCGCCGCTGTCCACCCACGGGGGTCCGTCCGGTTTCGCGCCGTACGGGCTCTACGGGCCGTACGGACCCAGGCCCCCGGCCGTCGGCTGGGACGTGACCGACCCCTACGTCTCGGTCACCGCACGCCACGCCCTGGGCCTGACCGCCACGCCGCCCGAGTACGACGAGGAGGCCGAACGCGACACCGACGGCGGCGGAATGAAGGTGTGAGGGCTGCCATAGCGGGAGAAAGTGCCTGCGTAAAGCCCTCACCTGGTAGATGTCATCACATCGAGTGATTCTCTGGCCTTTGCTTGCCCAGGACAACCTACGGTTGTCACGCTGTTGCTGTCTGTGCAACCTGATGGGAGTGGTCCGTGACATTCGGTGAGCAGCCGGCGTACCTGCGTGTCGCGGGTGATCTCCGCAAGAAGATCGTCGACGGCCGACTGCCGCCGCACACCCGGCTGCCCTCCCAGGCGAGGATCCGCGAGGAGTACGGCGTCTCGGACACGGTCGCGCTGGAGGCGCGCAAGGTGCTCATGGCGGAGGGGCTCGTCGAGGGCCGCTCCGGCTCGGGGACGTATGTGCGCGAGCGGCCGGTGCCCCGGCGGGTCGCCCGCTCGGGGTTCCGTCCGGAGCGCGGGGCCACGCCGTTCCGTCAGGAACAGGCCGACGCGGACGTGCGGGGCACCTGGGAGTCCAGCAGCGAGCGGACCGAGGCCTGCGGTCCCGTCGCCGAACGGCTCGGCATCGAGCCCGGCGACCGTGTGATGCGCACCAGGTACCTCTTCCGGGAGGCCGGCGAGCCGATGATGCTCTCCACCTCCTGGGAGCCGCTCGCCCTCACCGGCCGGACCCCCGTGATGCTTCCCGAGGAGGGACCGCTCGGCGGCATGGGCGTCGTCGAACGCATGCGCGCCATCGACGTGATCGTGGACAACGTCACCGAGGAGGTCGGCGCCCGCCCCGGCCTCGCCGAGGAACTGGTGCTGCTGGGCGGTGTCCCCGGACACGTGGTCCTGGTCATCCAGCGCACCTACTTCGCCTCGGGACGGCCGGTCGAGACCGCCGACGTGGTCATCCCCGCCGACCGCTACCGAGCCGCCTACCACCTCCCGGTGAAGTAGCGGACCCGGTGGTGACGGGGCGGGTCTCCCGCCCGTCGTCTCCGGCGACCCGCGCCCGCGTCCAGCGCGCCCCGGCGTCGGCCGACAGGCCTTCACCACGGCCCTCGCGTGCCGGGGCGGTCCTTGTTTCGCCGTGTCGGGGTGGCCCCTGTCTCCGCGTGCCGGGGGTGGTCCCTGTCTCTCCGCGCCGGGGACGGCCCCCGCGTCTCCTGGTCCGCGCCCCGGTGGCGATCGTCACGCGCCTTCCTCGACCCGCCGCGAGCCCTTCCGCGCCCCCGGCCCGCCTCCGCTCCGGCGCGTCGGCCGTGGCGCCGTCGCCCCGGCGCCGTAGCAATCTGGCCGTTCTCCCAGGTGACCCCCGGAGCGCGGCGCACCGGGCGCCATGCCGCTGACCGGACGCGTCGGCCTCCCTGCACGGCGCATCCACCACCGTGCGCCCCCCGCGTTCTGGCTGGTTGCGTGCCTCTTTGTGAAAAGGCGTATTCGCTCAGTGAAGCGAAGGCGTAGGCTCGGGCATATGCGGACTGGGGTTTCCTTATCGGGCGGGACGCGACACCGGCCGCGGACGGGAAGTGGAGGGGAGCGATGAACGACGGCACGGTGACTCTTCCCTGGCTCGTCGTGCGCCAGGACGACAACGGCAACCGCTACCGAGTGGGCAGGTACGCGACCCGCGCCGAGGCCGAGAGGATCGCGGACAGCCTCGACGGGCGCGGGCACAAGCAGCTCTACTGGGTCGAGCGGATCGGCCGGAACGGAACGTCCGCCGACTGACCCGGACCGCCGGCGGGCCCCCGCCCGCCCCTCCCGTAGGCTCCGGCGCATGAGCGAGCGGATCGTGGTGGTCGGTGCGGCCCTGTGGCACGGGGGGCGGCTGCTCGCCGCCCGCCGGAGCGCACCCGCCGAACTGGCCGGGCGCTGGGAGCTGCCCGGCGGCAAGGTCGAACCGGGCGAGGCCCCCGAGGCGGCCGTCGTACGGGAACTGCGCGAGGAACTCGGCGTCGACGCCGAGGCCGCGGAGCGCGTCCCGGGGGAGTGGCCGCTGCGGACGCCGTACGTGATGCGGGTGTGGACCGTGCGTCTGCGCCCCGGATCCCCCGCACCCCGGCCCCTGGAGGACCACGACGAGCTGCGCTGGCTCACCCCCGACCGGATCTGGGACGTCGACTGGCTCGACCACGATGTGCCCGCGGTCCGCGCCACCCTCACCCACCTCGGTCTCCGTGAAGGCGTGTGAGGCATGGGGCGGGCGCACAGGGGGCAGGGGCGACGGTGCGTGAGCGCCTTCCTGCGCCGCCCGTACCACGGTGCGCCGTTGAGCGCGATACGTCGTTCGGAATACCGGGTATGAGCCCATTAACCCCATGAAAACGGACATGGGTCGACTCCCGCGGCGGGGAGGTGATCCACGTGATCGACACCGACGGCGACCACGCCGCGTGGACCTTCTCCGCGGACCCGGGCACCGTGCGCGCCGCCCGCGGCGCCGTCCGTGACCAACTGCGCATCTGGGACCTCGACGACATCGTCGATCTCGCTGCCCTGCTGGTCAGCGAACTGGTCACCAACGCCCTGCGGTACGCCACCGACCCCATAGGTGTACGCCTGACACGCCCCACGGACCTCGGCGGCATCCTCCTGGTGGAGGTCTCCGACCCCCTCCCCGAGCCCCCGCACGAACGCGTCGCCCGGCCCGAGGACGAGGGTGGGCGCGGGCTGCAGCTGCTGGCCTCCGCCTCCCGCCGCTGGGGCACCCGGCCGGGTACCGTCGGCAAGACCGTGTGGTTCGAACTCGCGGTGCCGAGATGAGGGATCGCACGCCCGTTCAGGGTGTGCGCGCCCGCCCCTTCCGTCGAGTGGCCGGTCCGAGGCCGCGGAGCTTGTCGAAGAGGGGGTTCGACGATGTGTCCGCTGGTTAGAAGACTGGAAGTGTTCTCACGGCGCGGACCGGAAAGCATCGGGACCGTGCTGTGATCGTGAACACCGTGTTGTACGGCACCGTAGTGCTGGATACTGCGGGCAGCCGCCCCCGGTGACCGGTGCCGGACGCGGTGAGCTGGAGGGGACGGTTCGCGTGAGCGAGATACCAGCGAAGGCCACGGAGTCCGAGGACCCGTCGGGCGGCGCGAGGAGTGGGGCCGCCGACGGCCTCTTCTCCGGCGACGCTCCGTCCGGCGACGCGATGTGGCAGACCAGCCCGCCCGGCTCGATGTACGACTACATCAAGGTCGCCTCCTTCTCCATCGGCCCGGACGGGCTGGTCGACCAGTGGAGCCTGCGCGCCGAGCAGATCTTCGGCATCCCCGCCGAGCGCGCCGTCGGCACGGACCCCATCGAGGCGTTCGTCGAGCCCGTCCGCCGGGAGCGCGGCCAGCGCAAGATGGCCGAGATCCTCGACGGCCGGGAGTGGACCGGAGTGGTGCCCTTCCGGCTGCCGGACTCGCTGGTGGTGGACGAGCGCGACCGGGAGGGCCTCGCCGAGGTCTACGTCATGCCGACGCGGACCGAGGAGGGGCAGAAGGCCGCCGTCTGCATCGTCATCGACGTCCGCACCCTGCGCCGCATCGAGACCGACCTCGCCGCCTCGCAGGCCATATTCGGTCAGTCCCCGTTCGGTTTCCTGCTGATCGACCCCGACCTGCGGGTACGCCGCGCCAACCAGCGGTTCGCCTCCGTCTTCGGCGGCACCCCCGACGACCACCGCGGCAAAAGCGTGCACGACTACCTGCCGCGCGGCGAGGCCGAGCGGGTCGCCGCGACCCTGCGCCGGGTGCTGGAGACCGGCGACTCCATCACGGACATGCACGTCACGGGCCACGTACCGGGCTCCGACGAGCGCCGCCACTGGTCCGTCAACCTCTACCGCGTGCACAGCGGCAGCGGTCGGCCCATCGGCATCTCCTGGCTCGGAACCGACATCACCGACCGCCGCGCCGCCGCCCGGGAGGCCGCCGCCGCGCGGCGCAATCTCGCCCTCCTCAACGAGGCGGGCGCCCGGATCGGCAACACCCTCGACCTGGAGACCACCGCGCGAGAACTCCTCGACGTCGTCGTCCCCGGCTTCTGCGACCTGGCCACCGTCGACCTGTACCAGGGGCTGCTGGCCGGCGACGAGACCCCGCCGGGGCTCGCCGACGGCAGCGCGGAGGTGCGCCGCGTCGCCTTCGCCAGCGCGGTGTCCGACGCACCGCTCGGCGGTACCGGTGATCCGGTGAAGCTGGGCGCCGTCCACCACTACCCGTTCAACTCGCCCTGCGCGGACGCCCTGCGCACCGCCCGCCCGCAGAGCGTCCCCGGTGAGGACGGCGGCCTGGTGCAGTCCACGCTCGCCGTGCCGATGGTCGCCCACGACACCGTGGTGGGCCTCGCCCAGTTCGCCCGCACCAAGGGCAGCGAGCCGTTCGGCGACCGCGACCGCGACCTCGCGGTCGAACTGGCCGCACGCGCCGCCGTCTGCATCGACAACGCCCGCCTCTACCGGCGGGAGCACGAGCGCGCGCTGATACTGCAGCGCTCCCTGCTCCCGCCCGGCGACCCGGAGGCATCCGGCCTCGACATCGCCTGCCGCTACCTGCCCGGCAACGCGGCCACCGGCCGGACCGGCGAGGTCGGCGGCGACTGGTTCGACGTCATCGAGCTCCCCGGCCACCGCACCGCGCTGGTCGTCGGCGACGTCATGGGGCGCGGTCTGCGCGCGGCCGTCGCGATGGGCGAACTGCGCACCGCCGTACGGACCCTGGCCCAGCTCGACCTGGAGCCCGCCGAGGTGCTCTCCCAGTTGGACGAGATCGCCCGGGGCCTCGGCGCCCCCGGAGGCGTCCAGCAGGCCACCCGCGCCGCCCGCCGCCCCCGCGAGGCCGACCTCTCCGAGGTCTACCTGGCGACCTGCGTCTACGCCGTCTACGACTCGGTGACCAGGCGCTGCACCTTCGCCAACGCGGGCCATCTGCCGCCCGTCCTGGTCGAACCCGGCGAGCCCGCGCTGATGCTGGACGTACCGCCCGGCATGCCGCTCGGCGTCGGCGGCGAACCCTTCGAGGAGGTGGAGGTCGAGCTGCCCGAAGGCGCCCTTCTCGCGCTCTACACGGACGGCCTGGTCGAAAGCCGCGACCACCCCCTCGACGAGGGCCTCCAGGCCTTCGTGGGCGCGCTCACGAACCCGGCCCACCCCTCGACGGCGGCACGGCGCGCCGACTTCCCCCCGAAGAACCTGGAGGACGTCTGCGACCACGTCCTCAACACCCTCGACACCCACCACGGCGAGGACGACATCGCCCTGCTGATGGCCCGCGTCCAGGGACTGCCCGCCGACTCCGTCGGCGACTGGACCCTGCCCCGCGAGCCCCGAAGCGTGGGCCGCGCCCGCGAGTACGCCCGCGCGCAGCTGCTCAGCTGGGACCTGGAGCCCCTGGTCGACACCACGGAACTCCTGGTCAGCGAGCTGGTCACCAACGCCCTGCGGTACGGCGAGGGAGAGATCAGACTCCGTCTCCTCCTCGACCGGACCCTGGTCTGCGAGGTCTGGGACGCGGGTCTGGTCCAGCCCCGCCGCCGCCGCGCCCGCGACACCGACGAGGGCGGCCGGGGCCTCCAGCTGGTCGGCCTGCTCAGCGCGGCCTGGGGCTCCCGCCGCACCCCCCGGGGCAAGACGGTCTGGTTCGAACTCCCCCTCCCCGGTGCCGACACCGTCCTCACCGACCCGGCGGAAGCCCTGCTGAGCCTGTTCTGACGGCCCGTCGGCGTGATGCGTACGCTTGCGCCGTGCACCTCACCCCGACCGCCCCGGCGCGGCTGACGGCCGGCCCTCTCACCCTGCGCCCCTGGGCGCCCGAGGACGCGGCCGTCCTGGCCGAGCTGTACGAGGACGAGGCGATGCGCCGCTGGGCGGGCGCGCCCGTGCACGACGAGCCGAGCGCGGCGCGCTGGGTGGCCGAGCAGCGGCGCGGCTGGGAGACCGGCGAACGCCTCGCCTTCGCCGTGGAGGAGGTGTCCGACGCCCGGCCGGCGGGCCACGTCGTGCTCAAACGGCCGGCCGCGTCCACCGCCCCGGCCGAGGTCGGCTACTGGACGGCGGCCCACGCACGGGGCAGGGGAGTGGCGCCGCGCGCCCTGACCGCCGTGGCCGACTGGGCCTTCGTCACCTTTGCCCGGGAGGGCCTGACCCGCCTGGACCTGCTGCACCAGGTCGACAACACGGCCTCCTGTCGCGTCGCCGAGAAGAGCGGCTTCACGCTGTCCGGCCTGCTCCCCGCCGCCCCGCCGGCCTTCCCCCTCGACGGCCACCGGCACATACGGCAGGCGCCTTCCCCCGCGTGATCGCAACCGGAACACCCGTTCCCCTCGTCCTCCCCTCGACATCGACGACGCGGTTGCCCGCGGGAGCCGACGAGCCAAGGGGAGCCGGCATGGAACGCACCGAGCGCACGGAACCGGCGGCCGCGGTGGACGGCCCGTCCCCGGAACCGGCGTCCGATGCCGCGCCGGCGGCCGCGGACGTGCCCGAGCGCACGGAACCGGCGGCCGCGGACGGCGGGGCCCTTCCGCCGGAGCCGGCCGGAGCGGGCGCCCCAAACGACGCGAGCGACGGGGCTTTCCGGCGAAAGCCGGCCGAGGGCGCCGCCGACGGCTCCTCCGAGGCCTCCGACGGGCAGGCCGGCAGGCGCCGCGGGCCCTGGGTCCGCCGGGCCCGGCGGACGGCCCTCGCGGTCGCGCTCCTCCTGGTCCTCCCCCTTCTCACCGTCGGGACCGCGCTGCGCGTCAACTACATGGGAGACCCGGCGGACGGCACGTACACCCGTGACCGGGACGCCATGTGGCTCGGGCACGCCTGGGTCGACGGACGGAAGAAGGACGCCGACGTCACCGCGCTGGCCCGCCGCCTCGAGGGCACCGGGATCCGTGACCTGTACGTCCACTCCGGACCGCTGGAGCACGACGGGACCCTGCCGGAGTCGAAGTATCCGCGCGCCCGTTGGCTGATCGACTCCGTGCACCGGGAGCTGCCGGGCGTCCGGGTCCAGGCCTTCCTCGGGGACGTCCTCGCCAACGGGGGCCCCGACGGCCTGCACCTGGACCGCGCCGCCACCCGCGCGGAAGTCGTCCGCAGCGCCGGTCAGGTCCTGGACACCGGCTACGACGGCGTCCACCTCGACCTGGAGCCCCTCCACTCCGGCGACCGGGACTACCTCTCCCTCCTGGACGACCTGCGTGCCGTCGCCCGGGCCGAGGACGCGCCCCTGTCCGTGGCCGCCCACCAGATCGACCCGCTCCCGGGTCTCCACTCCGTCTTCGGCGTCTTCACCGAGCACCCCAAGTGGTGGTCGCAGGAGTTCTTCGGCCAGGTCGCCCGGCGCGTCGACCAGATCGCCGTGATGACGTACGACACGGCGCAGCCGCTGGAGGGCACCTACGGCGGCTTCGTGGCGCAGCAGACCTCCCTCGCCCTGGAGGTCACCCCGCCCACCACCCACCTGCTGATCGGCCTGCCCTTCTACCACGAGAGCAACTTCGACCACTGGGGTCACGCCGAGACCGTCGCCGCCGCCGTCCGCGGCGCCCGCCTCGGCCTCTCCCGCACGGACGCCGGCCGCGAGCTCTTCGGTGTCGCCCCGTACATCGACTTCGCGGCGACGGAGACGAACTGGGAGGAGTACCGGAACGACTGGGTCCGCTGACGGGCCGGTCAGGTTCGGCGCCCGATCCTCGACCCCAGCCACACCAGCGGGTCGTACTTGCGGTCCACCGCCCGTTCCTTCAACGGGATCAGCGCGTTGTCCGTGATCCTGATCCCCTCGGGGCAGACCTCCGTGCAGCACTTGGTGATGTTGCAGTAGCCGAGGCCGTGGTCGTCCTGGGCCGCGCGCCCCCGGTCCAGGCCGGCCTCCCCGGCCGCGTCCAGCGGGTGCATGTCGAGTTCCGCGGCCCGCATCAGGAAACGGGGACCGGCGAACGCCGGCTTGTTCTCCTCGTGGTCGCGGACCACATGGCAGGTGTCCTGGCACAGGAAGCACTCGATGCACTTGCGGAACTCCTGGGACCGGTCCACGTCCTCCTGCATCATCCGGTACTCGCCCGGCCCGACTCCTTCCGGCGGGACGAAGGCCGGGACCTCCCTGGCCTTGGCGTAGTTGAAGCCGACGTCCGTCACCAGGTCGCGGATCACCGGGAAGGCCCGCAGCGGCGTCACGGTGACCGTCTCGTCCCGCTCGAACACCGACATGCGGGTCATGCACAGCAGCCGGGGACGCCCGTTGATCTCCGCCGAGCACGAACCGCACTTTCCGGCCTTGCAGTTCCAGCGCACGGCGAGGTCGGGGGCCCGGGTGGCCTGGAGGCGGTGGATGATGTCGAGGACCACCTCGCCCTCGTTCACCTCGACCGCGAAGTCCTCCAGGCCACCGCCCCCGACGTCCCCGCGCCACACCTTGAAGCGGGCCTCGTAGCTGCTCATTCGTAGAGCTCCTCCTCGGCCAGGTACTTGACCAGCTCCTCCTTCTCGAAGAGGGCGAGCAGGTCCGGGCGGATGGGTTCGGTGGTCTCACGGGTGAGGGCGATCCGGCCGCGCGCCGGGTCGGTGGCCGCGGGACCGTCCGTGGGATCGGCGAGCGCGCACAGCAGGTTCACGTTGCGCCAGGAGCGGTCCATCCCGGAGTGGTCCTCCCGGGTGTGCCCGCCGCGCGACTCGGTGCGCTCCAGCGCCGCCCGGGCCACGCACTCGCTGACCAGCAGCATGTTCCTCAGGTCGAGGGCGAGGTGCCAGCCCGGGTTGAACTGCCGGTGCCCCTCGACGCCGGCCCGGCGGGCCCGCAGGCGCAGCTCGGCGAGCTTCTCCAGGGCCTGCGCCATCTCGTGCTCGCGGCGGATGATGCCGACCAGGTCGTGCATGGTCTGCTGGAGTTCCTGGTGCAGGGTGTACGGGTTCTCCGGCGGTCCCCCGGCGGTCCCCCGGCGGTCCCCCCGCCCTCCGCGGAGAACGGGCGCAGGGCCTCCGCGGCGGCCGCGTCGACCTGCGCGTCGTCCACGCGGGGCCGCGCGGCCGCCGCCCCGCTCGCGTACTCGGCCGCGTACCGGCCCGCCCTGCGTCCGAAGACCAGCAGGTCGGACAGGGAGTTCCCGCCGAGCCGGTTGGAGCCGTGCATCCCGCCGGCCACCTCGCCGGCCGCGAACAGCCCCGGCACCCCGCGCGCCGCCGCCGAGTCGGAGTCGACGGCGACGCCACCCATCACGTAGTGGCAGGTCGGCCCGACCTCCATCGCCTCCGCCGTGATGTCGACGTCCGCCAGCTCCTTGAACTGGTGGTACATCGACGGCAGCCGCCGCTTGATGACGTCGGCCGGCATGCGCGTGGACACGTCCAGGAAGACCCCGCCGTGCGGGGAGCCGCGGCCCGCCTTCACCTCGGCGTTGATCGCGCGGGCCACCTCGTCGCGGGGGAGCAGCTCGGGCGGGCGCCGGTTGTGGTCCGGGTCGTCGTACCAGCGGTCGCCCTCCTCCTCGGTCTCGGCGTACTTCTCCTTGAAGACGTCCGGGACGTGGTCGAACATGAACCGCCTGCCCTCGGAGTCGCGCAGCACCCCGCCGTCCCCGCGCACCGACTCGGTGACGAGGATGCCCTTCACCGACGGCGGCCAGACCATCCCGGTCGGGTGGAACTGCACGAACTCCATGTTCAGCAGCGGAGCCCCGGCCAGCAGCGCCAGCGCGTGCCCGTCACCGGTGTACTCCCACGAGTTCGAGGTCACCTTGAACGACTTGCCGATCCCGCCGGTCGCGATCACCACGGCGGGCGCCTCCAGGACGAAGAAGCGCCCGGACTCCCGCTCGTACCCGAAGACGCCCGAGACCCTTCCCCGGCCCTCGGCCGGGGGGACCCCCGCCCCGCTCCGCCCGCCGTCCTCGAGCACGCGCGTCACCGTGCACTCCTGGAAGACCTTCAGCCGGGACTCGTGGTCCCCGGTCTCGCGGAAGTCCTCCTGCTGGAGCGCGACGATCTTCTGCTGGAGGGTGCGGATCAGCTCGAGACCGGTGCGGTCGCCCACGTGCGCCAGGCGTGGGTACTCGTGACCGCCGAAGTTGCGCTGCGAGATCCGGCCGTCCTGCGTCCGGTCGAACAGCGCGCCCCAGGTCTCCAGCTCCCACACCCGCTGCGGCGCCTCCCGGGCGTGCAGCTCGGCCATCCGCCACTGGTTGAGGAACTTCCCGCCGCGCATGGTGTCGCGGAAGTGGACCTGCCAGTCGTCCCCTGCGCTGGCGTTCCCCATCGCCGCCGCGATGCCGCCCTCGGCCATCACGGTGTGCGCCTTGCCGAACAGCGACTTGCAGATCACGGCCGTACGGGCGCCCCGCTCGCGCGCCTCGACGGCGGCCCGCAGGCCCGCGCCGCCGGCCCCGACCACGACGACGTCCCACTCCTGTCGGTCGACCACGGACATCGGTCAAGCCCCCCAGCTAGAAGAAACGCGGATCGTCGAAGACACCGGACGCGACGAGGTACACGTAGAGGTCGGCGAGCGCCACGCTCAGCAGCGACGCCCAGGCGAGCTGCATGTGCCGGGCGTTCAGCCGGCCCACCCACTGCCACATCCGGTAGCGCACCGGATGCGTCGAGAAGTGCTTCAGCTTCCCGCCGACGATGTGCCGACAGGAGTGGCAGGAGAGGGTGTACGCCCAGATCAGCGCGATGTTGACCAGGAACACCAGGGTGCCGAGCCCCATGTGCCCCCAGGCGTAGTGCTCGTCGCGGAAGGCGAGCACGGTGTCGTAGGTCAGGATGCCGGCGACCGGGACCGCCGCGTAGAAGAAGTACCGGTGGACGTTCTGCAGGATCAGCGGGAAGCGGGTCTCCCCGGTGTACTTCCCGTGCGGCTCGGCCACCGCGCAGGCCGGCGGGGACGCCCAGAAGCCCCGGTAGTAGGCCTTGCGGTAGTAGTAGCAGGTCAGCCGGAAGCCGAGCGGGAAGACCAGGATGATGATCGCCGGCGAGATGCCCCACCAGCTTCCGAACAGCTCCCAGTTCGGCCCTCCCCTCATCGGCTCGCAGTTCTCCGCGAGGCACGGCGAGTAGAACGGCGAGACGTACGGCGCCGCGTAGTAGTCGGCGTTCGCGAAGGCCCGCCAGGTCGAGTAGACGACGAAGGCGAGCAGCCCGGCCGCGGTGGCGGCCGGGGCCAGCCACCAGCGGTCGGTCCGCAGGTGCGGGGCGGCGATCGCGGCGCGCGTACCGGTTCTCACACCGCCGCTTCGGTGACGGGGTCCCGTGGCGGGAGGTTCCGTGCCAGTGGCCACTTGTCCACTCCGGTAGGGGTCGGGGGCGCCGTGATCGGCAGGGGTCAGGGGGCACGCCGGTCGCGGGCGCCGAGCCCCTCGTCGTCCGTGTCCACCCACAGCGAGGGGTCGTACGGAGTGTCGGAGATGGTCACGAGATCGGGGCGTCTGTGCGGGGCAGCGCCGGTGGCGGCCGTCTCCCGCAGCAGCGCGACGCTCTCGCACAGGTGATCGGTGTCGGTGCGGACGCGGCGCATCTCCAGGCCGCCGCCGCCCAGCAGCTTCTCCAGGCGGCCCACCGACCGGACCAGGTCGTCGAGACAGCGCTGGACGGATGTCAGTTCACCGTGCACGGACATGACGTGACCTCACTTCCACGGGCCCTTCCGGCCCAAGGCGTCGACGTTCATGCGCCTGAGAATGTCGCGCGTCACACCTTGCGCTGTGAAGGGATGTGCATCGATTGGCCGAGGCGTACGGGTGCACCGGACGGTGCTTTGCGCCGCACGGGTGGGCTTGCCGTCCGTGGTCGCCGTGTCGCCCCGGGTTGCCGAACCCTTTCCTCTTCAGTGGGCCGCATCCATCGGATGAGCTCTAAATACCACCAAAAGTGATCGTAACGCCCGCGGCTTCCCGGAGGTACTCAGAGATGTCCCACGACGGCGTCGGCCCGCGCGCGGCTCCGCGCTCGGTCGCCTTCCTCACGGCGGGCGTGCTCGCGGTGCCCGCGCTGGCCGGATGCGGCTCCGAGGACCCGGCGGGCAAGCCCCTCGCGGGAGCGGACATCGCGCGCGCCGACCGGACCCTGATCGCCGACGGGGGCACCCTGCGCTGGGCCGTGGACACCGTCCCGGACACCCTGAACACCTTCCAGTCGGACGCCGACGCCACCACCACCCGGATCGCCCAGGCCGTCCTGCCGTCGATGTACCGGACGGACGGCCGGGGCCGGCCGGTGCGCAATTCCGACTACCTGGAGTCCGCCGAGGTCGTCGACACCGAGCCCAGGCAGGTGGTCCTCTACCGGCTCAACCAGCAGGCCGTCTGGAGCGACGGCCGCGAGATCGGCGCAGCCGACTTCGCCGCCCAGTGGCGCGCCCTGTCCGGGAAGGACACCGCCTACTGGACCGCCCGCAACGCCGGCTACGACCACATCGAGAAGGTCGAACGGGGCCGGAACGACCTCGAGGTCAAGGTCACCTTCAGCCGTCCCTACGCCGACTGGAAGTCCCTGTTCACGCCGCTGTACCCGAAGGAGGTCATGGGCGCCCCGGACTCCTTCAACGACGGGGCCCGCAAGAAGCTCAAGGTCACCGCCGGACCCTTCACGGTGCAGAAGGTCGACACCGAGGGGGACGAGGTCACCCTCGCCCGCAGCACGCGCTGGTGGGGCGATCCGGCGAGGCTTTCCAAGATCGTGCTGCGGGCCGTGCCCCTCGACAAGCGGATCCCCGCGCTCGCCGCCGGCACCGTCGACCTGGCCGAGGTCGCCCCGGACGCCGCCCGCCGCATCACCGCGGCCGCGCTGCCGCGGGGCGGGAACGGACCGCTGGCGGGCCCCGCCGCGGACCGGTCCGCCGCGGACGCGCTGCGCTCCTGGGCCGTCGCCAACGGCTCCGACGAGGAGGCCGCCGACGAGGAGATCTCCGCCCGCGAGAAGCTGCGCGAGAAGGCCGCGGAGCACGCCCGTCAACAGAAGGCCCTCGGCGGCTTCGAGGTGCGCAAGTCGCTCGAGCCCGCCTACACCCAGCTCGCCCTCAACGGCGTCGGCGGTCCCCTCGCCGACGAGCGGGTCCGCCGCGCCGTGGCCCGGGCGCTGGACCGCGAGGCCATCGCCCGGGCCGTCCTGGAGCCGCTCGGCCTGCCCGCCGAGCCCCTCGGCAGCCACCTCGCGCTGTCCGGCCAGGCCGCCTACGCCGACGGCAGCGGAGCCCTCGGCGAGCAGGACGCCAAGAAGGCGCGGGCGCTGCTCGCGGAGGCCGGCTGGGAGCCGGGCGGGCCGGTGAAGAAGGAGAAGGACGAGGAGGAGGCGGCCGGCTCGGAGGGGGACGACGGGAGCGAGTCCGAGGGCGGCGACGACGGCACGTACATCGTCGGAGAGGACGACGGGGGCAACGGGGACGGCGAGGGCGACGACAAGGCCCTGCGGGACTCCGGCACCGGGCAGCTGAAGCAGGGCGGTGCCCCCGGCGCCTACGCCCCCCGGGGCACCGCCGCCCCGGCCCGGGCCGGGAGCGCCCGCGTCGCCAAGGACGGCAAGGCGCTCACCCTCCGCTTCGTGGTGCCCTCGGGGCCGGGCTCGGGCACGCTGCGCACCGTGGCCGACCGGATCTCGGCGATGCTGGAGCGGATCGGCGTCGGCACCAGGATCTCCGAGGTCGACGACGCCGGCTACTTCAAGGACCACATCGCGTCCGGCGAGTACGACCTCGCCCTGTACTCCTGGCCCGCGACCGCCTACCCCGCCACCGACGCCCGCCCCGTCTACGCCAAGCCGGTCCCGGCCGCGGACGGCTCCCTGAACGTGGAGCAGAACTACACCCGCGTCGGCACCGACCAGGTCGACCAGCTCTTCGACCAGGCCGTCACCACACTCGACGACTCCGAGCGCCGCGCCCTGCTCCGCAAGGCGGACTCCCGCATCTGGGCGGCGGCCGGCTCCATCCCCCTCTACCAGCGACCCCAGCTCACCGCCGCCCGCAGGAACCTGGCCAACGCCGGCGCGTTCGGTTTCCGCACGCCGGTGTACGAGGACATGGGCTTCCTGAAGAAGTCCGCACAGGGGCCGACGGGCGCCCCGGGCGGGCGGAGCGCCGGGGCGCCGGCCGGCGACTGACGCGCACACGCGCGAGCGGCACGTCCCCTGCCGGGGACGTGCCGCTCGCGCGTCCGGGTCAGCCGTGCTTGGCGCGGCTCGCGGCGCGGGCGCGCTCGCGGGCGTCCAGGTTCACCTTGCGGATGCGGATCGCCTCCGGGGTGACCTCCACGCACTCGTCGTCGCGGCAGAACTCCAGGGACTGCTCCAGCGACAGCTTGCGCGGCGGGACGATCGACTCGGCCACGTCGGCCGTGGACGACCGCATGTTGGTGAGCTTCTTCTCCTTGGTGATGTTGACGTCCATGTCGTCGGAGCGGGAGTTCTCGCCGACGATCATGCCCTCGTACACCTCGGTGCCGGGCTCGACGAACAGCACGCCGCGCTCCTGGAGGTTGGTCATCGCGAATGCGGTGACGGCGCCGGCGCGGTCGGCGACCAGGGAGCCGTTGTTACGGGTGGTGAGCGTGCCGAACCAGGGCTCGTGACCCTCGTGGATGGAGTGCCCGATGCCCGTGCCGCGGGTCTGGGTCAGGAACTCCGTGCGGAAGCCGATCAGACCGCGGGAGGGCACCACGAACTCCATGCGCACCCAGCCCGAGCCGTGGTTGGACATGTTGTCCATCCGGCCCTTGCGGACGCCCATGAGCTGCGTGACCGCGCCCATGTGCTCCTCGGGGACGTCGATGGTCATGCGCTCGACCGGCTCGTGGACCTTGCCGTCGATCTCCTTGGTGACCACCTGCGGCTTGCCGACGGTGAGCTCGTAGCCCTCGCGGCGCATCTGCTCGACCAGGATGGCCAGCGCCAGCTCGCCGCGGCCCTGCACCTCCCAGGCGTCGGGGCGGTCGGTGTCCAGGACGCGGAGCGAGACGTTGCCGATCAGCTCGCGGTCCAGGCGGTCCTTGACCTGGCGGGCGGTGACCTTGCGGTCCTTGACGGCCGCCTTGTTGTCGGCGCCCTTGCCGGTGCCGCCGCGGCCCACCAGCGGGGAGGTGTTGGTGCCGATGGTCATGGAGATCGCCGGCTCGTCCACCGTGATCAGCGGCAGTGCGACCGGGTTCTCCTGGTCGGCCAGGGTCTCGCCGATCATGATGTCCGGGATGCCGGCGACCGCGCAGATGTCACCGGGGCCGGCCTTCTCGGCGGGCTTGCGGGTGAGCGCCTCGGTCATCATCAGCTCGGAGATGCGCACGTTGGAGACGGACCCGTCGCGCTTCATCCAGGCGACCGTCTGCCCCTTCTTCAACTCGCCCTGGTGGACGCGGAGCAGGGCGATGCGGCCGAGGAAGTTGTCGGCGTCGAGGTTGGTGACATGGGCCTGGAGCGGGGCGCCCTCGTCGTAGGTGGGGGCCGGGATGTGCTCCAGGATCGTGGAGAAGAACGGCTCCAGCGAGTCGGAGTCGGCCGGGACCGTGCCGTCCTCGGGCTTGGTCAGGGAGGCCACGCCGTCCCGGCCGCAGGCGTAGACGATCGGGAACTCGATCTGCTCCTCGTCGGCGTCCAGGTCGAGGAAGAGGTCGTAGGTCTCGTTGACGACCTCGTCGATCCGGGCGTCCGGACGGTCCGTCTTGTTGATGCAGAGGATGATCGGCAGCCGCTGTTGGAGCGCCTTGCGCAGCACGAAGCGGGTCTGCGGCAGCGGGCCCTCGGAGGCGTCCACCAGCAGCACCACGCCGTCGACCATCGACAGGCCGCGCTCGACCTCGCCGCCGAAGTCGGCGTGGCCGGGGGTGTCGATGATGTTGATCGTGATGGGCTCCCCGCCGTCCTTGGGGTGGTACTTCACCGCCGTGTTCTTGGCGAGGATCGTGATGCCCTTCTCACGCTCCAGATCGTTCGAGTCCATCATGCGGTCGTCGACCTGGTCGAGCTGGTGCGCGGCGAAGGCGCCGGCCTGCTTGAGCATGCCGTCGACGATGGTGGTCTTGCCGTGGTCGACGTGGGCGACGATGGCGACGTTGCGGATGTCGTGGCGCGTGGCCATATAAGGCGTACTCCCGGAGTGCTGAGGAACGCCCCGCACGAGCGTCTGTGGTGTGCGGGTCCTGCCGGGCTGGACATGCCTCGGCCTCACCCCATGGTACGGGGCCGCCGCGAGGTCCGCCCTCGCGAGCCCTCGGGCCGTCTGCTGCTCCTGGGAGACGGGAGGTCCCGTTCGAATATCGGTGCGCGCGAACGCGTTTCGGACATGTAAACAAAAAAATGTTCTTGATTGTCCGAATTGCCGGTTTACCTCTGAAGGTGTCAAGCGCGCGTAGGTGTCAATCTTTGCAATTTTCGCTCAAAATATGAACGGTAGGGAGATCCCTATGTCTTCCGCCCTTGACGCGCGTTGACTATCTTGGCGAAAGTTCCCCCAAACCACAGAACCTGCCGGTATCTGTGCTGCGCTCAACTCTCCAACCCCCCGGGGGACGAACACGATGACCAGTCCAATCAAGGCCGAGGACTCCGGGTCCACGGCTGTCTTGGACCCTGAGCTCGCGGCGACCGCCGAAAACACGGCCGTCAAGGGCGTCAAGCAGCCCGAGGGTCGTTCCCCCGGCCAGTTGATGTGGCAGCGCTTCAAGCGCGACCGTACCGGAGTCGTCTCCGCGTGTGTGGTGATTTTCTTCTTCGTGGTCGCCGCGTGCGCCCCGCTGATCTCGAAGGTGTACGGCAAGGACCCCTACACCCTCTACGGGCAGGAGAACCCGGAGCTCCTCGACCTCTTCACCATGCCGGCGAAGCCCTTCGGCGGCATCGACGGGGAGTTCTGGTTCGGCGTCGAGCCCGGTCTGGGCCGTGACGTGTTCACGCAGCTGATCTACGGCATCCGGACCTCGCTCGCCACGGCGCTGGTCGCGACGCTCCTGATGACGGTGCTGGGCGTACTGATCGGCCTCGCCGGCGGCTACTTCGGCGGGAAGATCGACTACTGGCTCGGCCGGATGACCGACTTCTTCATGGCCCTGCCCAGCCAGCTGTTCTTCGTCGCCGCGATGCCCGTCATCACCACGGTGTTCGTCGCCCCGGACAAGGAGACGCCCACCTACGTGCGCACCTGCGCGATCATCATCGTGCTGTCCTTCCTGGGCTGGATGAGCATGGCGCGGATCGTTCGCGGCGCCACGCTCTCCCTGCGCGACCGGGAGTTCATCGAGGCGGCGCGGATCTCCGGGGCCTCGCCCTGGCGCATCATCCGCAAGGAACTGCTGCCCAACATCGTCACGCCGACGCTGGTGCAGGCGACGCTCATGCTGCCCTCCACCATCCTCAGCATCGCGTTCCTCTCCTTCGTGGGGGTGGGCTACGTCGAGCCCACGCCGGACTGGGGGCGGATGTTCTCCATCGGCGCCCGCATCGTGGAGCAGGACCCGTACTACATGCTCTTCCCCGGAGTGGCCATGGTGATCTTCGTCGTGGCCTTCAACCTCCTCGGCGACTCGGTGCGGGACGCCTTCGATCCCAAGACGGGGCGCTGAGCCCACAAGGGAAGCCCCCACCCTCCCGCTCGGCCGGTTCCGGCGCCGTACGGCCCGGCTCCGGCCACGTACCAGCAGTGCCCACTACTCACAGGCAGGTGGATCCGTCCTCATGAGCATCTTCCGTAACCGTGCCGCCACGGCCGCGATCGTCGCGGTCGCCGCCGGCGCCCTGACTCTCACCGCCTGCGGTGGCGGCGGCAGCGACAGCCCCGCCAAGGACACCAGCAAGAACAAAGAGGACGCCAAGTCGCAGTCGAAGCCGGTGCAGATCGGTGACGTGAAGGCGTCGAACGGTCCGGCCGCCGAGGTCCCGGGCGCCCAGCCCGGCGGCACCATGACCGTCTACCAGGAGGACGACTTCTCCCACCTGGACCCGGGTCAGATCTACGTCTCGGACGGCAAGCTGCTCAGCCGCCTCATCTACCGCGGTCTGACCCAGTACTCCGAGGACGACCAGGGCAACCTGACCGTCGTGGGTGACCTCGCCACCGACGCGGGCAAGTCCTCGAACGGCGGCAAGACCTGGACCTACACCCTGAAGGACGACCTGAAGGACGAGAACGGCAACCCGATCAACTCGGCGGACATCCGCCACACGGTCGAGCGCCTGTACGCCTCGTTCATCACCGACGGTCCGACCTACCTGCAGCAGTGGCTGTCCGGCGCCGGCACCACCTACCGCAAGGCGTACGAGGGTCCGTTCAAGGGCAAGCACCTGCCGGACGACGTCCTGGAGACGCCGGACGACAAGACGGTCGTCTTCCACTTCAAGAACGCCCAGCCCGACCTCCCGCAGATGCTGACCATGCCCGGTTACAGCATCGTCCCGGAGGAGACGGACACCAAGGAGAAGTACGACACCGACCCGGTCGCCACGGGTCCGTACAAGATCGCCGACTTCAAGCCCGGCAAGTCCATGAAGCTGGTCAAGAACCCCGAGTGGGACGCGAAGTCCGACTCCGTGCGCCACCAGTACGTCGACGGGTTCGACATCTCGATGAACCACGACGACGAGGACCAGACCAAGACGCTCCTGTCCGACCAGGGCGAGGCCAAGAACGCGATGATGTTCACGGGCCAGGTCGCCACCACCCAGCTGCAGAAGGTGGTGAGCGACAAGGAGGCCATGAAGCGCACGATCCAGGGCTACGCGCCCTACGTGTGGCAGCTGAACTTCAACATGGACCGCGTCAAGGACAAGAAGCTCCGTGACGCCATCACCCTCGCCATGCCCTCCACCTCGGTCTTCAAGGCCGACGGCGGCGCCTACGGCGGTGAGGTCGCCAACTCCCTGACCTCGCCCACCACCCCGGGTTACGACGAGTCCTTCGACCCGTTCAACCGCCAGAAGAAGCCCAACGGCGACATCGAGGCCGCCAAGAAGCTGATCAAGGAAGGCGGCTTCGAGGGCAAGAGCCTCGTCTACGCCTACGCCAACACGCCGGTCCGTCAGCAGCAGGCCGTGCTGATCACCGACGCCCTGGAGAAGATCGGTCTCGACATCCAGAAGAAGGAGATCGACAGCGCCACCTGGTACGAGCAGGTCGGCAAGGTCAAGAACGGCTACGACCTGTACATGACCGGCTGGGGCCAGGACTGGCCGTCCGCCTCCACGGTCGTCCCGCCGCTCTACGACGGCACGCAGATCCAGGACGGTGCGTCGAACTACTCGCACATCAACGACGACCACGTCAACTCGGAGATCCAGCGCATCCTGAAGATCACCGACACCGCCGAGGCCACCAAGGCGTGGAGCGAGCTGAGCGAGTACATCGCCAAGGAGGTCAACCCGGCCGCCCCGATCTACTACACCAAGGTCTTCCAGATCTTCGGTTCGAACGTCGGCGGCATCCGCTACAGCTCCGACTCGAGCTACGTGGACGTCACCCGGGTCTTCCTCAAGAAGTAACCGCCAGACCGGGATCCCGGTGGTGGGCGCGCGGCGGAGCGCCCCCCACCGGGCCCCGGACGTTTCCCAGCCTCCCCCTCCGAATTGCCGCCGTCCTGAGAGCAGCTTCCAGCCATGCTTCCCTTCCTCATTCGCCGGACATTCGGCGCGGCGCTGATCCTGGTGTTGATCAGTGCGTTCACCTTCTTCATGTTCTTCGCGATCCCGCAGGACCCGGCGATGCTGGCCTGTGGCAAGAACTGCACTCCGGACGCGCTGGAGATCATCCACAAGAACCTCGGCCTCGACCAGCCGGTCACCGTCCAGTACTGGAACTTCCTGATCGGCATCTTCACCGGCCGTGACTTCGCCGTCGGCTACTGCGACGCCCCCTGCTTCGGCGTCTCCTTCGCCAACGACCAGAACGTCTGGGACACCATCCTCGACCGCTTCCCGCTGACGCTCTCGCTGACCATCGGCAGCCTGCTGGTCTTCCTGATCGTCGGTCTCGGCGCCGGCATGCTCGCCGCCAAGTACCGCGGCACCTGGGTGGACAAGACCTTCAGCTCCGGCTCGCTGGTCGTCAGCTCGATGCAGATCTACTTCCTCGGCCCGCTGGTGCTGCTCGCCCTGGTCTACAGCACGGGCTGGCTCGACAAGCCGAAGTACGTGCCTTTCTCCGAGGACCTCGGCGGCTGGTTCATGGGCCTGCTGATCCCCTGGTTCGTCATGGCGACCATCTTCACCGCCAACTACACTCGTATGAGCCGGTCCTCGATGATCGAGCAGCTCCAGGAGGAGCACGTCAAGGCGGCTCGCGCCAAGGGCATGTCGGGCAACTTCGTCTTCTTCCGCTACGCCTGGCGCGGCTCTCTCATCCCCATCATCACCATTCTCGGCATCGACCTGTCCTCGCTGCTGTCGGGCGGCATGGTGACGGAGCTGACGTTCGGTCTGGCCGGCCTCGGTCGGCTCGCGCTGGACTCCGTCGTCAACAAGGACCTGCCGATGCTGATGGGCGTCATGCTGGTCAGTGCCGCGCTCATCATCTTCTTCAACCTGATCGTGGACGCTCTGTACGCCGTCATCGACCCGCGCGTGCGCCTGTCCTAGGAGAACCCACCGTGACCACTCAGACCAAGCCCGAAGAGGCTCCGGCCGCCGCCGCGGGAGAAGCCTTCCTCTCGGTGCGCGACCTCAAGGTCCACTTCTCCACCGACGACGGCATCGTCAAGGCGGTGGACGGGCTCTCCTTCGACCTGGAGCGCGGCAAGACCCTCGGCATCGTGGGCGAGTCCGGCTCCGGCAAGTCGGTGACCAACCTGGCCGTGCTCGGCCTGCACAACCGCAAGAAGACCGCCATCGACGGGTCGATCACGCTGGACGGCCAGGAGCTGACCACGGCCGGCGAGAAGCAGCTGGAGACGCTGCGCGGCAAGAAGATGGCAATGATCTTCCAGGACGCGCTGACCGCGCTGTCGCCGTACTACACGGTCGGCCGTCAGATCGGTGAGCCGTTCATGAAGCACACCGGCGCATCCAAGAGGGACGCCCGGGTGCGCGCCATCGACCTGCTCCAGAAGGTCGGCATTCCGCACCCGCAGCAGCGGGTCGACGACTACCCGCACCAGTTCTCCGGCGGTATGCGGCAGCGGGCCATGATCGCCATGGCGCTCTCCTGCGACCCGGACCTGCTCATCGCCGACGAGCCGACCACGGCGCTCGACGTGACGGTGCAGGCGCAGATCCTCGACCTGCTCAAGGACCTGCAGCAGGAGTTCGGCTCCGCGATCATCATGATCACTCACGATCTCGGTGTGGTCGCCAACATGGCCGACGACATCCTGGTGATGTACGCCGGCCGCGCCGTGGAACGCGGTTCGGTGCGCGAGGTGCTCAAGTCGCCGCAGCACCCGTACACCTGGGGTCTGCTGGGGTCGATGCCGAGGCTCTCCGCCTCCGTCGACGAGCCGCTGATGCCGATCCCCGGATCGCCGCCCTCCCTGCTCAACCCGCCCTCGGGCTGCCCCTTCCATCCCAGGTGCGGCTTCACCGACAAGGTCTCGGGGGAGCGTTGCTCGGGCGAGCGCCCGCTGCTCGGCCCAGGGCGCGGAGCCGCCTGCCACCTGACGGCGGAACAGCGGCAGCAGGTGTTCATCGAGACGATTCAGCCCCGGCTGGGCTGAGCGGAAACCGGCGACTGGGGCATCACCATGAGCGACAACAGCAAGACGACCACGGCGGTCGCCGACACCGTCCCGCAGCAGCGGGACGGTGACAGCGCACCGCTGCTGAAGGTCAGTGGTCTGACGAAGCACTTCCCGATCAAGGGCGGCTTCCCGATCCGGCGTACCGTCGGCGCGGTCAAGGCCGTCGACGGCGTCGACTTCGAGGTCTTCCCCGGGGAGAGCCTCGGCCTCGTCGGCGAGTCCGGCTGCGGCAAGTCGACGACCGGCCGGCTGCTGACCCGGCTGTACGAGCCGACCACGGGCAGCATCGAGTACAAGGGGAAGGACATCAGCCGGGCCGGCCGCAGGGAGCTGGCGCCGATCAGGTCCGAGATCCAGATGATCTTCCAGGACCCGTACGCCTCCCTGAACCCGCGGCAGACCGTGGGCACGATCATCGCGGGCCCGATGGAGATCAACGGGATCAACCCGCCCGGCGGACGCGAGAAGCGCGTCCGGGAGCTCCTGGAGATCGTCGGTCTCAACCCGGAGCACTACAACCGCTTCCCGCACGAGTTCTCCGGCGGCCAGCGCCAGCGCATCGGTGTCGCGCGGGCCATCGCGCTGGAGCCGAAGCTGATCGTCGCCGACGAGCCGGTCTCGGCCCTCGACGTGTCGATCCAGGCCCAGGTGGTGAACCTGCTGCAGGAGGTGCAGCGGGAGATGGGGATCGCCTTCGTCTTCATCGCCCACGACCTGGCGATCGTGCGGCACTTCTCGCAGCGCGTCGCGGTGATGTACCTCGGCAAGATCGTGGAGATCGCGGACCGCGACTCGATCTACAACCGGCCCCGCCACCCGTACACGCACGCGCTGCTGTCGGCGGTTCCGGACGCCGACATCGACGCGGAGAAGCGGGAGCGCATCCGTCTCGAGGGCGACGTGCCCTCGCCGATCTCCCCGCCGTCCGGCTGCCGGTTCCGCACCCGCTGCTGGAAGGCGCAGGACAAGTGCGCGACGCAGGAGCCGCCGCTGGTCCGGATCGACGGCAGCGGGCCGGGCCACCTGACGGCCTGCCACTTCCCGGAGGAGCCCACGATCGAGGTCCGAACCGAGGACGTGGTGATGGACCCGGGGCTGAAGGCCCTGGAGCAGGGCGATGCGGCCAAGGCCTGACCGTCGGCCCCTCTGAAGGGACCCGGGGCGCGGGCGCGGGAGCGCAGGACTCCCGCGCCCGCGCCCTTGTGACCGCCCTTTCCGGGCGTCTCATACGTACATACGGCTGGAGTCACCCTCGTACAGGTGCCGTACGTGTGCGCATCGCACCTCTTGCGTCGATATTGGCGTGAAGGACCGGCGTACGCGCCCAGCCCACGTACGAGGAGGCACCCCATGCGCGGAGCCATGCACGCCCGATGGGCCGTCTGCGCGATGGCGGCCGCCCTCGCCGCGACCGCCTGCGGCGGC
This sequence comes from Streptomyces pimonensis, assembly GCF_041380215.1. Classification (NCBI taxonomy): domain Bacteria; kingdom Bacillati; phylum Actinomycetota; class Actinomycetes; order Kitasatosporales; family Streptomycetaceae; genus Streptomyces; species Streptomyces pimonensis. The sequence goes on from NZ_JAHWZY010000002.1 coordinate 39,374, forward strand.
GGGGACGGCGGCAGCGGCGACTCCGGCGCCGTACTGAGCGCTTCCTGGGGCGACCCGCAGAACCCGCTGGAGCCCGCCAACACCAACGAGGTCCAGGGCGGCAAGGTCCTCGACATGGTCTTCCGGGGGCTGAAGCGGTACGACCCGGTCACCGGCGAGGCCGAGGACATGCTCGCCGAGAGGATCGAGACCTCCGACTCGCAGAACTTCACCATCACCGTCAAGGACGGCTGGACCTTCAGCAACGGCGAGAAGGTCACCGCCCGGTCCTTCGTCGACGCCTGGAACTACGGCGCGAGCCTGAGGAACAACCAGCGCAACGCGTACTTCTTCGGCTACATCGAGGGCTACGACCGGGTCCACCCCGAGGAGGGCGAGCAGACCGCCGACACCCTGTCCGGCCTGAAGGTCACCGGTGAGCGCACCTTCACCGTCGCGCTCACCCAGAAGTTCTCGTCCTTCCCCGACACCCTCGGCTACAACGCCTTCGCCCCGCTGCCCCGTGCCTTCTTCGACGACCACGACGCCTGGGTGAGGAAGCCGGTCGGCAACGGCCCGTACCTGGTCGACTCGTACACCCGCGGCTCGCAGATGTCCCTGCGCACGTGGGACGACTACCCGGGCCCCGACAAGGCGCGCAACGGCGGCGTCGACCTCAAGGTCTACACCGACAACAACACCGCCTACACCGACCTGATGGCCGGCAACCTCGACCTCGTCGACGACATCCCCGCCGCCCAGCTGAAGAACGTCGGGAACGACCTCGGCGACCGCTACCTCAACACCCCCGCCGGCATCATCCAGACCCTCGCCTTCCCCCACTACGACGACGACTGGAACAAGCCCGGTTCGCAGAAGGTCCGCACGGGCCTGTCCATGGCGATCGACCGCGAGCAGATCACCGACACGATCTTCCAGCGGACCCGCACCCCCGCCACCGACTGGACCTCACCCGTCCTCGGCGAGGACGGCGGCTACCGGGCCGGTCTGTGCGGGGAGGCCTGCGCCTACAAGCCCGACGAGGCCAAGAGGCTCATCCGGGAGGGCGGCGGACTGCCCGGCGGCAAGGTGACGATCACCTTCAACGCGGACACCGGCTCCCACCGCGAGTGGGTCAACGCCGTCTGCAACTCCATCAACAACGCGCTGGACGACGAGCGCGCCTGCACCGCCGACCCGGTCGGCACCTTCGCCGACTTCCGCAACCGGATCACCGACCGCAAGATGACGGGCCCGTTCCGCGCCGGCTGGCAGATGGACTACCCGCTCATCCAGAACTTCCTCCAGCCGCTCTACTACACCGACGCCTCCTCCAACGACGGCAAGTGGTCGAACGAGCAGTTCGACGACCTCGTCGACCGGGCCAACCAGGAGACCGACGACGCCAGGGCCGTCGACCTGTTCCAGCAGGCCGAGGAGGTCGTCCGCGACAACATGGCCGCCATCCCGCTCTGGTACCAGAACGGCAGCGCCGGCTGGTCCGAACGGCTCTCCGACGTCAGGCTCAACCCCTTCAGCGTCCCCGTGTACGACCAGATCAAGGTGGGCTGAGCCGCCATGGGACGCTACGTCGTCCGGCGGCTGCTCCAGATGGTCCCGGTGTTCGTCGGGGCCACGCTGCTGATCTTCCTCATGGTCAACGTGATGGGCGATCCCATCGCGGGCCTGTGCGGCGAGCGGCAGTGCGACCCGGCGACCGCCGCCCGGCTGGAGAAGGAGTTCGGCCTCGACAAGCCGGTCTGGCAGCAGTACCTGACCTACATGGGCAACGTCTTCACCGGCGACTTCGGCACGGCCTTCAACGGCCAGGAGGTCACCGAGCTGATGTCGACGGCGTTCCCCGTCACCATCCGCCTCACCCTGATCGCGATCCTCTTCGAGATCGTCGTCGGCATCGCCCTCGGCGTGGTCACCGGACTGCGCCGGGGCCGCCCCGTCGACACCGGCGTCCTGCTGCTCACCCTCGTCGTCGTCTCCGTGCCCACGTTCGTCACCGGCCTGCTGCTCCAGCTGCTGCTCGGCGTGGAGTGGGGGTGGATCCCGCCCTCGGTCTCCTCCGAGGCGCCCTTCGACGAGCTGATCCTGCCCGGCCTGGTCCTGGCCTCGGTCTCACTGGCCTACGTCACCCGGCTGACCCGCACCTCCATCGCCGAGAACCGGCGCTCCGACTACGTCCGCACCGCCATCGCCAAGGGCCTGCCCCGGCACCGGGTGGTCGTGAGGCACCTGCTGCGCAACTCGCTCATCCCCGTGGTCACCTTCATCGGCGCCGACATCGGCTTCCTCATGGGCGGCGCGATCGTCACCGAGCGGATCTTCAACATCCACGGCGTCGGCTACCAGCTCTACCAGGGCATCCTGCGGCAGAACACCCAGACCGTCGTCGGCTTCGTCACCGTGCTGGTGCTGGTCTTCCTGGCCGCCAACCTCGTCGTCGACCTCCTCTACGCCGTACTCGACCCGAGGATCCGGTATGCCTGACGGACGCCACGAACCCGAGCAGGCCATCGCCGGGACCGGTATGGGCGGCGCCATGGACCTGGGGGTCGAGGAGGCCGAGACCCTGGAGAAGCGCCCGGCGGGCCCGGACGGCTCCGGACCGCAGGGCAAGCCGCGCTCCCTGTGGTCCGACGCCTGGCGCGACCTGCGCCGCAACCCCGTCTTCCTCGTCTCCGCCCTGGTCATCCTCTTCCTGGTGTTCATCTCCCTGTGGCCCTCGGCGGTCACCTCCGGCAGCCCCCTCGCGTGCGACCTCTCCAGGGCTCAGGAGGGCTCCCGGGCCGGCCACCCCTTCGGCTTCGACGGCCAGGGCTGCGACGTCTACACCCGCACCGTCTACGGCGCCCGCACGTCCGTCGCCGTCGGCGTCCTCGCCACCCTGGGCGTCGCGGTCCTCGGCAGCGTCCTGGGCGCCCTGGCGGGCTTCTTCGGGGGCGCCTGGGACTCCCTCCTCTCCCGCGTCACCGACGTCTTCTTCGCCATCCCGGTCGTCCTCGGCGGACTGGTGCTGCTCTCCGTCATCACCAGCAACACCGTCTGGCCCGTGATCGGCTTCATCGTGCTGCTCGGCTGGCCGCAGATCTCCCGCATCGCCCGCAGCGCCGTCATCACCGCCAAGCAGAACGACTACGTCCAGGCCGCGCGGGCGCTCGGCGCCTCCCACTCCCGGCTGGTGCTGCGGCACATCGCACCCAACGCCGTCGCGCCCGTCATCGTCGTCGCGACCATCGCGCTCGGCACCTACATCGCGCTGGAGGCCACCTTGTCCTACCTCGGCGTCGGTCTGAAGCCGCCCAGCGTCTCCTGGGGCATCGACATCTCCGCCGCCTCCCCGTACATCCGCAACGCCCCGCACGCGCTGCTGTGGCCCTCCGGTGCCCTCGCGATCACCGTCCTGGCGTTCATCATGCTCGGCGACGCGGTGCGCGACGCCCTCGACCCGAAGCTGAGGTGAGCCGTCGTGCTGCTCGAAGTGCGGGACCTGCACGTGCAGTTCCACACCCGGGACGGGATCGCGAAGGCCGTCAACGGCGTCGGCTACGGAGTGGACGCGGGTGAGACCCTGGCCGTGCTCGGCGAGTCCGGTTCCGGCAAGTCCGTGACCGCACAGGCGATCATGGGCATCCTCGACGTCCCGCCCGGCCGGATCACCGGCGGGGAGGTCGTCTTCCAGGGCCGGGACCTGCTGAGGCTGAAGGAGAAGGAGCGGCGCAAGGTCCGGGGCGCCGAGATGGCGATGATCTTCCAGGACGCGCTGTCGTCCCTGAACCCCGTGCTCAGCGTCGGCGACCAGCTCGCCGAGATGTTCACCGTGCACCGGGGCATGTCCCGCAAGGACGCGCGGGCCAGGGCCGTCGAGCTGATGGACCGGGTGCGCATCCCCGCCGCCCGGGAGCGGGTCGGACAGTACCCGCACCAGTTCTCCGGCGGCATGCGCCAGCGCATCATGATCGCGATGGCGCTGGCCCTGGAACCCGCCCTGGTCATCGCCGACGAACCGACCACCGCCCTCGACGTCACCGTCCAGGCCCAGGTCATGGAGCTGCTCGCGGAACTCCGGCGCGAACTGGGCATGGGCCTGATCCTCATCACCCACGACCTCGGCGTGGTCGCCGACGTCGCCGACCGCATCGCCGTGATGTACGCGGGCCGGATCGTCGAGTCGGCGCCGGTGCACGACGTCTACAAGGCCCCGGCGCACCCGTACACCCGCGGTCTGCTGGACTCCATCCCGCGCCTGGACCTCAAGGGCCGGGAGCTCTACGCCATCGAGGGCCTGCCACCCAGCCTCACGCACATCCCGCCGGGATGCGCCTTCCACCCCCGCTGCCCCCTGGCCCGCGACGTCTGCCGCACCGACGAGCCACCGCTGTACGAGGTCTCGGCGGCGCGGGGAAGCGCCTGCCACTTCTGGAGGGAGTGCCTGGATGGCTGAGCCGCTCCTGGAGGTCGGCGGCCTGGTCAAGCACTACCCGCTGACCCGGGGGGTCGTCTTCCGCAAGCAGGTGGGCGCCGTGCGCGCGGTCGACGGCGTGGACTTCACGCTCGGCCGGGGCGAGACGCTGGGCATCGTCGGCGAGTCCGGCTGCGGCAAGTCGACGGTCGCGAAGATGCTGGTCAACCTGGAACGCCCGACGGCCGGTTCGATCCGCTACAAGGGCGAGGACATCACCAGGCTGTCCGGGCGTGCGCTGAAGGCCGTGCGCCGCAACATCCAGATGGTGTTCCAGGACCCGTACACCTCCCTCAACCCCCGCATGACGGTGGGCGACATCATCGGGGAGCCGTACGACATCCACCCCGAGGTGGCGCCCAAGGGCGACCGGCGCCGGAAGGTGCAGGAGCTGCTGGACGTCGTCGGCCTCAACCCGGAGTACGTCAACCGCTACCCCCACCAGTTCTCCGGCGGCCAGCGCCAGCGCATCGGCATCGCACGGGGCCTGGCGCTGCGCCCCGAGGTGATCGTCGCCGACGAACCGGTCTCCGCGCTGGACGTGTCGGTGCAGGCCCAGGTCATCAACCTGATGGACCGGCTGCAGAGCGAGTTCGGCCTGGCGTACGTGTTCATCGCGCACGACCTGTCGATCGTCCGGCACATCTCCGACCGGGTCGGGGTGATGTACCTGGGGCGGATCGTGGAGGCCGGCACGGACACCGAGATCTACGAGCACCCGACCCACCCGTACACCCAGGCCCTGCTCTCCGCCGTGCCCGTACCGGACCCGGAGGCCCGGGGGCGCCGCGAGCGGATCGTCCTCAGCGGCGACGTCCCGTCGCCGACGGACATCCCCTCCGGCTGCCGCTTCCGCACCCGCTGCTGGAAGGCGCGGGAGCGCTGCGCGCTGGAGGTGCCGGCGCTCGCGGTGCCGGCCTGGTTCGAGGCGTCCGGCGGCCCGGCGGCGCACGACTCGGCCTGCCACTTCGCGGAGACCGTATCGATCAGGCGCTCCGCGCCGGGGCACGGGGGCCCGTCGGAGGGGCACGGCAGCGGGCCGGGGTGACATGGCGCACCCCGGCCCGCTTACGGCACCCGCACGGCCGTACGCAGATCAGCGTGCCGTGTCCGTATATCGGTACCGCTTCCGCGGAGTTGCCTGTGTGTTAACGCGGTTCGTCCCCATTTGCGAGTCCCAGCGAGCGCTTGAGGAAGCCGAGCTGGAGGTGGAGCAGGTTCTCGGCGACCTCCTCCTGCGGGGTCATGTGGGTGACGCCGGACAGGGGCAGCACCTCGTGCGGGCGGCCGGCCGCCAGCAGCGCGGAGGAGAGCCGCAGCGAGTGGGCGACCACCACGTTGTCGTCCGCCAGCCCATGGATGATCATCATCGGACGGTGCGGCTCGGCGGCGTCGACCAGGCCCGCGTCGTCGATCACCGAGTTGCGGCGGTAGACCTCCGGCTGCTCGTCCGGGTGCCCGACGTACCTCTCCTGGTAGTGGGTGTCGTAGAGGCGGAGATCGGTGACCGGGGCGCCCACCACGGCCGCGTGGAAGACGTCGGGGCGGCGCAGGACGGCGAGGGCCGCCAGGTAACCGCCGAAGGACCAGCCCCGGACGGCGACCCGGTCCAGGTCGAGCGGGAAGTCGGCGGCGAGCGCCCGGAGCGCGTCCACCTGGTCCTGGACGACGATGTCGGCGATGTCGTCCCGGACGGACTTCTCCCAGGCGGGCGAGCGGCCCGGCGTCCCGCGCCCGTCCGCGACGATCACCGCGAACCCCTGGTCGGCGAACCACTGCGAGGTCAGGTGCGGGTTGTGGGCGGCGAGCACCCGCTGCCCGTGCGGACCGCCGTAGGGGTCCATGAGCACCGGCAGAAGGGTGTCACCGGCGTAGTCCCGAGGCATAAGCACAGCGCACGGGATGCGGCGTGCGCCCCCCTGTGTCAGCGTCACGCGGGGGGACATACCGGGGTCTTCGGCGTACGAGGGGACAGTCGTCGTCGGTTTCCCGTCACGCAGGACCCGGACCCGCGAACCTGGCCGGTCCGGAGTCGCGGAGACGAGCACGGTCACGCCCCCGGCGCGTACCGCCGAGTGCACACCGGGCTCCTGCGAGACGCGCTCCACGCCGAGTTCGTTCACCCGGTAGACGTGCACCTCGCCGATCTCCGGGGCGGCCGCCTCCTCACCCGCCGACGCCGAGACCAGCACGTCGTCGGCGGAGACGTCCAGTACGGCGCGGATGTGCAACTGTGCCCCGGTGAGCGGTCGTTCACCGACGGCGAGCCGTCGCGCGCCCCCCTCGTCCACGATCCGCACCAGCTGCCCGGAAGGGCTCCAGCAGGGCACCCCGGGGAAAAGTTCCAGCCAATCTGGGTCCTCGTCGGCGTGCACCATCCGGGTCGTCCCGGAGGCCGGGTCCACGGCCAGGATCAGTGAGGCGCGCTGGTCGCGCGCCTGGACGAGCAGCAGCGGGGCACCCGCCGCTGACCAGTGCACATGCGCCAGGTACGGGTAGCGCGCACGGTCCCAGGAGACCTCGGTGCGCGTTCCGTCGAGGCCGATCACGAACAGCCGGACGTCCGCGTTGGGGGTGCCCGCCGCCGGGTACGCCACCCGCTGCGGCTCCCGCTCCGGGTGCGCCGGATCGGAGATCCACCAGCGTCGTACCGGCGTGTCGTCCACGCGCGCCACCAGCAGCCGGTCCGACTCCGGAGCCCACCAGAAGCCCCGTGAGCGCCCCATCTCCTCGGCCGCGACGAACTCGGCCAGACCGTAGGTGACGCCCTCCGACTCCGGGGTCACCAGGGCGTGTTCGTCCGCGCCCTCGGCCCCCACGACACGTAGCGCGCCCCGGGAGACGAAGGCGACGTACCGTCCGTCGGGTGACGGACGGGGGTCGATCACCGGCCCCGGTACGGGCAGTTCACGTGCCGTCCCGGCCCGCAGTTCGGCCGTGAAAAGCCGCCCTGACAAGGCGAAAGACGCCAACTCGACGGCCGCGTCGGTGGCGTAGCCGACGATGCCGGCACCGCCTTCGCGGCTCCGTTCGCGCCGCGCCCGTTCCTCGGCGGAGAGGTTCTCCGAGGCCCCGCGCAGGAGGACGTGCGGGTCGGCCGCCACGCGCTCCCCGCCCCCTTCCGGGTCGAGGACCCACAGCGAATTGGCCCGGTCCGTACCGGAACCGGAGCGCAGGAACACGACACGCGAGCCGTCGGGAGCCACGCTGAACGAACGCGGCGCGCCGAGCGTGAAGCGCAGGGTACGGGCGTGCCGTCGGGGGAAGGAGTCGGTCTCGGTCGTCATGCCATGACCATATTGGCCGTGCGCCCCCTTGTGCGGCTGTGCGCCGATCGATGCGCACGTACGGATAGTTATGATCTTTAGCGCACAGTGGGTATGAACCTGCTGGCTGCTGTCTGGCTTGACCTGCCCCCATGTTCCTACGTCCCCCTACCCCGCGCCCTGGGACCTTTGGAGGTGAACCGCCGTGGCACTCTCGATTTCGGCGGTGGTGCTGCTGGCGATCATCGTCTTCCTGCTGATCAAGAAGTCGGGTCTGAAGGCAGGGCACGCCGTGGTGTGCATGCTGCTCGGCTTCTACCTCGCCTCGTCGACGATCGCCCCGACCATCAGCGAACTGACGACGAACCTGGCGGGGATGATCGGCAGCATCAACTTCTGAGCGCCGCCTTCCGGTTCTGAGCACCGTCTTCCGGCTGGGCCCCGTGGTACGTCCCGGGACCCGGCCGGAGCCCACACCCCGTCCGTCCTCCCCGCCCGCCGTCGCGCCGGGCTCCGTGGGCTCCGGGCCGGCGCCGTCCGACGGGGCGGACGCGTCGCCGAGCCGCCCCGCTCCTTGTCACGGCCGGATGCCGGGGCGCCGGGACCCGGAGGGCGGGCTGTGAGGGGGAGGGTGAGGCCGTAGGGGGCCGACGGCCCTCACGTCGTCCGCGGCGACTCCGCCGGGACCGTGCGGGTGGGGGAGAGCGGCGGGGCCGGCCGTCGACGACAGCTGGAGCGGGTGACCCTCCCGACTCGTGCCGCTCCCGACCCGTGCCGCTCCCGACCCGTGCTCCTCGCCCCCTCGCCTGTTACTCCACGGCAGGCGATGATGGCGGGGCCATCATCCACGCGCGCAGGGCGGAGCCGACGGTGACGACTTCCGGGGAACAGAGCGAGGTGCGGACGAGAGCGCACGCCTTCCGGGACGACGCCCTGGGTGATCGCGACGCGGTCGGCCTCGCCGAGGCGATCCGCCGGCGCGAGGTCGGCGTCGCCGAGGTCGCCCGCGACGCGGCGGCCCGGGTCAGGGCCGTGGACTCCCGGCTCAACGCGGTCCAGGTGCACCTCGGCCTCCCGGCCCACGGCTCCGCGCCCGTCGGCGCCTTCGCCGGGGTGCCGACCTTCGTCAAGGACAACACCGACTACCAGGGCCTGCCCACCGGCCACGGCAGCGCCGCCTTCGCGCCCCGGGCGGCCCGACGGCACGCCCCCTTCACCCGCCAGTTCCTGAGCACCGGTGTCACCGTCCTCGGCAAGACCCGGTTGCCCGAGTTCGGGTTCAGCCCCACCACGGAGTTCGAGGGGGCCGAGCCCGTTCGCAACCCGTGGCACACGGACCACTCGGCGGGCGGTTCCTCGGGCGGCAGCGCGGCCCTGGTCGCCGCCGGCGCGGTACCGATCGCGCACGCCAACGACGGCGGCGGCTCGATCCGCATTCCCGCCGCCGCCTGCGGACTCGTCGGCCTCAAGCCGACCCGCGGCCGGGTGGTGGCGAACGCACAGGGCCGTCAAATGCCGATCGACCTCGTCGTCGACGGCGTCGTGAGCCGCTCGGTACGGGACAGCGCGGCGTTCCTCGCGGCAGCGGAGCGGCACTGGCGCAACCCCAGGCTTCCGCCCGTGGGCCTCGTCGAGGGTCCTTCGGACCGCCGCCTGCGCATCGGCCTCCTGGTGGACTCCCCGAACGGCGTCCGCGCCGACGCCGACACCCGGACGGCCGTCACGGAGACGGCCGAACGTCTTGAGCGGCTCGGTCACACCGTGGAGCCGGTGGAACTGTCCGTCGATCCGCACTTCACCGACGACTTCCTCACCTACTGGGGCATGCTGTCGTTCCTGCTCGGAGTCACCGGCAGAACACTGGGCGCGGACTTCGACCGGAGCCGTACGGACGGCCTGAGCCGGGGCCTGCGCGAGATGTACGTGGGGAAGTGGAAGCGGACACCGGGTGTCGTGCGCAGGCTGAAGCGCACGCGGGAGGCGTACGCGGCGGGCTTCCGGGGCCTCGACGTGCTCCTCTCCCCGGTCCTGGCCCACACCACCCCGCCGATCGGCCACCTCAACCCGGCCGTCCCCTACGCCACCCTGATCGGACGCATCCTCGCCTACGTGGCGTTCACCCCGGTCGACAACGTCGTCGGCACCCCGTCGATCTCCGTACCGGCCGCGAGCACGACGGCTGACGGACTGCCGATCGGCGTCATGGTCTCCGGACGCCCCGGCGCGGAACGGAAGCTGCTGGAGATGGCGTTCGAGCTGGAGGCGGACCGGCCGTTCCGGCGTCTCGGGGATTCTTGAGGGGAGGCCCGGGCGCCGCCCCGCCGTCCGTCAGAGCAGAAGCAGCACCGCCGCACCCCCCAGCACCGACAGCGCCACCAGCGGAGGCCCGACCGGCATGCCCTGCTGCCCCGGCGGCGCCTTTGCCGTCGGCCGAAGTCCCGGGCGGAGCAGCAGCGCCCGCACTTCCCCGCGCCCGGGGCGCGGGCGGTGAGGGTCCCGCGCCTCATAGGGTGGAGCCCATGACGGAACTGCCCGACCGGCGTCTGCTGCTGGTGCACGCACACCCGGACGACGAGTCGATCAACAACGGCGCGACCATGGCCCGCTACGCCGCCGAGGGTGCCCATGTGTCGCTGGTCACCTGCACGCTCGGCGAGCGGGGCGAGGTCATCCCGCCCGAGCTGGCGCACCTGAGCGGGGCCGCCCTCGGCGGGCACCGGCTCGGGGAGCTGAGGGAAGCGATGCGCGCGCTCGGGGTTGCGGACTTCCGGCTGCTCGGCGGGGCCGGGAGGTACTGCGACTCCGGGATGACGGGACTGCCCGACAACGACGACCCCGGCTGCTTCTGGCAGGCCGACGTCGACCGGGCCGCGGGGCTGCTCGCCGAGGTGATCCTCGAGGTCCGCCCCCAGGTCCTCGTCACCTACGACGACCACGGCGGCTACGGCCACCCCGACCACATCCAGGCCCACCGCGTCGCCATGCGCGCCGTCGAGCTCGCCGCCGAACGGGGCTGGGACGTCCCCAAGGTCTACTGGAACCGCGTGCCCCGGTCCGTCGCCGAGGAGTCCTTCGCCCGCCTCGACAACGACCTGCCCGGCCTGCCCTTCGAGAAGGCGGCCGTCGTCGGCGACGTACCGGGTGTCGTCGCCGACGAGCGGGTCACCACCGGGATCGACGGCACCGCGTACGCCGCCGCCAAGGCCGCCGCCATGCGGGCGCACGCCACCCAGATCACCGTGGCCGAACCGTACTTCGCGCTCTCCAACGAACTCGCCCAGCCGCTCTTCACCACCGAGTACTACGAGTTGGTGCGCGGGGGACGCCCCGAGGAGCGGGAGAGCGACCTGTTCGCCGGGATCGGGGAGGCGCCGTGAGCGGCCGGTCGCCCTCCGTGCTCGCCCAGCCGCTGCGACCGCCCTCCGCCGGACGGGTCGCCGCCTGCCTGGGACTGTTCCTGCTCGGCGCCGTGGTCGGCGCGGCCGGGGCGCTGGTGCAGCCCGCGTGGTTCCCCGGCGGGCTGCTGCTCGCCCTCGCCGGTGAGGCGGGGCTGGTCCTGGGTGCCACCCGCGCCCTCCGCAGCCGGGCCGGAGGCGTCTGGGCCGCCTGCGGCTGGACGCTCGCCGTCGTCCTGCTCACCACCAGCCGTCCGGAAGGCGACTTCCTGTTCGCCGCGGGCGGCGGCTCCTACCTCTTCCTCCTCGGCGGCATCGCCTTGGCTGTGATCTGTGCCACCCTCGCCCCCGGGCGGCAACCGGACGGTCCTCCCGCCCGACTTGGCAAGTGACGTACCACTTCGCCGTGTCATGTGCGTGCGGGTCCGGTGTGGGTTTCCCCGGCGGTGCTGGAATACGGGTCGGACATGGCCAGTAAGGTGGTGCGCGCCGCCGAGCCTCCCTCGAACCCTCGGCTTCGCCAGAGCTGGGAGGACTCCCACCGTGAGGTCGTGACGAGCGGCGGAGCCAACCGGGAGAACCTGCCTTGAGTCGTGAAACTGACACCCCGTCCTCCGGGTCCAACGGGCGCGGTGGATCCGCCTACCCGTCGGGCACGCCGCCCTACGGGATTCCGGCGATTCCGGACGAGGGCCGTTCGGCCGCGCGGCCGGAGGAACGCAAGACCGAGACCACGCTGACCACGCGGATCCGCATCAACATCCCCGGATCGCGGCCCATTCCGCCGGTCGTCGTGCGCAAGCCCGTCACGGACGCGGAGAACAAGGGCACCGCCGCCGAGGCGTCGTCCCCGGCCCAGGACACCCCGGCCGCCGACGCGGCCGAGCCCTCCGGCCGGCCCGACCGGCCGACGGCCGGGGAGAAGCCGGCCAGCGACTGGTTCGCGCCCCGCAGGTCGGGCGCGGGCAAGGGCGGTCCGGGTGCCGGCTCCGCCAACGGCGCGGGCGCGTCGAGCGGTTCGGGCCCCGCCGCGGGCGGCGCCCCGCAGGCCCCGGCCGCCCCCGCCGGCGCGTCCGGTGGCGCGCGGCCGGGCGCCGAACGTCCCGGTGGCGCCGTCGGCTCCACGGGCGCGCCGGGCGGTTCCCGCTCCGGCGGCACGCAGGGTTCCGGACCCACCGGCGCGACCGGCGGGCCCGTGGCCCCCGGGCACGGTGGCGGCACCGGCTCCTTCGACGTGACCGAAGCGCTGGCCGCCGGGCCGGCGGGCCCCGGCACCCGTCCGGGCACGGGGCAGGGCGACGAGCCGCGACCGGGCCGGGCTCCTCAGTCCGGCCAGTCCGGCCAGTCCGGCCAGTCCGGTCGTCGTGGACAGCCGGGCCCCGCGGGTCCGACCACCGGACCGGCCACCGGTTCGAGCCCGGTCGCTCCCCGGACGGGCAGGGGATCCGGCACTCCCCCCGCTCCCGGCCTCCCCGGGCTCCCGGTCCGTCCCAGCGCCCAGTCGGGTCAGGCGGGCCGGTCGGCCCAGGGCGCCTCCGCGCGCCCCGGTGCCCGGCCGGGCCAGGGCACCCCTGCCGGCTTCGCCGACCAGGGCACCCCTGCCGGCTTCGCCGACCAGGGCACCCCTGCCGGCTTCGCCGACCAGGGCGCACGCCCCGGCGCCCCCGGCGGGGGGCTGAGCGACGACACCGCGATCCTCACCCCGCAGAGGCTCGCCGAACCGGGTGCCCCGGGCTACGGCCCCCGCCACGACAACGTCTCCGGAGACACCGTCGCCAGCGGCATCCCGGTCGTCCCGCCGGGCGCGGACTTCGACGCTCCCGGCGGTCCGGCCGACGGCCCGCGGACGCACACGCCCCCGAAGCTGCCCGAGCCGGCCCCCACGTCCCCCACATCCCCGGCGACCTCCTCGAAGCCGGCGAAGAAGAAGGGGCGCAACAAGCTCGTCCTGCTCTGCGGCTGCCTGGTCTTCCTCGCCGGTGTCGCCTACGGCGCCGGACTGCTGATGAACCGTTCCGACGTGCCGAAGGGCACCACCGTGCTCGGCGTCGACATCGGCGGCGGCACCCGCGACGAGGCCGTCAAGAAGCTCGACGCCGCCCTCGACGACCGGCTGGACCAGCCGCTGAAACTGTCGGTCGACGGCAAGACCGTCGAACTGGAGCCGGACAACGCGGGCCTGCAGTTCGACACCGACGCCACCGTCGGCGAGGCCACCGGCAGCGACTACAACCCGGTCAACGTCATCGGCTCCCTCATCGGCAACCAGCGTGTCGTCGAGCCGGTCATGCCCGTCGACGAGGAGAAGCTGCACGCGGCCCTGGAGGACGCCGCCGGCGGCTCCGGCTCGCTGACCGAGGGCTCGATCACGTTCGAGTCCGGCAAGGCCGTCCCGGTGTACCCCAAGGGCGGCCAGGGCATCGACGTCGCCAAGGCGACCGACGCGGTGGCGGAGGCGTACCGCACCCAGGTCGAGACCGGGAAGGCCACCACGGTGAACGTTCCGACGACCGCCCAGCAGCCGAAGGTCACCAAGGCCGAGGTCGACCGGATGATGAAGGAGTTCGCCGAGCCGGCGATGTCGGGCATCGTGACCGTGCAGACGGACGCGGAGCACTCGGTCCCGATGAGTCCCGAGAACTCGCTGTGGAAGTTCCTCGGGGTCCAGGCCGTCAACGGCAAGCTGGTCGACAAGCCCGACCTGAAGGCCCTCGAGGAACTGTACGGCCAGGCGTTCGACGGTGTGCTCATCACCCGGGGCAACGGCAAGAAGACGGCCGTCACCCCCGAGGACGTCTACGGAGCCCTCCGTCAGGCGCTGGTCAGCAGGACCGACCGCGTCGCCGTCATCGACACGAACCCCAGCTGACGCGGCCTGCACCGCACAGGGGAGCGGCGCCGCACGGATCCGTGCGGCGCCGCTCCCCTGTGCGGGCGTGCTCCGTCGCTCGGTGGGCGGCGGCGACCACCGGCGCCTCCGCGTCGTCGGCCGCCCCCGGGAGCGGCGCCCGGCGCCGGCCACCGCCGCCACGGCACCGATCAGGCACGGGATCCCGGTGGCGGTGGCCGTGCGGAGTGCGGACCGCCCGCGAACCGCTGGCCGCTGCCCTCGACGACCGCGGCCCTGAGCCGCGCCGGCATGCCGGCGAAGACCGGGGCGCCCCCGTCGGCACGGCGTCCTCGGCCTTCTGCGGACCGTGCGCCACGGAGGCGGGGACGTCCCGCCCGGGTGAGTTCGCCGAAGATCGAGGGACCGACCTTTCCGGCGATCACGGTGACCAGCACGGAGGTGCGCTTTGCGGTGCCGGCCCCGAGGCCTTGCCGATCGCCGGGTTGGCGAGGGCGACGACAGGGCCGTCGAGCCGCACCGTGAGCGGACCGAACGACCCGGCGAACAGAGCGAGCCAGGGGGCGCCCGGCGCGCGGCGGGGCGATCCACGGAAGTGGACGACACAAAGGAGGCCGTCCCCTCCTCGGAGGGGACGTACGGAGTACGCGAGGGGGATCACGGTTCCCGGGCGCGTCCGGGCGCTCGGCAGGCCCCGGCCGCGGAGGGGGAACGGGGCGTTCGGGAACGCGGGCAGGGCCCCGCCCCGGCGTGACGGCCGGCGGCGGGCCCGTCAGCGGGTCGCGGCGTGGAGGTGGTGCGTCACTGCCTTCAGCGCACCGAGCGCCGAACCGAGCGCGTCCATCTCCCCGTCGGTGACGGACCGCAGGGCCTGGCCGAGGAGGCGCTCCTCGAGGGCGTGCACCTCGGCGATCCGCCGGCGCGAGGTCGCGGTGAGGTGGAGGTGGGCGATCCGCCTGTCGGTGCCGTCCTGACGGCGCTCCAGCTCGCCCCGCTCCGTGAGCTGGGAGACGAGCGCGCTGACGTTGTTGGGCTTCATCAGCAGCGCCGCGGCCGCCTCGCCCACCGTGGCGCCCTCGTGCCGCGCGACGAACCGCAACAGCGCCAGCTGTCCCTCAGGCGGCTTCGGGTGGGGGTACTCGCTCCCGACCCGCCGCTCCAGCGCCCGGTGCAGCGCGGGCAGACACGCCGTGAGCTCGGAAGCCACGTGCGCGATGCGCTGCTCGGAGGCACCGGTCTCGGACATGTACATGAGCATAGATATCCGTCTGTACCCATGTCAAAGGGTGCTCGTTAGTTCAGCAGGGCCCGTGCCGCCCGTGCCTGGCTGCGGAGGCGCTCAGCCGTCGGCTCGTCCACCCCGGCGACCACCTCCGCGTACGCCTCCAGCTCCCGGGCCCCGTTCCGGAAGTCACCCCGCTGCACCAGCAGCTGCGCCCGCTCGTACCGCAGTCGCGCGGGGTGCGACGGGAGCAGCAGCGACAGCTCCACCGCCCACAGCCCCACGCCCGAGTGCTCGGGACGCGCCGCCGACCACGCCCGGACGTTGTTCAGCACGCGCAGGACGACGTCCAGCACCCCGGCGGGCGTCAGCATCGACGCGTCCAGCGGCGCCCCCGTCGCCCCGGCGACCAGCAGCTCCGCGTCGGCCCCGGTCAGCACCCGGCCCCCGTCGAACGGATCGGCCAGCACCTGCCCCGCCCTCGCCTCCCCGAACCCGACCACGAAGTGCCCCGGCAGTGCCACCCCGTACACCGGCGCCCCCGCCCGCCGGGCCACCTCCATCCACACCACCGACAGCAGGATCGGCAGCCCGCGCCGCCGTCGCAGCACCTCGTGCAGCAGCGACGACTCCAGCCGCTGGTAGTCGCCCGGAACGCCGTGGAAGCCGTACCGCTCGCCCAGCAGCTCCCGCAGGGCCACCGCCCACGCGTGCGGCGAGCCGGGCCGGTAGGGCAGTTCGCCGGCCAGTCGGTCCAGCTCCATCTCCACGGCGTCCATCCCCGCCTCGTCCAGCGCGCCGTCCGCCTCCGCGCCGACCAGCAGGCACAGCGTGGACAGGCCCGGCCGCTCGCAGCGGGCCTCCTCGGCGAACCGCCGGCGCAGTTCGGCGGAGCGCTCGGGGGACGGGGGGCGAGGAGCAGGCATACCCGGTTCGTGCCCGCTCACGACGCCCCGTCACCTGCCGGAGCCGACGATTCCGGAGCGCGGTAGTGGTGGTACGCGTGGTGCGCGGCGAAGCCCATACGGTCGTACAGCGCCCGCGCTCCCGCGTTGTCGTCCTCCACCTGGAGCCAGGCCGCCGAGGCGCCCTCGTCCAGCGCCCGCCGGGCCAGCGCGGCCATCACGGCGGTCGCCAGCCCCCGTCGCCGCCGGGCCGGGTCCACCTCGACCGCCGCGAAGCCGGCCCACCGCCCGTCCACGACACACCGGCCGATGGCGGCCGGCGCGTCCGTGCCGTCGCCCGGCACCGTGGCGAACCACACCGAAGGACCGCTCCCCAGCACCCGCAGGGCCACCTCGCTCACCCCCTTGCGCCGGTACCGGGCCAGCCACGCCCCGTCCGCCTCCCGCGACAGCACGACCCCGGACGGCTCCCCGCCCAGGTCGGCGACCGGCGCCAGCGGCCCCACCCACAGCTCGGCGGTCACCTCCCGCGCCCAGCCCCGCCGCTCCAGCTCCGCGCAGAGCAGCTCCTGCGTCCCTTCGGCGCCGGTCGCGGTCTGCGCGTACGCGGGCAGCCCCCGCGCGGCGTACCAGTCGCGCACGGCCGTCAGCGCGTCGTCGAGCGGCACGCCCGGATCACCCAGCGGCAGCACGGAGTTGGCCCGCCGCGTGAAGCCCTCGGCGGCCCGCAGCTCCCACTCGCCGAGCCGTCCGCTCTCCACGGGCCGCCACGCCCGCGTGGAGACCCGCGCCAGCTCCTCGTACGAGGCCGCCGGACCGCGCCGACGCGCCGGTGCGGACGGCACGATCCTGCCCGCGATCAGCGTCGACTCCGCGATGCGGACGCTCTCCCCGCTCCTTCTTGTGATCTGCAACACATCATTGTCCCATGATGTGAGAACGCCGACCGTGTCGGTGAACCTCTCACCCGGGGGACCATGTTCGATCAGGCTCCGTACGGAGACCCGTTTTCCCACGTCAGCAGTGGTGATACGGACCTCGAGGCGCCCGGCGGCAGAGATTTCCACAGGTCAGTTCACCCCTCCTGTTCGGATCATGCCCAGGAACGGAGATACTAGGGGCGGGCATCGACGACGCCGCGCTCCCGCGCGCCAGGCGGCGGAGCCTGAGGAGGCCCGCCAGCGCCCTATGGAGGAGGAACGACAGCGTGACCTACGTCATCGCGCAGCCTTGTGTCGACGTGAAGGACAAGGCGTGCATCGAGGAGTGCCCGGTCGACTGCATCTACGAGGGCCAGCGGTCCTTGTACATCCACCCGGACGAATGCGTCGACTGTGGTGCCTGTGAGCCGGTCTGCCCGGTCGAGGCGATCTTCTACGAGGACGACACTCCGGAGGAGTGGAAGGACTACTACAAGGCGAACGTCGAGTTCTTCGACGAGCTCGGCTCGCCCGGCGGCGCCAGCAAGCTCGGCCTGATCGAGCGGGACCACCCGTTCATCGCCGCGCTGCCGCCGCAGGCGTAGCCGTCCCGCGAGAAGCGGCCCCGCAACGACGTGCCGCCTCGGTCCCGTACGGCCCGATCCTCCCGATCGCCGTACGGGACCGAGGCGTTTGCCGGACCAGAAAGTGAGCCCGTGACCGTGTCCGCAGTCTCCGACCGGCTGCCCGCCTTCCCCTGGGACAAGCTGGAGCCGTACAAGAAGACGGCCGCCGCGCACCCCGACGGCATCGTCGACCTCTCGGTCGGCACCCCTGTCGACCCGGTGCCCGAGCCGGTTCAGAAGGCCCTGATCGCCGCGGCGGACTCCCCGGGCTACCCCACGGTCTGGGGCACCCCGGAGCTGCGCGACGCGCTCACCCGCTGGGTGGAGCGCCGGCTGGGCGCCCGCGGGGCCACCCACCACCACGTCCTGCCGGTCGTGGGCTCCAAGGAACTGGTCGCCTGGCTCCCCACCCAGCTCGGGCTCGGCCCCGGCGACAAGGTCGCCTTCCCGCGCCTGGCCTACCCGACGTACGAGGTCGGTGCCCGCCTCGCCCGTGCGGAGCACGTGGCGTACGACGACCCGACCGAGCTGGACCCGACGGGCCTGAAGCTGCTCTGGCTGAACTCCCCGTCCAACCCGACCGGCCGGGTGCTGTCCAAGGAGGAGCTGACCCGGATCGTCGCCTGGGCCCGTGAGTACGGCGTCCTCGTCCTCTCCGACGAGTGCTACATCGAGCTGGGCTGGGAGGCCGACCCGGTCTCGGTGCTGCACCCCGACGTCAACGGCGGGTCGTACGACGGCATCGTCTCGGTCCACTCCCTGTCCAAGCGGTCCAACCTCGCCGGTTACCGCGCCGCGTTCCTGGCCGGTGACCCGGCGGTCCTCGGCCCGCTGCTGCAGATCCGCAAGCACGGCGGGATGATGACCTCCGCGCCGACCCAGGCGGCCGTGGCGGCGGCGTTGAGCGACGACGAGCACGTGCGCGTCCAGCGAGGGCGCTACGCGGCCCGCCGCACCGTCCTGCGCGAGGCCCTCCTCGCCCACGGCTTCCGCATCGAGCACAGCGAGGCCAGCCTCTACCTGTGGGCCACCAGGGACGAGTCCTGCTGGACCACGGTCGCCCACCTCGCCGACCGGGGCATCCTGGTCGCCCCCGGCGACTTCTACGGCCCGGCGGGCGGGAACTTCGTCCGCGTGGCCCTCACGGCCACGGACGAACGAATCCAGGCAGCAGTGACCCGCCTGACCACCTGACCACCTGCCCGCCCCGGCTGTGGGTGGGCGACTGTTCCCAAGCCCGGCTGTGGGTGGGCGACTGTTCCCAAGCCCGGCTGTGGGTGGGCGACTGTTCCCAAGCCCGGCTGTGGGTGGGCGACCGTTCCCGGGCCGGGCTGCGAGCAGTCGACCGTTGCCGGGCCCAAGCTGTGGGCAGCCGTTCCGTAGGGCGAGGGGGCACCTCCCGTGCCCTGCGGGCAATGAGGGGGGCGGGCACAGCCACCGACGCCGAGCACCGGTCGAGAAGCGCCCGCCCCCGCCGTCCTTGGGCCACACGCAGAGCGACGGGGCCCGGGAACCCCCGGGCCCCGTCGCCGTGACGGAAGGCCGACCGCGGGCCGGCCCTCAGCCGACCGGCAGCCCCTTCACAGGCGCACCCTTGACGAGAGACCCGGCAGCCTTCTTCACGGTCCTGCCGGCGCCCGGCGCCACCTTGTCGGCACCACCCGCGGTCTTCGTGACGTCCCGCGTCACGTCGTCCACGGTGTTTCCGGCGGCCCCGTCCACGGCGGTCAGCCCGCCGAGGTTCGGGGTGGCCGGCAGCTCCGGGGCCGCGACGGCGGAACCGGCCGCGCCGACCCCGGCGGCCGCTCCCGCAGCGACGAGCAGCGCGGCACGGGCGATCCGACGGGTCAGGGGGA
This sequence comes from Streptomyces pimonensis, assembly GCF_041380215.1. Taxonomy (NCBI): domain Bacteria; kingdom Bacillati; phylum Actinomycetota; class Actinomycetes; order Kitasatosporales; family Streptomycetaceae; genus Streptomyces; species Streptomyces pimonensis. The sequence goes on from NZ_JAHWZY010000002.1 coordinate 58,865, forward strand.
GGGACATGGTGCTCCTTCGACGGGAGAGAACGGTGACACCGTGACTACCGCTCGACCGCCGGGAAGGTTGCGGCGGGACAACGCAAAGAGTTGGCAATACGTCGCATTATCGGCCGTACGCAACGCCTGCGGGTGACCCCCCGCACGCCTGCGCGGTCGCGCTACGGCTTGGTCGTGATGGTCACGACCCCCGCGCCGTCACCCGATCCCCCCGCGTTCTTGCCGTCCGTCGGCCGCCACTGGCCGTCGGTGTGTCCGGCCGTCCACTCCCGTCCCGCGTACGACACCTGCTGTATGTGCAGTTCGGAGGCGTTGGCCACGGCCCAGTGGGCCAGCTGCCAGCCTCGTGTCCCGGCGTCGGCGCCCTCCCCGGCGGTGACCGGAAGCCGCACGGTCCGCCCGTCGGAGCCGCCGGATCCCGCCGGAGCGCTCACCGAGGGCGAGGGGGAGGACGCCGCCCCCACCTCGGCGCCGGCCGGCTCCAGCGCGTCCCGCCCGAAGTCCCGGACCAGCGCGGCCCGCACCGCGCCCGCGCCCGCCGCCCGCGTCGCCGCCGGACGGCCGTCGCAGGTCAGCGTCGCCGCCGAGCGTCCGGTGAGGGCGGCGGCCAGCAGTGCGGCGTCCGGCTCGTGCTTGGCGTACGCCTGCGGAAAGCCGCTGCGCTGCACCCGCTGCGCGGCGACGGTGAGCGGCAGCCGGGTGTAGCCCGGTACCTCCTCCAGGTGCTCGTAGAACTTCTCGGCCGCGTACGCCGGGTCCATGATCTCCTTCGGCGTGCCCCAGCCCTGCGAGGGACGCTGCTGGAACAGGCCCAGCGAGTCACGGTCGCCGTAGTCGATGTTGCGCAGCGCCGACTCCTGCAGCGCGGTCGCCAGCGCGATCGTCACCGCCCGCTCGGGCAGCTCGCGTGCGGTGCCCACGGCGGTGATCGTCGCCGCGTTCACCGCCTGCTCGGGCGTGAACTCGTAGGTCGCCCCGTCGCCCTTGCCGGAGACGACCTTGCAGCCCGGACCACCGGTGCCCCCGGTGTCGTACTGCACCACGACGTATCCGGCGACTGCGGACAGCACCACGAGGGCCGCACTCCAGCGGGCGAGACGGCCGCGACGCGTGCGCTTGGAAGGAAGGGACGGCTCTGGCACGCGTACAAGGTACTGGAGAGTACGGTTCCGTGTGACCCAGGTGCGGACAGTGGCCCGGACGCCCGGCGCGCTAGGGTCGGCGGCATGGCCGACACCCCGCTTGACCTCACGCTGGACGCCGCGCGCCTGACCGCGCAGCTCGTCGACTTCTCCTCCGAGAGCGGCACCGAGAAACCGCTCGCGGACGCGATCGAGAACGCGCTGCGCGCCCTGCCGCACCTCACGGTCGACCGGTACGGCAACAACGTCGTGGCCCGTACGCGGCTGGGGCGTCCGGAGCGGGTGATCCTCGCCGGCCACATCGACACGGTCCCGATCGCGGACAACGTCCCCTCCCGGCTCGACGCCGACGGCGTGCTCTGGGGCTGCGGCACCTGCGACATGAAGTCCGGCCTGGCCGTCCAACTGCGCATCGCGGCCACGGTCCCCGCCCCCAACCGCGACCTGACCTTCGTCTTCTACGACAACGAGGAGGTCGCGGCCGAACTCAACGGCCTGAAGCACGTGGCCGAGGCGCACCCCGAGTGGCTGGAGGGCGACTTCGCGGTACTCCTCGAACCCTCCGACGGGCAGGTGGAGGGCGGCTGCCAGGGCACGCTGCGGGTGCTGCTGAAGACCACCGGCGAGCGCGCCCACTCCGCGCGGAGCTGGATGGGCTCCAACGCGATCCACGCCGCCGCCCCGATCCTCGCCCGGTTGGCCGCATACGAGCCGCGGCACCCGGTGATCGACGGGCTGGAGTACCGCGAGGGCCTGAACGCGGTCGGCGTCTTCGGGGGAGTGGCCGGCAACGTCATCCCCGACGAATGCGTCGTGAGCGTGAACTTCCGCTACGCCCCCGACCGCAGCGGGGAGGAGGCCCTCGCCCATGTCCGCGAGGTGTTCGCGGACTGCGGGGTGAGGGAGTTCGTCGTCGACGACCACAGCGGCGCGGCGCTGCCCGGCCTGTCCCACCCGGCCGCGGCGGCCTTCATCGAGGCGGTGGGCGGCACCCCGCAGCCCAAGTACGGCTGGACGGACGTCTCCCGCTTCTCGTCGCTGGGCATCCCGGCGGTCAACTACGGTCCCGGTAACCCCCACTTGGCGCACAAGCGGGACGAGCGCGTGGACACCGCGAAGATCCTCGCGGGGGAGGAACGGCTGCGGTCCTGGCTGACGGCGTGACGCGAAGGGGGTTTGCGCCGCTGCGTGCCGGACATGCTGAGGTCCCTCGTACGTAACCCGTGTGGATCTACGCTGAGGTGGTACGACCAGCGAACGGAGGGAGCGCACATGGCTACCGGCAACCCCGAGGGGAAGCAGCAGCCGCCGGAGGAGAAGCGCCTGGGGCCGGTCCTCCGCCGGCGGGGTCAGGTGCAGGCGAGCACCACCGACCAGCGGCTGCTGGACGAGCGCGCGCCCACGGACTGGGTGCACACCGACCCCTGGCGGGTGCTGCGCATCCAGTCGGAGTTCGTCGAGGGCTTCGGCACGCTCGCCGAACTCCCGCCCGCCATCAGCGTCTTCGGCTCGGCGCGCACACCGGTGGACTCGTGGGAGTACGAGACCGGTGTCCGGCTGGGCCGGGGTCTGGTCGAGGCGGGCTTCGCGGTGATCACCGGCGGCGGTCCGGGAGCCATGGAGGCGGCCAACAAGGGCGCGCTCGAGGCGGAGGGGACGTCGGTCGGTCTGGGCATCGAACTGCCCTTCGAGCAGGGGCTGAACCCCTACGTCGACATCGGCCTGAACTTCCGGTACTTCTTCGTCCGCAAGATGATGTTCGTCAAGTACGCCCAGGGCTTCGTGGTCCTGCCCGGCGGCCTCGGCACCCTGGACGAACTCTTCGAGGCCCTGACCCTCGTCCAGACCCAGAAGGTCACCCAGTTCCCCATCGTGCTGTTCGGCACGGAGTACTGGGGCGGTCTGGTCGACTGGCTCCGCGGCACGGTCATCGCCCAGGGCAAGGCGGCGGAGAAGGACCTCCTCCTGTTCCACGTCACGGACGACGTGGAGGAGGCGGTGGCCCTGGTCTCGAAGGAGGCGGGCCGCTAGGGACCTGTGGAGGGCGCCCCCCGGGGGAGCCCGGACGACTCCCGGGCCGGGCGGTGGGCGGGGAGATGCCGGGGGCCCGGGGCCGGGACCCCCGGAGGACGGGAAGGGGCGGCGGGGGCGGGGAACCCTACGCCAGCCCCCGCCGGGCCACAGCCGGCTCCCGCTCCCCGGCGATCGCCGACACCATGTCCAGCACCTGCCGGGTCTCGGCCACCTCGTGCACCCGGTACACCTGCGCCCCCAGCCACGCGGACACGGCGGTCGTCGCCAGCGTCCCCACCACCCGCTCCTTCACGGGCCGGTCCAACGTCTCGCCGACGAAGTCCTTGTTGGACAACGAAACGAGCACCGGCCACCCCGTGTCGACCATCTCCCCCAGCCGTCGGGTGGCCTCGAGACTGTGCCGCGTGTTCTTCCCGAAGTCGTGCCCGGGATCGATCATCACCGACTCCCGCGGCACGCCCAGCGCGACCGCCCGCTCCGCCAGCCCCACGGTCACGTCGAGGATGTCGGCCATGACGTCGTCGTACGTCACCCGGTGCGGCCGCGTCCGCGGCCGGGCACCGCCCGCGTGGGTGCACACCAGCCCCGCGCCGTACCGGGCGGCGACCTCCGCGAGCCGCGGGTCGACCCCGCCCCACGCGTCGTTCAGCACGTCCGCGCCCGCCTCGCACACGGCCTCGGCGACCTCGTGCCGCCAGGTGTCCACACTGATCACGACGTCCGGGAAGCGCCGCCGCACCTCGGCGACGAAGCCGACCGTCCGCCGCGCCTCCTCCTCGGCCGTGACCTCCTCGCCCGGCCCGGCCTTCACCCCGCCGATGTCGATGATCGCGGCGCCCTCCGCCACCGCCCGCTCCACCCGCGCCAGCGCCGGCTCGTCGTGGAACGTGGCGCCCCGGTCGTAGAAGGAGTCCGGGGTCCGGTTCACGATGGCCATGATCACCCGCTCGTGCGGTGCGAATTCCCGCCTGCCCAGCCTGAGCATCCCCTGTGACCTCTTCCTCGTACGATCCCGTCCCGGGCCGCCCCGAAACGCCCGGCGGCCCCGGCTGCCAGACTCGCATGGCACGATCGGAGCCACACATCCGACTCCGACTCATCCGACCGTGGGGGCCCCGGCGATGGTTATGTTCCTGTTCCTGGTCGTCGCGCTCGCCGTCGTGGTCGCCGCGGTGACCCTCGCCGTGGTGGGCGGCGGCGACAACGGCCCGCTGCCCGAGGCGGTTCCCGAGCGGCTGCGGGACACCCTGCCGCCGGACCGGCCGGTCAACCGCGCGGACGTGGACGGCCTGCGCTTCCCGCTCGCCGTCCGCGGCTACCGCATGGCCGACGTGGACGACGCCCTCGGCCGCCTCGGCGCGGAGCTCGCCGAGCGCGACGCCCGGATCGCCGACCTGGAGTCCGCGCTGGTCGGCGCCCGCGCCGCCGCGGCCCACCTCTGCCCGGACAAGCCGGCCGCGCACCGGGAGGACGAGCAGCCGTGAGCGAGGAAACAGCCGTGAGCGAGGAAGCAGCCGCACCCGCCGGCCCGGACGGCCGCCCGCGCTGCCCCTGGGCGCTGTCCACGCCGGACTACGTGGCGTACCACGACGAGGAGTGGGGCCGTCCGGTCCACGGCGACGACGCCCTCTTCGAACGCCTCAGCCTGGAGGCGTTCCAGTCGGGCCTGTCCTGGATCACCATCCTGCGGCGCCGCCCCGGCTTCCGCGCCGCGTTCGCCGGCTTCGAGATCGCCGCGGTCGCGGAGTTCACCGACGCCGACCGCGAGCGCCTGCTGGCCGACCCGGGCATCATCCGCAACCGCGCCAAGATCGACGCGACCCTCGCCAACGCGCGCGAGCTGGCCGGGTGGGCGCCCGGCGACCTGGACGCCCTGATCTGGTCCCACGCCCCCGACCCGGCCGGCCGGCCGGCGCCGAAGACCCTCGCGGACGTGCCCGCGGCGACCCCGGAGTCGACGGCACTGTCCAAGGCCCTGAAGAAACGGGGCCTGCGCTTCGTCGGCCCGACCACCGCGTACGCCCTGATGCAGGCCTGCGGGCTGGTCAACGACCACCTGGAGACCTGCGTGGCACGCACCGGCCCGTCCGGGGAAGCGTGAGGGCGGGGCCCACGAGGGCTCAGCGCCCCAGGTACTTCGGCTTCTCCTTGTTCACGAACGCCCGCACCGCGATCGCGTGGTCCTCCGAGGAGCCCGCCCGGGTCTGGAGCTCGTCCTCCTTCTCCAGGGCCTCCCCCAACGAGTGGCCCAGCCCGTACGCCACGGACTCCTTCAGCGCCGCGTACGCCACCGTCGGGCCCCCGGCCAGGGCCCGCGCCGCCTTCTCCGCCTCCGCGCGCAGCTTTGCCGCCGGGACCAGCCGGTTGGCGATGCCCAGCTCGTACGCCTCCTGCGCGGAGACGCTGCGCGGGAAGAGCAGCAGGTCGGTGGCGCGCCCGGGGCCGACCACGCGCGGCAGCGTCCAGGAGATCCCGGAGTCCGCGGACAGCGCGACCCCGGCGAACGAGGTGTTGAACACCGCCGTGTCCGCGACGATCCGGTAGTCCGCGGCCAGCGCGAAGCCGAAGCCGGCTCCCGCCGCGACCCCGTTCACCGCCGCGACGACCGGCTTCGCGGCCCCGGCGATCGCCTTCACGATCGGGTTGTAGTGCTCGCGCACCGTGCTCATCGTCTGCCCCGAACCGGTCTCCCGGTCCTCGATCAGCAGCCCTATGTGCTCCTTGAGGTCCTGCCCGACGCAGAACGCCCGGTCCCCGGCCGCGGTCAGCAGCACGGCCCGTACGGCGTCGTCGTCCGCGGCGGACCGGACCGCGTCCCGGAGGGCGACCTTCGCCGCGACGTTCAGCGCGTTCATCGCCTCCGGGCGGTTGAGCGTGATCGTCGCGAGTCCGTCGCTCACCTCGTAGAGCACGGTGTCGGTCATGGGGTGTCCCTCCGTGTGGCGGCTCGGGGCCTACCGGCCGGTAGGCCCCGTCTGTCAGACAGCATGACGGAGATCGCCGACCGTGTCGGGCGGCCGACGTGTGACCTGCGTCAAACGATTCCTGGCCGTTTCCGGTCGCCGGGAGTGTGCGCGGTGGCGCAGTATCGCAGCCACATCGCCGAATTGAGTGGTTTTGCTCGCATGCGTTGCCCAAGCGATGCCGACCGATGTTGGTCATCGGGTCCCGCCATGCGGGATAATGGCCTGGAAGCAATGTGTTCGATGCCGGTGGCGTGTGTCCTGCTTCAAGGACCGCAGGTGCCCTTCAGTGGGCCGTCGGCTTAGACGGTTGAGCTGGGTTTCAGGAAGGGGAACGAGCATGGCGGCCATGAAGCCGCGGACGGGTGATGGCCCGCTCGAGGTGACCAAGGAGGGGCGGGGCATCGTCATGCGCGTTCCGCTCGAAGGCGGCGGTCGACTCGTCGTCGAGCTGACCCCGGACGAGGCCGACGCGCTCGGCGACGCCCTCAAGAAGGTCGTCGGCTGACGCGCAAGCGACCATACCCTTTCAGCCGCCCCGGCACCGCACACGGTGCCGGGGCGGCTGTTTCGCGTACGGGCCGAAGGGCCGGACCGGGCGCGCCGGTCACCGCTTGACGGCGCAGAGGAGTCCGTCCCCCACCGGCAGCAGCGACGACACCAGTTCCGTGCTCTCGCGCAGAGTCCGCACCAGCTCCCGCAGCCGCAGCACCTCCGTGGGCTGCGGTCCGGAGTCCACCGTGCGCCCGTTCGCGAAGACCCCTTCGAAGGCGACCAGGCCTCCCGGGCGCAGCAGGCGCAGCGATTCGGCGAGGTAGTCCTGGTACTCCTGTCGGTCGCCGTCGCAGAAGACCAGGTCGTAGCCGGCGTCCGCGAGACGGGGCAGGACGTCCAGCGCCCGGCCCGGGATGAAGCGGGCCCTGTTCCCGGCGAAACCGGCGTCGCGGAAGGCCTGGCGGGCGGACTGCTGGTGCTCCGGCTCCTGGTCGACCGTGGTCAGCACACCGTCCGGCCGCATCCCGTGCAGCAGGTGGATCCCGGAGACCCCGCAGCCGGTACCGATCTCGGCGACCGCCTTGGCGTCCACGCTGGCGGCGAGCAACCGCAGCGCCGCGCCCGTGCCGGGCGACACCGAGCGCAGCCCTGCGTCACGGGTCCGGTCACGGGCCCAGTGCAGCGCTTCGTCCTCGGCGACATAGGCGTCGGCGAACGCCCAGCTCGTCTGCCGGTTGGCGGTAATGACCCTCTCCTGTCCCCATGGGTGCCTGGGCGTGACTGTATCCGTTGGCGTCGGGAACCCGCAGATGGGACCGGTCGTTTAAAGGGACGAGCAAGAGGCGTGCGCCATGACGGGGGGCAGGCAGTGGACGAGGGCGCCGAGCAAGTACTGACGCAGCCGTACGAGCCGTGGCAGCCCAGATCAAATTCTTGTAAAACCGCTTATCCGGAGCTAACGGGCGAGGTGGCTATGGTAGGGGCTCCACTGGACACCACCAGAGCCGATAGGGGAGGTGCGGCTGCGCCTGTGGATCGCGGAGGGGTGCTGCGGCGCTTCCTCGGATCGGCGGGTGGGCCGAAATCCGTGAACGACACCGCTGCTGACCACGCCAGCGCCGGCGACCCGGCCCAGACCGCGACTTTCTCCACCGACGCGGACGGGCAGGCGTGGACTCCGCCCACCTGGGAGGAGATCGTCAGCATGCACAGCGGCCGGGTCTACCGGCTCGCCTACCGCCTCACCGGCAACCAGCACGACGCCGAGGACCTCACCCAGGAGGTCTTCGTCCGCGTCTTCCGCTCCCTGTCGACGTACACGCCGGGCACCTTCGAGGGCTGGCTGCACCGCATCACCACCAACCTCTTCCTGGACATGGTCCGCCGCAAGCAGCGCATCCGCTTCGACGCGCTCGGCGACGACGCGGCCGAGCGGCTGGCCAGCAAGGAGCCCACGCCCCAGCAGGTCTTCAACGACGCCCACTTCGACGCGGACGTCCAGCAGGCCCTCGACACCCTCGCCCCCGAGTTCCGAGCCGCCGTCGTCCTGTGCGACATCGAAGGACTGTCGTACGAGGAGATCGCGGCCACCCTGGGCGTCAAGCTCGGCACCGTCCGGTCCCGGATCCACCGTGGCCGTTCCCAGCTGCGCAAGGCCCTCGCGCACCGCTCGCCCCAGGCGCGCGCGGGGCGCCGCTCCTTCGTGCCGCGTGTTCCCGCACTGGGAGGAGGGGGCGCGAGCGCGTGAGCGGTTCACAGCCGAAGTCCTCCGAGGGACACCTCGCAGAGCAGCACCTGGGAGACCGACTCTCCGCCCTGGTGGACGGGGAGCTCGGTCATGACGCGCGTGAGCGCGTACTGGCGCACGTGGCCACCTGCGCAAAGTGCAGGGCGGAGGTGGACGCACAGCGCCGTCTGAAGGACGTGTTCGCCCAGGCGGCGCCCCCGCCGCCCTCCGAGAACCTCCTGGCCCGCCTTCAGGGGCTGCCGGCCGGGGGCGACCTCGGCGACGGCGGCTCGCCGCTGGGCGGCGGAGGGCTGCCGGGCGGAACGCCGGGGCGGTTCGGGGGCTCCGGGACCTTCGGGGCCCGGCGGAGCGAGCGCTTCGAGTTCGCCTACGCGCCCGTCCGGCGGCACGGGTCCGTGCTGCCGGACGCCGCGGGCGGCCGGGGCTTCGCCGTCCACGACGTCAGCCGTCACGAGACCGACCGGCCGTCCTCCCGCGGGCTGCGGTTCGCGTTCGTCGCCGCCGGGGCGGTGTCGCTGGCCGCGATCGCGCTCGGCGGGGTCACCGCGGGCATGCCCACCGACACGGAGGGGCGCGCCGCGGGCAAGGGCAGCAACGTCACGCCGATGCGCACACAGGGCACGGGTGCGGCGGTGCCCGAGTCCCAGCGGCGCCGCGGCGTGGGACCGCTGCTGGGTCAGGTGACGGGACGGAGCACGCCCGCGCCCACCCCGATCGCCCCGACCGCGGTCTCCGCTCCGCTGCTGCCCGGGATCCCGGCGCCGACACAGCGCCACCCCGTGCCGGGCACGCCGCTGACGGGCGGTGCGACGGCTCTGTCCCCGCTGATACGACCGCTCGTCTCGACCCCGCCGCTCACCCTGACCACGTGGGCGGTCTCCACCGGACTCGAGGACCCGAGCCTCGTCATCGCCGGCGCGACGCCGTTCCCCACGCCGACGTCCCGCTGAGCCGTCCGGTGCGCAGGGGCGCGCGAACCTGATTGAATCCGGAGGGCGAGCCCAGGCCCAGCCGGGTGCGGGGCCAGTAGTCTCGCGGCCACCGCCGTCGTGCGGTGCCGTGTCCAGCCGTGGGGAGAGCATGAACGAGGGGAAGCCGGGCCCACCGGAGGAGGAGCCGGCCACACGTCCCGAGGGACACGGCGGCGACTTCGAACTGGCCCGCCCGGACCGCCGGTCGGCCGCCGCCGCCGGCCACCGGGGCGACCACGAACCGGACCGCCCCCCACGGTCCGAGGGCTCCGAGGACCGGTCCGTGGAGCCCGTGTCCGGCGCCTCCACGACCGCCTTGGGAGCCTCGGGGTCCGTGGCGCCCGGTGCTCCTGCCGACGAGTCCGCCGTTTCCGGGTCCCCGGTCGTCCCGGCACCCGTGGTCCCCGACCCGCCACCGGTGGCTTCCGAGCCCCCCGCCTCCGAGCGGCGCAGACCCCTGCACGACCCCGACCCCTACAGCACCCCGCCGTACGGCGAACCCGGCCCCTGGGCGCCCGCCCCGCCCGTGCAGCACCCGACGACGACATCCACGCACGGTATGGCTCTCACCCCCCCTCCCGCGGTCCAGGACGCGACACCCCCGTCGCTTCCTCCGAGCCCGCCCACGGCCCTCCAGGGTCCGCCCGCACCGCACGAGGCCCCCATGACCCACGGCGCGCCCACCGGGCCTCCCGCGGCCCCGGTCCCGACGCCCCTCGGCGCACCCGCGCCGCACGGCACCCCCGCCGTGCCGGAGGCGGGGACGCACGGGGTTCTTCCCGCGCCCGTCATGCCCGCGCCGGCGCACCCGGAAGCCCAAGCGCCCCCGGACAGCCGGACGCCTCCGGCCCAGGACGCCCCGGTCGCCGACCCCTGGAGGCGTTACGACCCCTGGGCGGCGGCCGCCGCCACCGCGCCCCTGCAGCAGACCGGGCAGGCCGTGGCCGGCCGGAAGCGGCGGCGCGGCCGGGTGCTCGTCGGGGCCGCGCTGCTGCTCGCGCTCGTGTCCGGCGGCATCGGCGGGATCGTCGGCGCGTACCTGGAGCGCAACGGCGGCGTGGGCACGGTGGAGCTGCCGCAGGCCGGCGAGGAGGCGCCGGAACGCGACCCCGGCAGCGTCGCCGGAATCGCCGCACGGGCCCTGCCCAGCGTCGTCACCCTGCACGTCAGCGGTGCCGGTGAGGCCGGCACCGGCACCGGCTTCGTGCTCGACGAGCGCGGCCACATCCTCACCAACGACCATGTCGTCGGACCCGCCGGGGACGACGGCGAGATCACCGTCACCTTCCACAGCGGCGACACCGCCGAAGCCACCGTCGTGGGCCGGGACGGCGGCTACGACCTCGCCGTCGTGCGGGTGAAGGGCGTCAGCGGACTCACCCCCCTGCCCCTCGGCAACTCCGACAACGTGCGGGTCGGCGACCCCGTCGTCGCCATCGGCGCCCCCTTCGACCTGGCCGGCACCGTCACCTCCGGCATCATCAGCGCCAGGGAGCGGCCCATCACCGCAGGCGGCGAGAAGGGCGACGGCAGCGACGTGTCGTACGTCGACGCCCTGCAGACCGACGCGCCGATCAACCCCGGCAACTCCGGTGGCCCCCTGCTCGACGCCCGGGCCCGTGTGATCGGCATCAACTCCGCCATCCGTTCCGCCGACGGCGGCGCCGACCCGGACGCGGGTCAGGCCGGCTCCATAGGACTCGGCTTCGCCATCCCGATCAACCAGGGCAAGCGCGTCGCCGAGGAACTGATCAACACCGGGAGGGCCGCCCACCCGGTGATCGGCATCACCCTCGACATGGAGTACGGCGGCGACGGCGCCCGCGTCGCGGCCCAGGGCAGCGACGGCGGGCCCCCGGTCAGCACCGGCGGCCCCGGCGCCCGGGCCGGTATCAGGGCCGGCGACGTCATCACCGAGGTCGACGGCCGGCGGGTCCGCTCCGGCGAGGAACTCATCGTCAAGACCCGTGCCCACCGCCCCGGCGACCGCCTCGAGCTCACCCTCGAGCGGGATGGCGAGGAGCGGACGGTCGCCCTGACGCTCGGCTCCTCGGAGGGCGACTGAGGAGGATGGGTCCCGGGACGGTACCGGTCGCACGGGGTGGCCGGGTACCGTGGACCCGGCCCGGACCACGGAAGACCGCAGGCCGCCCCGAGGGCCGAGGACCGAAGGCATCGCGAGGAGCTTCAGGTGTTCAATGACATAGGACCGCTCGAGCTGGTGACGCTCATCGTCCTCGCCGTGCTCGTCTTCGGTCCGGACAAGCTCCCCAAGGTCATCCAGGACGTGTCGCGCACGATCCGGAAGATCCGTGACTTCTCGGAGAGCGCCAAGCAGGACATCCGGCAGGAGCTCGGCCCGGAGTTCAAGGACTTCGAGTTCGAGGACCTCAACCCCAAGACGTTCATCCGCAAGCAGCTGGACAACGACGACCTGGGGCTCAAGGAGATCCGTAACGGCTTCGACCTGAAGAAGGAGATGGCCGAGGTCACGGACGCCGTCCACGGCCGCGACACCGACTCCCCGCCGACGCCCTCCGGCTCTTCCACCTCTTCCACCGGTGGGCGCGTGGACATGACCAAGAAGCCCGAGACGTCGGCGGCCGACACCCGCCCGCCCTTCGACGCGGACGCCACCTGAGCCGGGGGCGCCGGGGCGTACACCTCCCGGGTACGTGACGTGTCTCATACTCCACTCGGACCGCTCACGGCCTGATCAGGGCGTCCGTACAGCCCGTGCGCCCGGTGGTTTCCCAGCCTGTGGCGTCAAGGTGACTATGCTGCCAAGTTGTTGTGCGGAACGGACGAGTACGCCTGAAGGGGGGCGGGCCGCCCGGTCCGACGAGAGCGAGGAGGCGTCCGGGCAATGGAGACGACGAGTCGGGCAGTCGCGCAGGCGCCGGCCGCGGAGGACGGACAGCCCGTCCCCTCCGCCCGGCGTACGGTCGACGGCTACCTGCGTGCGCCCTTCCCCTGGTACGGCCTCGACGAGGCCTTCACGGGACCACGCTGGCTGATGCAGGTCGGACTGGCGGCCGACGGAGCCGTCGCGCACGGATCGGTCGGGCACGGGGACGAGCCCTCGGTGCGCAGCGAGTACACGGCCGGGACCGACCAGGAGACCAAGGAGAGGTTCGCGGTCGTGGTGACCGTGGCCGACACCCCGGTGCGCCGCAGCGCCGACGGCACCGGACTGCTGGAGGCCACCTCGGTCTCCTCCGCCGCCTGGCTCGCCGGGGTGGGGCTGCTGTCCTTCACCTGGCCCGGCCAGATGGACCACTCCCTGCGCGACGACTGGCTGGAACAGCAGACGGAGACGGCCTGGGTCCTCGCGGACGATCTGGAGGGCGAGGACTGGTCGACGCTGTCCCTGCCCGTGGACGGGGTGCCGACGCCGTTCCACTACCGGGAGTCCGAGTTCGGCTGGGTGCTCGCCGGTTCCACGCAGGAGGGCGTGCACGTGGGCGCGTACGGCAGGGGCATGAGCGCGTACGGTCTCGGCTTCGCCGTGGTGAAGGACATCGCCGCGTACGACGCCTGAGCGGGTACGCGCGGACGCCTGAGCGGGTACGCGCAAGGGCGCCGTCCACACCGGACGGCGCCCTTGCGCACGGGAGACCTCAGAACTTGTTGCGCGGGGTGATCCCCAGGGACATGCCCGACAAACCCCGCTGCCGGCCGCCCAGCTTGCCGGCGATGGAGCGGAGCGCCGAGCCGGCCGGGGAGTCCGGGTCGGACAGCACCACGGGCTTGCCCTCGTCGCCGCCCTCGCGCAGCCGGACGTCGATCGGGATGGCGCCGAGCACCGGCACGTCCGCACCGGTGGTGCGGGTCAGGCCTTCGGCGACCGTCTGCCCGCCGCCCGTGCCGAAGACGTCGACCATCTCGCCGCAGTGCGGACAGGGCAGCCCGGACATGTTCTCGACCACGCCGACGATCTTCTGGTGCGTCTGCACGGCGATGGAGCCCGCCCGCTCGGCCACCTCGGCCGCCGCCTGCTGGGGCGTGGTGACGACGAGGATCTCGGCGTTCGGCACCAGCTGGGCGACGGAGATCGCGATGTCGCCCGTGCCGGGCGGCAGGTCGAGCAGCAGCACGTCCAGGTCGCCCCAGTACACGTCCGCCAGGAACTGCTGGAGCGCGCGGTGCAGCATCGGGCCGCGCCACACCACCGGGGCGTTGCCCGGGGTGAACATGCCGATGGAGATGACCTTCACGCCGTGCGCCGACGGCGGCATGATCATGTTCTCGACCTGGGTGGGACGCCCGTCCGCGCCGAGCATGCGCGGCACCGAGTGGCCGTAGATGTCGGCGTCCACGACACCGACCTTCAGACCGTCGGCCGCCATCGCCGCCGCCAGGTTCACCGTCACCGACGACTTGCCGACGCCGCCCTTGCCGGACGCCACCGCGTAGACCCGGGTCAGGCTGCCCGGCTTGGCGAAGGGCACCTCGCGCTCGGTCTGGCCGCCGCGCAGGGCGGTGGCCAGCTCCTTGCGCTGTTCGTCGCTCATCACGTCCAACGTCACGTCGACCCGGGTGACGCCCTCGACCCGGGAGACCGCGTCCGTCACGCGCTGCGTGATGGTGTCCCGCATGGGGCAGCCGGAAACCGTCAGGTACACGGTGACCGCGACCGCACCGTCCGCACCGATCTCCACCGACTTGACCATCCCGAGCTCGGTGATGGGCCGGTTGATCTCGGGGTCGTTCACCGTCGCCAGTGCCTCGCGCACCGCGTCTTCCGTAGCCATGGGAACGATGGTACGGCTCCGGGCGCACCCGCCGGTAAGGACGTCAGTGGTCGTCTGCGTCACGTCCCGGCGGGTGTTCCGCCCGCATCGCCGGGAACGGACCCTGCTGGTCCTTGTGCCCGTTGTGCCGCCCCTCCAGCTCCTTGACCACGTCCTGGAGCTCCGAGCGGATCCAGTCCCGGGTGGCCACCTCCCCGAGCCCGATCCGCAGGGCGGCGATCTCCCGGGTCAGGTACTCGGTGTCCGCGATCGACCGCTCGTTCTGCTTGCGGTCCTGCTCCAGGTTGACCCGGTCCCGGTCGTCCTGCCTGTTCTGCGCGAGCAGGATCAGCGGAGCCGCGTAGGAGGCCTGCAGGGACAGCATCAGGGTCAGGAAGATGAACGGGTACTCGTCGAAGCGCAGCTCCTCCGGCGCGGACACGTTCCACACCACCCACAGGATGATGACGACCGTCATCCAGACGATGAACCGCCCGGTGCCCAGGAACCGTGCGACGCTCTCCGAAAGCCGTCCGAAGGCCTCCGGGTCCCACTCGGGCAGGAAGCGGCGCCGGGGAGGGCGCGGCTGGTCCAGGCGGGGCGTGCGCGGCCGGCCGGCGGCCGTGGCGCCCGCCGGCATGCGCTCGCGTCCGCCGTCGCGCTCAGGAGCCATCGGTCACCACCCCCTCGTCCTCGTCGAGGTGGAACTCGGTCTCCCGCCAGTCGTCGGGCAGCATGTGGTCCAGTACGTCGTCCACCGTCACCGCGCCCAGCAGCGACCCCGCCTCGTCGACCACGGGTGCCGCCACCATGTCGTACGTGGCGAAGAACCCGGCGACCACGGGCAGCGCCGCGTCCGGGTCCAGGGGCTGGAGGTCGTCGTCCAGGATCGAGCCGACCAGCGTGTACGGGGGGTCGCGCAGCAGGCGCTGGAAGTGGACCGTGCCCAGGTACTTGCCGGTGGGCGTCTCCTCGGGCGGGCGGCAGACGTAGACCTGCGCGGCGTGCGCGGGGGAGAGGTCCGGTTCGCGGATCCGGGCGAGGGCGTCCGCGACGGTCGCGTCGGGCCGCAGCACGATCGGCTCGGTCGTCATCAGACCGCCCGCCGTGTGCTCCTCGTACGACATCAGGCGCCGCATGTCGGCCGCGTCGTCGGGCTGCATCAGGCTCAGCAGCCGCTCCTTGTCCGCCTCGGGCAGCTCGCCGAGCAGGTCGGCCGCGTCGTCGGGGTCCATGGCCTCCAGGACGTCGGCGGCGCGCTCCTCCTTCAGCTTGCCGAGGATCTCGATCTGGTCGTCCTCGGGCAGTTCCTCCAGCACGTCGGCGAGCCGGTCGTCGTCGAGGGCGGCGGCCACCTCCGCGCGCCGCTTGGGGGAGAGGTGGTGCAGCACGTTGGCGAGGTCGGCGGGGCGCAGCTGCTCGAAGGTGGCGAGCAGGTTCTCGGCGCCCTGCCCCTGCTCCTCCAGGGAGAACCCGGTGACCGCGGACCACTCGACGGTCAGCGTCTCGCCCTTGCCGCGCCGGAACGCGCCGCCCTTCCTGCCCTTGCGCACGAACACGCGGTCGATCTCCCACTCGCGGCGGTTCTGCAGCTGATGCACCGACAGGTCGAGGACGGTGACCTCCTCGCCGCTCTCCACGAGCGTCACCCTCCGGTCGAGCAGCTCACCGAAGACGAGCCGCTCGGTGGGCCGCTGCTCGAAGCGCCGCACGTTGAGCACCCCGGTGGTGATGACCTGGCCGGACTGCACGGCGGTCACCCGGGTCATGGGCAGGAAGATGCGGCGGCGGGTGGAGAGTTCGACCACCAGGCCGAGCAGTCGCGGCGGACGCCGGCCGGGCCGCAGGATGACGACCAGGTCGCGCACGCGCCCCACCTGGTCGCCGGCCGGGTCGAAGACGGCGACACCGGAGACGTGCGAGACGAAGAACCGGGGGGCGCCCCCTGCCATGGCCGCCACTCCTTTCCGTGCGGGTGTTCTCGTCGCGGGTACCGCCTGCTGTGTTCGGTTTCCGAATTGCCCGCTCGGGTGGGTTTCAGGCTAGCCCGTAACGATCAGCCGTGCGTCGGCAGCCGGTCCGGACGCACCGGCTCCGTCCGGGCCACCCGGCCCCGGTACCCTGCGGTACGCCGTTCAGGTCCCCCGTCAGAGAGGCAGCCCACCTGTGATTCCGATCTCCCAGGGCCGTTCCCGCAGGGCCGTGCTGGCCGGCGCCGTGTGCGCGCTGCTCGTGACGGGGACGGCGCTCACGGGGTGCTCCGAGGATCCGAACGAGGGCACCAACGGTGTCGGCAGACTCTCCGCCGACCAGATCCGGAGCAGATCCCAGAAGGCCGCCGAGTCGGTCGGCGCCGTACGGCTGCACGGCACCGTGGTCACCCGCGGGCGCACGTACACGCTGGACATGCGGCTGAAGGAGCAGGGCGGCATCGGCTCGGTCACCACCGAGGGGAAGACGTTTCGCCTGCTGCGGGTCGACGACGAGCTGTACCTGAAGGCCGGTGCCGAGTTCTGGGGTCACGAGGACGGCGAGGCGGACGCGGCGGCGGCCGACAAGCTCGCCGAGAAGTACGTGAAGGTGCCGCAGGGCGATCCGTCGTACAAGAAGTTCGTCGGCTTCACGGACAAGAACGTCCTCCTCGGCGGCCTGCTGACCCTGCACGGCGAACTGACCACGGACGGCCACCACGAGAAGTCGGGCGTACGCACCATCCGCGTCACCGGCGACGAGGGCTCCGGCGGCACCCTGGACGTCTCGCTCGAGGGCGAGCCCTACCCGGTGCGACTGGTGCGGGCCGGGAAGGCGGGCACCCTCACGTTCTCCTCCTGGGGCGCCGACTTCGAGCTGAAGGAACCGGCCGAGGACGAGACCCTCGACTACGGCAAGCAGCTCCCGGCGTCCTAGGGGGGCGTTCGGACGGGCCGACTCCGAGGAGCGGCGCCCTGCAGCCGGGCCGGGCGGGGGCTGGTGCGTGCGTCGCAAGGCGGAGGAGTGCGCCGGGGCGGAGCCCCGGCGACCGGCGGCAACGCGGCGGGGCCCCTCCCGCGTGGGTGAAGCCGGGCGTGGGGAGCGGTGCCAGGACCCGCGACCTCGGCAGGGCCCGAACGACACCCCCTCACCAAGATCTTCATCAGTCTTCTAAGCCCGCCGCCGCTTCCTCTTGAGCAGCAGCCGGGGCAGTCCCGCCGGGGCGGGGCGCCGGGTCGTCACCGGTGTCGGCAGGGGGGCCTCGGCCAGGGAGCCGTCGGGGAGCGGGGCCGTCGCCCCGGTCGGCTCCAGGCGCAGGACGCGGCACTCGCGGGCCCAGCGCCCGGTCATCGCCTCGCCGTCGGGCGCGTTGAGCCGCTTGCCCTTGAGCTCGGCGACCGCCGCCGCCCACTCCGCGGAGCCCGACGGCAGTTCCACGACCGTCGCCGTCCAGGAGACCAGCCGACCGCCCTTGTCCTTGCTGCGGACCGTCACCTCGGCGGACACCCCGTCGGCCAGCCCCGGCAGTGGCTGCTCCCCGGGTCCGTCGCCGACCACGCACGCGGCGCCCTCGTGCCACACGTGCCACAGCGCGCGGGCCGCGGTGCCGGGCCCCTTGACCCAGACGAGGCCGGACTTCTTCGTGGCCTCCTCGATGAGGGCCCGGTCGAGCAGCGCACTTGTCATGGGTCCAGCCTATCCAGGCGTCCTCACAGCCAGCCGTTGCGCTTCAGCGACCGGTGGATGCCCAGGCAGATGGCCACCGTGACACTGAGGACGACCGGATAGCCGTACCTCCAGCGGGTCTCCGGCATGTAGTCGAAGTTCATCCCGTACACCCCGCACACCATCGTCGGTACGGCGATGATCGCGGCCCACGAGGTGATCTTCCGCATGTCCTCGTTCTGCGCCACGGACGCCTGGGCGAGGTTGGCCTGGAGGATGGAGTTCAGCAGTTCGTCGAAGCCGATGACCTGCTCCTGCACCCGGGCCAGATGGTCGGCCACGTCCCGGAAGTACTTCTGGATGTCCGGGTCGACCAGCCGCATCGGCCGCTCGCTCAACAGCTGCATCGGCCGCAGCAGCGGCGACACGGCTCGCTTGAACTCCAGTACCTCGCGCTTGAGTTGGTAGATCCGTCCGGCGTCGGTGCCGCGCGGGGCGCCCTTGCGGCCCGGCGAGAAGACCTCCGTCTCGACCTCGTCGATGTCGTCCTGCACCGCGTCGGCCACCGCGATGTAGCCGTCCACCACGTGGTCGGCGATGGCGTGCAGCACCGCCGAGGGGCCTTTGGCCAGCAGTTCGGGGTCGTCCTGGAGCCGGCGCCGCAGGGCCCGCAGGGAGCCCTGCCCGCCGTGCCGGACCGTGATGAAGAAGTCCCGGCCGGTGAAGCACATCACCTCACCGGTCTCGACGACCTCGCTGTTGGCGGAGAGTTCGTCGTGGTCGAGGTAGTGGACGGTCTTGAAGACCGTGAACAGCGAGTCGTCGTAGCGCTCCAGCTTGGGCCGCTGGTGGGCCTGGACGGCGTCCTCCACGGCCAGCGGGTGCAGCCCGAACTCCTGCGCGATCCCGGCGAATTCGGCCTCGTTCGGCTCGTGCAGGCCGATCCACACGAAGCCTCCGTCGCGGCGCACCAGCCGCATCGCCTCGTGCGGGGCGAGCGGACCGCCCCCGGTCTCCAGGCGGCGGCCGTCGCGGTAGACGGCGCAGTCGACGACGGCAGTGGTCGTCGCGGGGTCACGGGTGGCGTCGTACGGGCCGCTCTCCTTGCGCAGCGAGACACGGGAGGAGGGACGGACCACGGCGCGCAGGTCACGGATCATCGACATGGCGGGCTCCTTCGCATACGTGCAACGAAAGACGCCGGGACGACGGGTGGAACAACCCGGAATGAGGACGTCCTGGACTGCGGATGTTTGGCACGTCCACAAAGCGGGGAGCACCGCACCGTCGCGATGGCGAGCTTCGTCGCTGATACAGCTACTGGGGCAGATCGGACAGAACGAAACGAAGTGCTCTTCCGATGAAGACGCGCGGGTGAAAGGCGGGAGCCAGACAGGAGCAGCTACATCAGCGGGCGGAAGAGCGGGTGCTACTGCACGGTCGACTTCGGTCCATGCCAGCCCCACCTCCTCCGGCCGGTCCCCCGTAAGGGACGGTCCACGATCCCCTCGGGGGATCCCCCTCTGAACGGGGAGTGTCACACAGGCGTTCGGGACGATCGGACGCTTCTGCGTGCTGCCCGAACCACCGGCCAAGCGTATCAGTCGACCGGTGTGTCAAGGCTTTGCTTTGCCCGGTACCGGCGAGTTCTATGCTCGCCGCATGGCTGATGTTCTTCCTCTGGTCGAAGCCCGGTTGCGTACGGCGCTGGGCGAACCGGACGCCCGCGCGGCGGTCACCTTCCTGGGCACGGACCGCATCGAGGTGCTGCGCTTCCACGAGGGCGACATCGTGCGCTACGCCACCCTCGGCATGTCCGCGCAGCCCATGACCGACCCCACGGCGGTGATCGCGGACCCGGTCAAGGGCCCGCGTGTCGAGCTGGTGCTGTCCGTCCGCGGTGGCGTCGCCGACACCGACAAGGTGCTCCGCCCGCTCGCCGTGCTGGCCGCGTCCCCGCAGGTCGAGAGTGTGGTCGTGGCCCCCGGCGCCTCGCTCGACGTGGGCGAACCACTGTGGCCCGGCGCCCCGTTCACCTCGGTGCTGGTCGCCGAGCCGGGCGGCCTGGTGGAGGACCTGGAACTCGACGGGCCCCTGGACCCCGTACGGTTCCTGCCGCTGCTGCCGATGACCCCGAACGAGGCCGCATGGAAGCGGGTGCACGGCGCCCAGGCCCTCCAGGAGCGCTGGCTGAACCAGGGCACGGACCTGCGGGATCCGTCCCGCAGGTCCGTGCCGCTGGAGTGAGCGAGGTCACCGACGCCCGTCGGGCGCCGCTCGGTTGGCGAATACGCCGGCGCCGTCCCCGGAGGCGTGGCGCGGCTGTCGCTCCGCCGCCGCGGGGAGGCCGAGCGCCCGGTGCCGTACGACGACCACCAGTGCGCCCGGCGTCGCCGTGACCGCCGGGACCACGGACGGGACGCGGACGTCGGTCCCCTCCTCGTTGTTCGGTGCGAAGAGGGGCGCGGCGGCGACCGCGAACCAGCGCACGAAGTTGTAGCCGGCGCTCGCCACCGGGCGCGGCGCGTCCGGCACGCCGAGCGCCGGCTCTGTGCGCACCGTGTTGTCCACGCCGATGAGGGCGCCGGACGGGACGGTGCGGACGACGGCCGTGGTGTGGTCGCCGTAGCCGAGGGGGAGCACGTCCACCGCGAGCAGCGCCGGCGAGCCGGCCGGCACCTCCGGCGGGCCGAACCGCTTCCGCAGCCGGGGCGGCACGAGCACCGAGAAGACGACGAGCAGCGCACTCCGGGCGAAGGACACCGCGCCGGACCGGTACGGGGCATGATCGGCGCGAACGGCGTGAAGGCCGCCACGGTGGAGAGCGTGTGGTTGTAGAGGAATGCCGGGACCGCCGCCGACACCAGTCCGCCGTGCCCGAGCGCCCCGAGCGGGTCCAGCGGCGAGGTCTTGCGGGCCGGCGTCGGCTGCTCCCTCGGGAACGCCGCGGCGCACAGGAGACCGACCGCCACCAGGGCGGCCGTGCCGAGGAACGGGGAGCGCCGGTTCGCGTCGCCGAGCAGCGCGCCCGCCGGCGGCCCGCAGGCCGTGCCGGGGTCGAGGGCGGACTCGTGCAGCGGGACGGCCGCCGCGCCGACGACGACCGCGAGGGCCGTGGAGACGAACAGCGCGTAGCCGGTTCCGTCCGTACGGGTGACCGTTCTTGACGTGGCGCGGTCGGGGTAGGACCGTGGAGCCCTATGAGGGGCGAACCCAGTTGCCCGAAGTGCGGTGGCCGGGTCAGGGCTCCCGGCCTCTTCTCGGATGCCTGGCAGTGCGATGCGCACGGCACCGTGCACCCGCTGCAGCCTGTGATACCGCCGAGCGTCGAGGCCCTCGAGGTCGTCGTGCACCGCACGAAGGTGCCGGTGTGGATGCCATGGCCGTTGCCGGTGGGCTGGCTGTTCACGGGCGTGGCCAGCGCGGGCGACGACCGCGGCGGGGGCCGGGCGACCGCCGTCGCGTGCACCGGGCCGGGACCGCTCGGCGGCATGGGCGAGCTGATCCTGGTCGCCGAGGAACTCGGGGTGGGCCTCGGCGCACGGTACGCGGGCGTCGACGGCCCGGACCCGGGACCGTACATGAACGTCGAGAAGCCGCCCCAGGTCAAGGTGCTGGCCGCCGGCCGCCCGACCCCGCTCTGGCATGTCGCCGAGACGCCGGACGACCGCGCCGTCTTCGCGGGCGAGGCGCTCGGGATGTGGCTGTGGGCGGTGGTGTGGCCGGAGCAGTCCGGGATGCTGATGTACGACGAACTGGTCCTCGCCGACCTGCGGGACGCGGGGGCCGAGGTGGAGCTTGTGCCCTGCGGCGCGCTGTCACCGCGCCTGCTGGAGGCGTAGGCGCCGTACAGCGGGCCGGTAGGGGGCGCACAGCGGTTTCGGGTGTGACAGAGGGCGTGTGAGAATCCGGTTATCCTGGAGCGTCCCCGTCCGTCCGTCACCGCTTGGAGTCATGCGTCGTGCGTATCGATCTGCACACCCACTCCACCGCGTCCGACGGCACGGACACACCGGCCGAGCTGGTCCGCAAGGCGTCCGCCGCCGGTCTCGACGTCATCGCGCTGACCGACCACGACACCACCCGCGGGCACGCCGAGGCGCTCTCCGTGCTCCCGGCGGGACTCACACTGGTCCCCGGAGCGGAACTCTCCTGCCGGCTCGACGGCATCAGCATGCACATGCTGGCCTACCTCTTCGACCCCGAGGAGCCCGCGCTGCTCGCCGAGCGCGAGCTGGTCCGGGACGACCGGGTGCCGCGGGCCCAGGGCATGATCGCGAAGCTGAACGCGCTGGGCGTGCCGGTCACCTGGGAGCAGGTGGCGCGGATCGCCGGTGACGGCTCGGTGGGCCGCCCCCACGTGGCCAGCGCGCTCGTCGAGCTGGGCGTCGTGCCCACCGTGGGCGACGCCTTCACCCGGGACTGGCTGGCCGACGGCGGCCGGGCCCACATGGAGAAGCACGAAACCGACCCCTTCGAGGCCCTGCGACTGGTCAGGAACGCGGGCGGGGTCACCGTCTTCGCGCACCCCGCCGCCGACAAGCGGGGCAGGACCGTGCCGGAGTCCGCGATCGCCGAGCTGGCCGAGGCCGGCCTCGACGGCATCGAGGTCGACCACATGGACCACGACCGGGAGACCCGGGCGCGGCTGCGCGGCCTCGCGAAGGAACTGGGGCTCCTGGTGACCGGCTCCAGCGACTACCACGGCAGCCGGAAGACCTGCGTCCTCGGCGAGTTCACGACGGACCCCGAGGTGTACGGCGAGATCACGCGGCGCGCGACCGGGGCGTTCCCGGTGCCGGGAGCCGGCGGGGCCTGAGGCTCCGCTCCTTCCCCGTACCTTTCCTCATTCGTCCCTCAGCAAGGCTGCCATGTTCGACGTCGCCGTCTTCGGCTCTCTCTTCCTGACCCTTTTCGTCATCATGGACCCCCCTGGGATCACCCCGATCTTCCTCGCCCTGACCGCCGGCCGGCCTGCGAAGATGCAGAAGCGGATGGCCTTCCAGGCGGTCTGTGTGGCCGGTGGTGTGATCACCGTGTTCGGGCTGCTCGGCCACCGGATCCTCGACTACCTGCATGTGTCGGTGCCCGCGCTGATGATCGCGGGCGGACTGCTGCTCCTGCTGATCGCGCTGGACCTGCTCACCGGCAAGACCGACGAGCCCCAGCAGACCAAGGACGTCAACGTCGCGCTGGTCCCACTGGGCATGCCGCTGCTGGCGGGGCCCGGCGCGATCGTGTCGGTCATCCTCGCCGTGCAGAAGGCCGACGGCGTCACCGGGCAGGTTTCGGTGTGGTCGGCGATCCTCGTCATCCACATCGTGCTGTGGCTGGTGATGCGGTACTCGCTGCTGATCATCCGGATCATCAAGGACGGCGGCGTGGTGCTGGTGACGCGCCTGGCCGGCATGATGCTCTCCGCGATCGCCGTGCAGCAGATCATCAACGGCGTCACCCAGGTGATCCGGGGCGGCTGACCCCGGCGCAGGACGCCCTGGTGCCCCCGTACCGACATCGGTACGGGGGCACCAGGGCGTACGTACTCGAGGGCCCGGCCCGTGCGGCCGGTGTCCCGCGCGCCGCGCGTTATGAGGCCGGTGTGCCGGCCGGGCGGATCCACAGGCGCTGTCCGATGGCGGCGGCCTGCTGAACGATGCGGTTGACGGAGGCGGCGTCCACGACGGTGGTGTCCACGGGTGTGCCGTCGACGTCGTCGAGTCGCATGATCTCGAAGCGCAAGGGGCTTCTCCCTTCGTCTGGTCATCCTCCTGAAGGAGAACTACTCGGTGGGGGCCCACGGGCCGACTGGGCCCGTGTTCCATGAAGGGTTCAACGAGATGCGCGATGCAAACATTCCCTACGCTAAGGAAATTTTTCGATCGGCTAAATACTGACCGGTAAGGGTTTCGAACGAGACTGACCGGGACCGGTTGTGTTCATAGCGTGACCACCGGGACAATGGAGGTGATGAACGAAGACCTCGCGGCTCTGCACGCCCGTATCGACCGCACCAACGAGCTGCTCCAGCGCATGCTCGCCGAGGTGGCGAAGACGCCCTCGACCCATGCCATCTTCGTCGACGCGGGCTATCTGTACGCCGCCGCGGGGCGGCTGGTGGCAGGGACGGAGGACCGCCGGGCCTTCGACCTCGACGCCGAGGGACTCATCGACGCGCTCATCGACCGCGCCCGCACCATCTTCGCGGACAGCAGACTGCTGCGGGTCTACTGGTACGACGGCGCCAGACGCCGCATCCACACCGCCGAGCAGCAGTCCATCGCCGAGCTCCCGGACGTCAAGGTCCGCCTCGGCAACCTCAACGCCAACAACCAGCAGAAGGGCGTCGACTCCCTGATCCGCAGCGACCTGGAGTCACTGGCCCGGCACCGCGCCATCAGCGACGCGGCCCTGCTCGGCGGCGACGAGGACCTCGTCTCGGCGGTCGAGGCGGCCCAGGGGTACGGCGCCCGGGTCCACCTCTGGGGCATCGAGGCGCCCGAGGGCCGCAACCAGGCCGAGCCGCTGCTCTGGGAGGTCGACAGCCAGCGCACGCTCGACCTGGACTTCTTCAAGCCGTACGTCTCCCGGCGCACGGCACCGCCGTACGAGTCCACGACGGGCCGGCCCGCCCGCGAGGACGTCCGGTTCGTCGGTGCGCAGATCGCCGCGAAGTGGCTGGCCGCGCGGGGCCGGGACACGCTGGTGGAGCTGCTTCCCGGCCACCCCTACCTGCCCGGATCCGTCGACCAGGACCTGCTGGTGGAGGCGGAGGGCCTGCTGCAGTACTCCCTGCGCGGCCAGGCGGACCTGCGCCGCGCCCTGCGCGACGGGTTCTGGGACCACTTGCAGGCGCAGTACTGAGCGGTTCTAGGGGGTGAGCGCGAGCCCGTCCCAGAAGTCGGCGAGGGCACGGGCGGTCGGCGCGGGCCGGTCGACGGCGGGTGAGTGCTCGGCCCCGTCGACGACGGTGCGGCGTGCCTCGAGGCGGAGGGCCATCGCGTCGAGGTCCGGCACCGGCCAGGTGTCGTCGCACGCCCCCGACAGTACGTGGAACGGCAGGGGCACGGCGGCCAGTTCGGCGACCCGGTCCGGCTCCGTGCACAACTGTCTGCCGGTGGCAAGCAGTTGTGCGGGTCGGGTGGCCAGCCAGCGGCGCCGCAGGTAATCCTGACCGCCGGGCCCGCGCGCCGGACCGCCCACCTCCTCGGGCGGGCCCATGGCCAGGATCGCCTTCCAGCACTCCGCCATCGACATCACCGCGAGCGCGTCCCGCAGCAGCTTCACGCGCTGCTCCTGGGAGACGGAGATCCGTGCGGGACCGGAGGAGACCAGCGTGAGTGAGTGGAAGGGGGAGTGGTCGAGGAGGACGGCGGCACGGGCGATCTGGCCGCCGAGCGAGTGCCCGACGAGATGCACGGGCGCACCGACCGCGTTCGCCTGCGCGAGGACGTCACGCGCCAACTCGTCCTGGGAGTATGCGGATTCGTCATCCGAGGGTCCGTCCGACTCGTACTGGCCCCGTCCGTCCACGGCGACGGTGCGGTAGCCGCGTGCGGCGAGTGGCTCCTGCACCGGCGCGAAGTCCTCCTTGCTGCCGGTGTATCCGGGGAGCAGCAACGCGGTCCCCCGCGCCGTGACTCCGGCGGCCGGCGTCACATCCACGACGGCGAACTCACCGCGCGAGGTACGGAGTCGGTGGGCGGCGCGGGCGCCGGGGGGTGGGACGGAGGGAAGGTGGCTGGTCACGGGGTGAGGGTAGTGGGTGAGGGTACGACGACGGCCCGGCCCCCCGGGTGGCGCTTTCCAGGGGGCCGGGCCGTCGGTTCGCTGCGTCAGCTCTCCGCGGACTTCGCGGCGGCCGCCGTCTTCCGGGTCCGCCGGGGTTTCGCCTCCGGCTCCGGCTCCGGCTCGGCCACGGCCGCCGCCTTGCGGGTGCGACGGACCTTGGGCTTCGCCTCGTCCGCGGCCTGCGCCGGAATCTCGGCGGCCTTGCGGGTACGCCGCTGGGGCTTGGCCTCGGGGGTTTCCGCGGTGTCGACGGCGGCCTCGGTCTTCTTGGCCGTGGTCTTGCGGGTGCGGCGGGGCTTGGCCTCCGCCGCCCCGGCCTCCGGAACCGTCTGCGCCGGAATCCCGGCGGTGACGGCCGACTCCGACTCGGCGGCCTTGCGGGTACGCCGCTGGGGCTTGGCCTCGGGGGTTTCCGCGGTGTCGACGGCGGCCTCGGTCTTCTTGGCCGTGGTCTTGCGGGTGCGGCGGGGCTTGGCTTCCGTCGTCTCGACCGGCTCGGGGGTTTCCGCGGTGTCGACGGCGGCCTCGGTCTTCTTGGCCGTGGTCTTGCGGGTGCGGCGGGGCTTGGCCTCCGTCGTCTCGACCGGCTCGGGGGCCGCCTCTGCCGTGTCCACCGCCGCGGTGTCCGCGGCTTTGCGGGTGCGGCGACGTGGTTCGGTGGCCGGAGCCTCGGGCTCCGTGACGACCGGGGCTTCGGTGACGGCCGGGGTCTCCGTGACGGCCGGAGTCGCCACGGTCACCGTGGTCTCCTCGGCCACCGGGGTGACGGTGGCCGTAGCCGTGTCCACCGCGCCCCGGCGCGTCCGACGGCGGCGCGGCTTCGCGGGAACCTCGACGGCCTCCGCCGCCGTGCCCTCCGCCACCGTGCCCTCCACCGTGTCGACGGCGGACTCCGCCGCCTCCACCGCGGTCGCCGCCCCGGCCGGGACTCCGCCGCGCATACGACGACGGCGGCGCGGGGTGCGGGCGACCGTGTCGGCCTCCGCCGCGCCGGCGCCCTCGGCGGCCGGACCCACAGGCTGCTGCGCCGCCTCGTCCAGCGCCGCACCGCCGCGCGTACGGCGACGGCGTCGCGGCGTACGGGCCGAGGTCTCGCGCTCCGCGGAACGGGATCCGTCGCGCCCGTCCCGGCCACCGCGCCCGTCCCGGCCACCGCGCCCGCGCGGTCCACGCCCGCCCGGCTCGCCCAGGTCCTCCAGCTCCTCCGCGTCCAGCCCGGCGCGCGTACGCTCCGAGCGAGGCAGGACACCCTTGGTGCCCTCGGAAATGCCGAGGTCCGAGAACAGGTGCGGGGAGGTGGAGTAGGTCTCCGGCGGGTCGCCGAAGCCCAGGTCCAGCGCCTTGTTGATCAGCTGCCAGCGCGGGATGTCGTCCCAGTCGACCAGCGTGATCGCCGTACCCTTCGCCCCCGCGCGGCCGGTGCGGCCGATGCGGTGCAGGTACGTCTTCTCGTCCTCGGGGGACTGGTAGTTGACGACGTGCGTCACGCCCTCGACGTCGATGCCGCGGGCGGCGACGTCGGTGCAGACGAGCACGTCCACCTTGCCGTTGCGGAACGCGCGCAGCGCCTGCTCGCGGGCGCCCTGGCCGAGGTCGCCGTGGACCGCGCCGGAGGCGAAGCCCCGCTGCTTCAGCTGGTCGGCGAGGTCGGCGGCGGTGCGCTTGGTGCGGCAGAAGACCATGGCCAGGCCCCGGCCGTCGGCCTGCAGGATCCGCGCGACCATCTCGGGCTTGTCCATGTTGTGCGCGCGGTAGACGAACTGTGTGGTGTTCGCGACCGTCGCGCCCTCGTCGTCCGGGGAGGTGGCGTTGATGTGCGTCGGCTGCGACATGTAACGCCGGGCCAGACCGATCACCGCGCCCGGCATGGTGGCCGAGAACAGCATGGTCTGGCGCTTGACCGGAAGAAAGCCGATGATCTTCTCGACGTCGGGCAGGAAGCCCAGGTCGAGCATCTCGTCGGCCTCGTCGAGGACGAGGGTCTTCACGTGCTTGAGGTCGAGCTTCTTCTGCCCGGCGAGGTCGAGCAGCCGGCCAGGGGTGCCGACGACCACGTCGACGCCCTTCTTCAGCGCCTCGACCTGCGGCTCGTAGGCCCGGCCGCCGTAGATCGCGGTGACGCGCACATTGCGCACCTTGCCGGCGGTGAGCAGGTCATTGGTGACCTGCGTGCACAGCTCGCGCGTGGGGACGACGATCAGCGCCTGCGGCGCGTCAGTGAGGTCCTCGGGCTTCGCACGCCCGGCCTCGACGTCCGCGGGGACGGTGACGCGATCGAGGAGCGGAAGGCCGAAGCCGAGCGTCTTTCCGGTGCCGGTCTTGGCCTGGCCGATGACGTCCGTGCCCGACAGGGCCACGGGGAGCGTCATCTCCTGGATGGGGAAGGGGGTGATGATGCCGACGGCCTCCAGGGCCTCGGCGGTCTCGGGGAGGATCCCGAGCTCTCGGAACGTCGTAGTCAGGGTGCTGCCTCTTCTGTGTGCGCGGTGCGAGGCGAGCGCGGGGGTCGTGTAGGGACCGTGCCGGGGACGTCGGCCGCCTTACGGGCGATGCCGCAGGGCACGGGACCACTGCCGACGCTCGAGCGCTCGTACCGCTGAGGGGTCCCCTCCGGAATCCGTACGCAGTGTGGCGTGCGGCGAGGAGGGCTGTCGGGTCGGAGCCGATCGGGCCTCCGACCGGGCATCCTCATACATGCGGCCCGTCGAGTACGTCAGAGTGCTCAGCAGGCGCATTACCACCATACCCCGAATTCGCGCACACGCCATGGCGGTTTTGGTCACGTAGCCGTCGTCACACTGATCGGCCATGACCTTCCGGACATGACGAGCGGGCTATTGTGCGCTTCATGACGAGCTCTGACAAGCCTGACAACGCCGCGGCCACCCCCGACACCTCTGCCGGACCCACCGGCGTCGCCGCCATGGACTGGGCGTCCGCCTCCGCCGACCCCCAGTACCGCGCCGCCGTCGTGGATCTGCTCGGCGCGCTCGCGTACGGCGAGCTGGCGGCGTTCGAGCGGCTCGCGGAGGACGCCAAGCTGGCGCCCACGCTGGCGGACAAGGCGGAGTTGGCGAAGATGGCGTCGGCCGAGTTCCACCACTTCGAGCGGCTGCGTGACCGGCTCGCCGGGATCGGCGAGGAGCCGACGCTCGCGATGGAACCGTTCGTCGCCGCGTACGACGGTTTCCACAAGCAGACGGCGCCCTCCGACTGGCTGGAAGGGCTGGTCAAGGCGTACGTCGGCGACTCCATCGCCAGCGACTTCTACCGCGAGGTCGCGGTCCGCCTGGACTCCGACACCCGCGCCCTGGTGCTGGCCGTGCTCGACGACACCGGCCACGGCGGCTTCGCCGTCGAGAAGGTGCGCGCCGCGATCGACGCGGACCCGCGGGTGGGCGGGCGGCTCGCCCTGTGGGCGCGGCGGCTGATGGGCGAGGCGCTGTCGCAGTCCCAGCGGGTCGTCGCCGACCGGGACGCGCTGTCGACCATGCTCGTGGGCGGTGTCGCGGACGGGTTCGACCTCGCCGAGGTCGGCAGGATGTTCTCCCGGATCACCGAGGCGCACACCAAGCGGATGGCGGCGCTGGGGCTCGCGGCCTGAGAGCGGCCGGGGGCTGCCCGGTGCGCCATGTCGGGGAGGACCGGCGGCGCCGGGCGGACGCCTCTCCGGCGTCCGCGGCGTGATCCGCCGGACGGGTGGCCGGAAGCCGGTTCACGACCGGCGCCGCCATCGGCCGCCGGTCACGCGGCCGCAGGTCACGCGGTCGCCGACCGGCGGCGCAGTCTTCCCGCCGGGCGCAGCAGCAGCGACAGGGACGCCACGGACACGATCACCGCGCCGAACAGGATCGTCAACAGGTTGCCGGCGTCCAGTGCGGTGTTCATGAGGAAGGCGCCGAACAGTGCTCCGGTCACGCCGGTCGGCAGGACCAGGGCGCGGGCGGGAAGACGGTGCGACAGGCAACGGGCGGCCACCCACGCCAGAGCCAGGCCGAGGATCGCGGAGCTGAGCGCTTCCAAGAGCATGTCGGGGTCCCTCCCACATGGCCGGCCTGCTCACATCGGTCCTAGCCCGTCTTACCCCTGACCTGCGAAATCCAATCCTCCTCTGTGAAGGACCTGTGCGCCGTCCGTGAACGCGTGGAGGGCCCGGCGGTTCGGGACCGCCGGGCCCTCCACAAGACCGCTCGACCGGCGGTCGCGCCTACAGTGCGCCGAAGCCCACCTTGCGCGGGGCCGGCTCGCCGATCTCGACGTAGGCGAGACGGTCGGCCGGGACCAGGATCTTACGGCCGTGCTCGTCCACGAGGCTCAGCAGCTGCGACTTCCCGGCCAGCGCCTCGGCCACCACACGCTCGACCTCCTCGGCGCTCTGACCGCTCTCCAGAACGATCTCGCGGGGCGCGTGCTGCACGCCGATCTTGACCTCCACGGCTATGTCCCTCCGACGGTCAGTGAAGTGCGCGATCTTCCGCGCCGTACCAGCACACACTAGCCCGGTGCGGGGGCGTACACGCCGCGCCCGGCAACGCCAGGAGCGAACAGCGCACGGGAACAAACGGCCGTCGGCGCCCGCCCGTCTCCTCAGTGGTGCTGCTCGTTGCCGTGCAGCGGGAATCCCGCGATGCCCCGCCAGGCCAGCGAGGCCAGCAGCTGCACCGCCTGGTCGCGCGGCACGCTGCGGTCGCTGTGCAGCCAGGACCGCGCCACCACCTGGGCGAGACCGCCGAGCCCCGAGGCGAGCAGCATCGACTCCGCCCGCGACAGCCCGGTGTCCTCGGCGATCACGTCGCAGATCGCCTCCGCGCACTCGTTGGTCACCTTGTCGACGCGCTCGCGCACGGCGGGCTCGTTCGTCAGGTCCGACTCGAAGACCAGACGGAACGCGCCGCCGTCGTCCTCGACGTACGCGAAGTAGGCGTCCATGGTCGCCCGCACGCGCTGCTTGTTGTCCGAGGTCGACGCCAGTGCGTGGCGCACCGACTGGATCAGGGCCTCGCAGTGCTGGTCCAGCAGGGCGAGGTACAGATCGAGCTTGCCCGGGAAGTGCTGGTAGAGCACCGGCTTGCTGACGCCCGCGCGCTCGGCGATGTCGTCCATCGCGGCCGCGTGGTAGCCCTGCGCGACGAAGACTTCCTGGGCGGCGCCCAGCAGCTGGTTCCGTCGGGCACGGCGTGGCAGGCGTGTACCCCTCAGGCGTACCGCGTCTGTCTGCTCGATGGCTGTCACGCCGCCTCCCATTGTCGTTCACGTGCGGTGTGAGCCGCGCCGTCATCGTACTTTTCGGTAACCGTGGTGCGCGCGGTGAGGGCGCAGGATTTCACGGACCGGACGGCGGTGAAAGCCGTACGGACGGTTTCAAAAGCTGTCGGAGCGGGCAAGAAGTTTCCTCCTCACTGCTCGGCCACGGTCCTCGCCGGCGCGCTCGTCACCGGTAGTCGTCCTCGTCGAGCGAGACGATCCGGGTCTGCTCCATCAGGTCCGCCTCGTTGGCGCGGTCGGGATCGACGGCGGTCAGCGGATCGTCGCGGTCCGGCCTCACCTCGGCCTGCTGCTCGGCCGCGTCGACCTCGGGCGCCTCGACGCCGAACTCCTCGCCCTCGCGGGCGTCCTCGTCCTCCACGAACGTCTCGGGGTCGGTCGGATCTACGGCCATGCCGGGCTCCCTTCCTGTGAACGTCTGCTGCCCACATCCCTGAAGGCTGCAGGGACGATATGCGGGTGCCCTCCCTTTGAGCCTAGGAGACACCCGATTTGCACGCCATGCGATCCACGACCGGGACGTGACAGGGAGCGCACGGCGAAACCCGTCCCCGGCGGCGGCTCGGAGCCCGCCCCGGAGGGCTCACCCTCAGGGGTGGCCTGTGACGGCGAACACATGAACCGCCGCGTGATCTTCTCGTAACATTGCCGCATGTCTTCGACCGAGCTGCCGTCCGTGCCGCCCGCGAACGTGCTTCCCAGGGTGGCGGCGGTCAGGGTCGCGGAGGGCGAGCGGCTCGGCTCGGTGGAGCTGCCCGGGGTCACGCTGTCGGTGCGGTCGCGGCCGCCCGCGCGGAAGGGGCTGCCGTCCGCCCTCTACGTCCACGGACTCGGCGGCTCCTCGCTCAACTGGTCGGCACTCATGCCGCTGCTGGACGACGTCGTCGACAGCGAGGCCATCGACCTGCCGGGCTTCGGCGACTCCCCGCCCCCGGACGACGGCGACTACTCCATCTCCGCGCACGCACGCGCGGTGATCCGTTACCTCGACGCGACCGGCCGCGGTCCGGTGCACCTCTTCGGCAACTCGCTCGGCGGCGCGGTCGCGACCCGCGTCGCCGCCGTGCGCCCCGACCTCGTCCGCACCCTCACGCTCGTGTCACCGGCCCTGCCGGAACTGCGGGTGCAGCGCACCGCCGTCCCCACGGGGCTGCTGGCGGTGCCCGGAGTCGCACCGCTGTTCACCCGGATCACCCGCGAGTGGACGGCGGAACAGCGCGTCCGAGGCGTGATGCAGCTCTGTTACGGAGACCCCGCGCGGGTGTCGCCGGAGGGGTTCCGCGACGCCGTGCACGAGATGGAGCGGCGGCTGCGGCTGCCGTACTTCTGGGACGCGATGGCGCGCTCCGCGCGGGGGATCGTCAGCGCCTACCTGCTGGGCGGCCAGCAGGGACTGTGGCGCCAGGCCGAGCGGGTGCTCGCGCCGACCCTGCTCGTCTACGGCGGCCGGGACCGGCTCGTCGGCTTCCGCATGGCCCAGCGGTCGGCGCGTGCCTTCCGGGACAGCCGGCTGGTGACGATCCCGGACGCGGGGCACGTCGCGATGATGGAGTACCCCGAGACGGTGGCCCTCGCCTTCCGTGAACTCCTTGCGGATACAGTGGATTCGGCGCATCAGGGGGATACTGGTGAGCCGGGCGCGCAGAGCGTTCCGGGTCCACCCGCCGACACCGGTGGGGGGACCACCGCCGAGAACATGAGGGGCTGAGGCGCGACGTGGGACGCCACAGCCGTCGTGGATCCGCCCCCAAGGGCGGCACCGCGGGCAGGAGCGCTGTACCGGACGACCGTCCGGCACCGGACGGTTCGTCCGGCACCGGGCAGACGGACAGGTCGCGGACGCCCGGGCCCCCGCCGCAGCAGGGGCCCGCGGGGGGACCCCGGGGAGACGGGACTCCTCCGGCGTACGGAACGGCGGGACACGGGACACCGGCCGACGGCGTGCCGGGCCCGCCCGACGGAACTCCCGTGCACGGCGTGCCGCGCCTGCCGGACGGGTGGCTCCCCGACGGGACCGCCGCGCACGGCGTGCCGCGCCTGCCGGACGGAACCCCGGCGCACGGCTTCCCCGGGCTGCCCGGCGGAACTCCCGCCCATGGCGTCCCCAGGGCCCGTGGTGGACATCCCGAGCAGCGGGAACCCGGGGGTGGCTGGGGGGCGTTGGACGGCCGCACGGCGGCCGGGACCGGTACGCCGACGGGGCCGGACGCGTCCCTCCCGCGACAGCGGCAGACGCCTCCCGGGGGACCGCGCCAGGACTACCTCGACGCCTTCGGTGAGGGCACCGACCACTTCTCCCGGCCCGCCTCCGTCCCCGTGCCCCGCCCACCGGGCCCCGCGGACTCCCGCGCGGCCGTCACCGACTGGAGCGCAGCCCCGGTCACCGGCGTTCCCGCCGGCCTCGACGACGACGATGCGCCGCCGACCGGGAAGCCCACGCCGGCCAGGGGCGGCAAGGGGCGGGCGTTCACCGGGATCGCGGCCGCCGTCGTCGCGACCGTGCTGGCCGTCGTCGTGGCCGGGCAGGTCGCCGACGAACGCGACGGCACCGGCGTACAGGCGCAGGCCGCCGACGAGCAGGCGCGCGACGTCCGGGCTCCCGCGTCGCGTGGGGACGAGCGGGAGACTCCCTCCGTACCCGGCGCCGAACCACTGACGTACGAACAGAAGATGGAGAGGACGTACCCGCTGAGCGCCGCGCGCGGGGGCACGGGGAAGTTCACCGCAGTCCCCGGCATCGACAAGGCTCCGGGCAAGGGGCAGAAGTTCACCTACCGCGTGGACGTGGAGCAGGGGCTCGGCCTCGACGGCGAACTCTTCGCCGAGGCGGTCCAGAGGACACTCAACGACGACCGCAGCTGGGCGCACAACGGAGCGCGCACCTTCGAGCGCATCCACTCGGGCGAGGCCGATTTCGTGATCACCCTCGCCGGTCCGGACACGACCGCCGACTGGTGCGCCAAGTCCGGCCTGGACACCACCGTGGACAACGTCTCCTGCGACTCGGCGGCCACCGAGCGCGTGATGATCAACGCGGACCGCTGGGCGCAGGGAGCGGACACCTACGGCGACGAGATCCACGCCTATCGCCAGATGCTGATCAATCACGAGATCGGCCACCGCCTGGGCTTCAACCACGTCACCTGTGACAAGGACGGCGACCTGGCCCCGGTCATGCAGCAGCAGACCAAGTTCCTCGACCACGACGGAATCAGCTGCCGCCCGAACGCATGGCCGTATCCGAAGAGCTGATCGCCTAGCGCGGCGAAACGCGCCCCACGCGGGAAAGTTACGACCGTTCACCCCTTTTGGTGGCGTGATGGACAACCGTCCATCACGCCACCTCTTTCTCCGCATACGTTCGTCCCGCTGCGAGCCGCCGGACCAACGACGGCTCCCCACATGGGAGATCGGGGGTGCACACGTGCGCATCGGACTGCTTACGGAGGGTGGTTACCCGTATGTGGGCGGTGAGGGCGGGCTCTGGTGCGACCGCTTGGTGCGCGGGCTCGACCGGCACGAGTTCGACGTCTACGCGTTCAGCACGGGCCAGGCCCAGGAGGACGCGGGCTGGGTCCCGCTGCCGCCCCAGGTCGGCCGGGTCCGCACCGCACCGCTGTGGGATGCCGAGGAGGACGGTGTGGTGTACGGCCGCCGCGCACGCCGGCGCTTCTCGGAGCACTACGGCGAACTGGCCGCCGCCCTCTGCGCCGCGACGGACCCCACCGCCCTCGATCCGCAGTCCGCGCCGCCCGAGGCGGACCGTTTCGCCACCGCTCTGCGGGGCCTCGCCGAACTCGCCCGTGACGAAGGCGGTCTGGTGGCCGCACTCCGCTCCGAGACGGCCGTACGCGCCCTGGAGCGCGCCTGTCGTGCGCCCGGCGCCCTGGGCACGGCGCGTGAGGCCCACGTGCCCGATCTGCTGGCCGTCGCCGCCCACCTGGAGCGCGCTCTGCGCCCCCTCTCGCTCGACTGGTACGAGGAGGACGGGCTGGGCGCGGTGGACCTGTGCCATGCCGCCGCCGGCGGAGTGACGGCCCTTCCCGGCCTGCTCGCCCACCACTTCTTCGGCGTCCCCCTCCTCGTCACCGAGTACGGCGTGCGCCTGCGGACGCACTACCTCACCCGCCCGGACGCCTCGCCCGCGGTCCGCTCCCTGCTCGCCGCCTTCCACGGCAGGCTCGCCGCCGAGACCTACCGCCGGGCCGCGTTCATCACACCGGGCAACACGCACGCCCGCCGCTGGCAGGAGCGCTGCGGCGCCGACCGGGCGAAGCTCCGCACGGTGTACCCCGGCATGGACGCCGCGCCCTTCGCCGAGGCGGGGGAGTCCCCGGAGAGCGCGGACCCGCACACGCTCGTCTGGGTCGGCCGCGTGGAGCCCGCCAAGGACCTGGTCTCGCTGCTGCACGCCTTCGCGGAGATCCGCAAGGAGGAACCGAAGGCCCGACTGCGGATCATCGGCGCTCCGTCGGGTCCGGAGGGCGCCGCCTACCTCGGCCACTGCGAGGCACTGGCCGCGCACCTCTTCCCGGACGAGGCCGAGGGACCGTACTCCGTGGGCACCAATCCGGTGTCCTTCGAGGAGATCGGCGGCCCGGACCTGGCCACCCCCGCCGACGCGTACGCCTCGGGCGCCGTGGTCGTTCTCTCCAGCGTCGTCGAGGGCTTCCCGGCCGGTCTCGTCGAGGCGATGCTCTGCGGGCGCGCGACGGTCTCCACGGACGTCGGCGCGGTCGTGGAGGCCGTCGGCGGCACCGGTCTCGTCGTACCGCCGCGCAACCCCCGGGCGTTCGCCGAGGCGTGCGTCTCCCTGCTGCGCGACCCCGAGCGCCGCGTACGCCTCGGTGCCGCCGCGCGCGCCCGCGCACTCGAGTTGTTCACCGTCGACCAGAACATCTCGGCCTTCCACGGCATCTACCTGGAGATCGTCGCGCACACACCGGTCCGCCGCCTCCTCCTGGACGACACCGGAGACCCCCTGCCCTTCGCCGCCCCCGCGGAGTCCCACGTCCCCGGCCACTGGACCGACCCCGCCTCCCGCGCCCTTCCCACATGGGCCATGGACACCCCGGTACCCGCGACGGAGACCACCCGATGACCGACCTCGGCGAACTGAACCACAGCACCCCTCCCGGCGCGGCCGACCCGGTCAAGGCGCTGCTGCACCGCCACCGCGACCTGTGCGAACAGGCGGTGGACGCCCTGGAGATCGCGGCGGGCCTGGAGGCCCACGGCATCACCGACCGGACCGCCGCCCGCTTCCGCCACCGCGACGTCTTCTCCCTCGCCGAGGAGCTCTACGCCAGGGTTCCCCGAGACGACGCGCCGCCCCGGCCCGCCCCGGCCACCACGACTCCGAAGGCACGCGGCGGCTGGATCGTCCTCACCCTGCTCCCCGGCGTCCTGTGCGTGGCGACGGTGATCGCCCTGCGTCTCACCCACGGCCAGACCCGCCTCTACACGGCGGCCACCGGCATCCTGGCCGTCACCCTCGCCCTGCGCGCGGCACTGCGCCGGGGCCCGCTGAGCGCCCGGCCCGACATCCCGCCCCGCTCCGCCACGGCCTCCTGGAGCTGCTGGCTCCTCGGCTACGCCCTCCTGGGCGACGGCCTGCTCGCTACGGCGGTCGCCGGCGGACCCGACGGCCTTCCCGACGGCACGGCGGAAGGGGACTGGCCGCTCACCGCCGCCCCGGTCGTGGCGCTCGCCCTGTCGTGCGCGCCCGCTGCCTGGGCGGCCTGCTTCCTCGCCGCCCGTGTCCGCCGCAGACTGGCGTCGAGCCGTGGTCTGGAGGACTTCTCGGCTTCCGTACGCCCCGCGCTCATCGGTGTGTCCGCCCTGTTCCTGGGCGCGGTGGCCGGTCTGCTCGCGGCGACGTCCGCGCTCCTCGACGAACCCCCCGCCCTGCCCTCGACGCTCGCCCTGGGCGGTCTCCTCTTCCTGGCCCGCCTCCTCACGATCCACGGCTTCACCCACGCGCCGAGGGTGGTCCTCGCGGTCACGGCCATCGCCCAGGTGGCGGCCCTGGCGACACTCTTCGCCGCCCGCCTTCCCGGCTGTGACGCCCTGGCCACACCGGTCCAAACCCTGACCACGGCCTGGGGTCCCGCCGCCCTCCCCGCCCTCACCTGCGGGGCGGCGGCGCTGGTCCTCCTGATCCACGCCTCCCGCAGACTTGCCCGAGCCTCGGCGCACATCCGCCCGGAGCGACCGCGGTGACGACGCGAGCACCGGGCAGGGGCCGCGCGGCCCCTGCTCCCACGGGGGTCGCGCACCGCTGCGGGCCAGGACTCCCTGCACAGCCCGGTGCCCGCGGGGCCGCCGTCGCGTACGACGTGGTGCGCGCGTACGGCCGCGGGGCACGGACGAGTACGGCGCGGAGGGGCGGGACCGGGGGCGGCGGCCCGCGGTGGCCGGCGCGCCCGCACCTCCGCCGGAAGACGTGATCCGCGCCGGTTCGATGACGGACGCCCCCGACGCGCCCCCGATCCACCCACCGACGTCAGGCGCTTGCGCCACGACAATCCCAGCCGAAGGAGAACCCCCTATGACCACCCCGGACGCCGAAGGAGTCGCCCGATGAGAGTCCTTCTGATCGGATCCAACGGTTGCATCGGCCGCTTCGTGGCCGACCGCCTCCTCGCCGACCCCGCCGTCCAGCTCACCGCCCTCGGCCGCGGCGACGACGCCGACGTCCGCTTCGACCTCGCCACCGGCAGCCCCGGTGCCCTCACCCGCTTCCTCGACGCCGTCCACCCCGGCGTGGTCGTCAACTGCGCGGGCACCACGAGAGGCGGCGCCCGCGAACTCACCCGGCACAACACCGTCGCCGTGGCCACCGTCTGCGAGGCCCTCCGCCGCAGCGGCTGCGGTGCACGGCTCGTACAGATCGGCTGCGGCTCGGAGTACGGCCCCAGCCAGCCCGGCTCGTCCACGGCGGAGGACGCCGTCCCCCGCCCCGGCGGCCCCTACGGTGTCAGCAAACTCGCAGCCACCGAGCTGGTCCTCGGCTCCGGCCTGGACGCCGTGGTCCTCCGGGTCTTCTCACCCGTCGGCCCCGGCACCCCCGCCGGCTCCCCCCTCGGCCGCCTCGCCGAGGCGATGCGCCGCGCCATGCAGTCCGGCGACAGCGAGCTGAAGCTCGGTGGTCTCGGCGTACAACGGGACTTCGTCGACGTCCGCGACGTGGCCCGCGCCGTCCACGCCGCCTCCCTCTCCGCCGCGCAGGGTGTCATCAACATCGGCTCGGGTCGCGCCGTCCGTCTCCGCGACGCCGCCGGAATCCTCGCCAGGGTGGCCGGCTATAGCGGTGTCCTCAACGAACTGGACACCCCCCCGGGCCTGCACCCATCACATGCACCCCACTCCGCCCACCCGACCCCCTCCCTCCGCACCTCGATCGGCCACCCCCGCCCCGATCCCGACCACCATCCCACCGCCCCCGTCGTCTTCCCGTACCCCGACGGCTGCGGCAACTGGCAGCAGGCCGACGTCCGCACCGCCCGCGACCGCCTCGGCTGGCGCCCCCGGATCAACCTCGAGGAGTCCCTCGCCGACATCTGGATGGAGGCGGCATGTCGTATCTGACCAGCGTCAAAGCCGGTACGGCGAGCACCGGCGTCCACACCGGCTTCGGTGTTCCCGGCCTCGCGCACCCCCTCGTCGCCCCGACCGAGTGGAGCGAACTCACCCGTCCGGGCGCCCCTCTCCACTGGGTCGTCCTCGACGTGGCCGACGGCCCCGGGACCCGGCCCGACCCACGCTGTCTGGAGGCGGCCGGCCGCCTCCGCAACACCGGTGTCCGTGTTCTCGGCCGCCTCGACACGGCGTACGGCCTCCGCGTGTTCGGCGAACTGGTCCCGGACGCCCGCCGCTTCACCGACTGGTACCAGGTCGACGGCTTCCTGCTGGACCGCTGTCCCGCCGACCGAGCAGCGTTCCCCGAGGTCCGGCGCACGATCACCGCACTTCGGACGCTCCATGACGCCCACATCGTCCTCGGTCACGGAACCCACCCGTACCCGGGATACGCCGAACACGCCGACCAGTTGGTCACCTTCTCCGGTCCGTGGAGCGACTACCGCTGGTCGCAGGCGGCGGAGTGGACCGCCGGCCACCCGCCCGAACGCTTCTGCCACTTCGTGCACGGAGTACCCCGCCCGCACCTGGACGAGGCCCTGCGCATGGCCCGTTGGCAGGGCGCCGCGACGATCTACTTCACGGACCGCACCCACCGCACCGGGCGCCGCACCCGCACCGCCCCCTGGGAATCCCTGCCCGGCTACTGGGACGACATCGTCTCGCGTACCGGGACGGGTGTCTCGGAATGAAAAAGGCCATGGCACTGTTAAGCGAAGAACAACCGTAGTGATTGACCGACCAACGGAGTCCCCGTGTCGCTGCCACCCCTGGTCGAGCCGGCCCCCGAGCTCACCGTAGACGAGGTTCGCAGGTACTCCCGCCACCTGATCATTCCCGACGTGGGCATGGACGGGCAGAAGCGGCTGAAGAACGCCAAGGTGCTCTTTGTGGGCGCTGGTGGCCTGGGTTCGCCGGGTCTGATGTACATGGCCGCGGCGGGCGTGGGCACGCTCGGCATCGTGGAGTTCGACGAGGTCGACGAGTCGAACCTGCAGCGCCAGATCATCCACAGTCAGTCCGACATCGGCCGCCCCAAGGCCGAGTCCGCGCGTGACACGATCAAGGGCATCAACCCGTACGTGAACGTGGTCCTCCACGAGGAGCGGCTCGAGGCCGACAACGTGATGGGCCTGTTCAGCCAGTACGACCTGATCGTCGACGGCACGGACAACTTCGCGACCCGCTACCTGGTGAACGACGCCTGCGTGCTGCTGAACAAGCCGTACGTGTGGGGCTCGATCTACCGTTTCGACGGCCAGGCGTCGGTCTTCTGGTCCGAGCACGGCCCCTGCTACCGCTGCCTCTACCCGGAGCCCCCGCCCCCCGGCATGGTCCCCTCCTGCGCCGAGGGCGGCGTCCTGGGCGTGCTGTGCGCGTCCATCGGCTCCATCCAGGCCAACGAGGCGATCAAGCTGCTGGCCGGCATCGGTGAGCCGCTGGTCGGCCGGCTCATGATCTACGACGCCCTGGAGATGCAGTACCGCCAGGTCAAGGTCCGCAAGGACCCCGACTGCGCGATCTGCGGCGACAACCCGACCGTCACCGAACTCATCGACTACGAGGCCTTCTGCGGCGTCGTGTCCGAGGAGGCCCAGGCGGCGGCCGCCGACTCCACGATCACTCCCAAGCAGCTCAAGGAGTGGATCGACGACGGCGAGAGCATCGAACTCATCGACGTCCGCGAGCCGAACGAGTTCGAGATCGTGTCCATCCCGGGCGCCCGCCTGATCCCCAAGAACGAGTTCCTCATGGGCAACGCCCTGGAGAGCCTGCCGCAGGACAAGAAGATCGTCTTGAATTGCAAGACGGGTGTCCGCAGCGCGGAAGTGCTCGCCGTACTGAAGTCCGCTGGCTTCGCCGACGCCGTCCATGTGGGCGGCGGCGTGATCGGCTGGGTCAACCAGATCGAGCCGGAGAAGCCGGTCTACTGACCGGCCCCGGCACGAACACGAGCCGACGCGGGGGCTCCGGGCACCACGAGTGCCCGGAGCCCCCGCCGTCGTCATGAGCAGGTCTTGCCGTCCTCGGGCACCGTGCCGTCCAGCAGGTACGCGTTCACCGTGGAGTCCACACAGTCGCTCCCGCTGCCGTACGCGCCATGGCCCTCGCCCT
This sequence comes from Streptomyces pimonensis, assembly GCF_041380215.1. Classification (NCBI taxonomy): domain Bacteria; kingdom Bacillati; phylum Actinomycetota; class Actinomycetes; order Kitasatosporales; family Streptomycetaceae; genus Streptomyces; species Streptomyces pimonensis. The sequence goes on from NZ_JAHWZY010000002.1 coordinate 99,395, forward strand.
TCCAGGTGAGCACCACACCGACGCCCTCGCCCAGCTCGTCCGCCATCTTCCGTGCGCCCTCGTACGGGGTGGCCGGGTCGCCGGTGTTGCCCACGACCAGAACCGGTGCCGCGCCCGGCGCGCTCACCTCCGGGGTGTCGAACTGACCGGGCACCGGCCAGTCGTGGCACCAGCCGGCCGTGTCCCAGCCGAGGAAGGACCCGAACACGGGCGAGATCTCCTCGAGCTCGGGCAGCAGCTTCTTCGCCTCCTCCGCAGTCGGCCGCTGCTTGTCGTCCAGGCACGATATGACCCGCTGGGAGTGGGTCGTCGTGCCGTAGCGCCCCGAGGCCCGGCGTTCGTTGTAGCCGTCGGCCAGCGCCAGCAGCTCCGTGCCGTCGCCCTCCTCGGCCGCCTCCAGCGCACTGGTCAGCACCGGCCAGCTGGTCTTGCTGTACAGCGGCAGGACGATGCCGGTCAGTGCCAGCGTCTGCGTCAGCTCGCGTCCGGACGACGACGTCGGCAGCGGGTCGGAGTCGATCCGCTCCAGCAGCTCCGCGATCTCCCGCGAACCCTGCTCGGGGTCCCGTCCGGTGGACTTCAGGTAGTTGTCGAGGGCCGTCTGGAAGCCCCGCGTCTGGTTCTTGGCGTGGCCCATGGTGTCGGTGCTCGGGTCGACCACCGCGTCGAGCGTCATCCGCCCCACCTTCTCCGGGAAGAGATGGGCGTAGACGCCACCCAGCTCGGTGCCGTAGGAGATGCCGAAGTAGTTCAACCGGTCGTCGCCGAGGGCATGCCGGATGCGGTCCATGTCGCGAGCGGTGTCGGTGGTGGAGACGTGGGCCATCAGCTCCCCGGCGGCTTTCCGGCAGCCCTGGCCGAAGTCGGCGGCGTCCTGGAGGAACGTCCGCTCCTCGGCCGGCGTGTCCGGGGTGCCGTCCACCGAGGACTCGGCGGCCTGGATGCTCTTGTCGTCGCGGCAGCGGACGCCCTCGCTGGCGGCGACTCCGCGCGGGTCCCAGCTCACCAGGTCGTACCGCTCGCGCAGTTCGGAGGCCGTGGCGGCGTAGGACGGCATCATCGACACGCCGGAGCCGCCCGGCCCGCCGAAGTTGAACAGCAGTGAGCCGAGGCGGTCGTCGCCCGTGGCCTTGGCCCGGATCAGGGCGAGCCCGATCGTGGAGCCGTCCGGTTTCGACCAGTCCAGCGGGACCCGGAGGGTGGCGCACTGCCACTCCCTGCCCGGTGCGGGGTCGTCACCCGAGGCCTTGCAGCGCCCCCAGTCGAGCGCCGTCCCGCCGCTCCTGCCGTCGTCGCCGGAGCCGTCGTCCGACGAGCCGCCGCCGCTGCAGCCGGCCGTCAGCAGCGCGGCGGCGACCGTCAGGGCCGTCCACCGTGTGGAACGGGTCATGTGTCACTTCCCCCCCTCGCTGGCCGTCCGCATGTGCTGCGGACGGCGGTCGAGCCATGGTAGGCAGATCCGCCGCTCACCGGGGCAGCCTGTGGACAACGCTCTGAGCTGCTGTTCCGGGCAGAACCGCAGGCCCGCTCACGAGCAGACGGCCCCGGCCGCCGGTACCTTTCGGTCCAGGAGACAGGCGTGAACCACGTCCTGCACGCATGTGTTCCCGCTGTTGCAGGCCCCGTGCCCCTGCCCCTTGCACGTCAGCTCCACACCCACGCCCTCACCGAGCGCCCGCGCCATCCTGCGCGCTCCCTCGTACGGGGCGGCCGGACCGCCGGTGTCGCCGATCACCAGGACCGGAGCGGCACCGGGGGGCGCGGCCAGCCGGATGCCAGGCGGCCCCGGGCACCGGCCAGCCGGCCGTTCCCCACGGCAGGTACTCCCCGACCAGCCGGGACGCGGCCCGGAACGCGGGCAGCCTGCGCTCCACGGCCTCGGACGTGTAACGGGACTCGTCGTCGGAGCAGTCGACGGCCACATAGGCAGGGATGAAGCTGCCGTACCCGCCGTTCTCACTGCACCCGTCGTTCACGTCGGACAGCGCCGTCGGAATCGATTCCGTCCCCGGCGTACGCCTGCTCCATCCGCCCCGGCCGCCGGGGAGGGGCGGCGGGGCAGGCCCCGGCCCCGCGCCTCTGACGGAGCCGGGCAGTCCTCCCAGCCGAGCCGCTGTTCTGCCAGGTCCTCGCCGCCGTCCCGCCGCAGCTTGCAGCAGTACGGCGCAGACGGCCAGGGCTGCGGTACTCGGACGGAAGGGGGCGGGGCGTGGTCCCGTCCTGCGGTCGTCCCGAGCGGGACGCGCGGAGCCACGGGCCGGACGAGGTAAGGAGCCCTCCCTCACAGGGCGGCCTTGCGGGTGAGGTGGTTGAAGGCCAGCCAGCCCGGCAGCACCGGCAGCCAGAGCGTCAGCAGCCGGAAGAGCAGCACCGCCGGCGCGGCGACCTCCTTGGGCAGTCCGACGGCGATGAGACCCACCGTCAGGGTCGCCTCGACCGCGCCCACGCCACCCGGCGTCGGAGCCGCCGACCCCAGTGCGTTGCCCGCGAGGAAGACGACGGCGACGCTGGCGATGCTGACGGACGTCGTCTCGTCGCCGAACGCCCGGATCGAGGCGTCCAGGCACATCACGAAGCAGGCCGTCAGCAGCAGCATGCCGCCGATGCCGGTGACCAGCTTCTGCGGCCGTTGCAGCACATCGAGCATGCGCGGCACGACACCCGCGAAGAGCGACCGCACGCGCGTGACGACGAATTTCCGCAGGAACGGCACCGAGGTCACCACCAGCACCAGCACCGCCACCGTCAGCAGTCCCCCGATCACCGTGCGGGACGGCGAGAGGGAGGGCGTCTTCTCGGTACCGGTCAGGTAGCCGAACGCCAGCAGCATCAGGATGTGGCAGCCGAGCCCGAAGAGCTGCGACGCACCGACGCTCGCCACCGCGAGGCCGGGCCGCACCCCCGCGCGCTGGAGGAACCGCGTGTTCAGGGCGACCCCGCCCACCGCGGCCGGGGCGACGATCTTCACGAACGACCCGGCGACCTGTGCCGCCACGGTCCGCACGAACGGCACCCGCTCGGGCACGAACCCGAGCAGGGCCATGGCCGCCGCGACGTAACTGGCCGCCGAGAACAGCACCGCCGCGGCTACCCAGCCCCACTCCGCGTTGGAGATCACCGGGCCGAACTCGATGTGGGTGAGCTGTGTCAGCAGGAAGTACGCGCCGATCGCACCGGCGATGAGACTGATCAGGGTCCGCGGCCGGACCCGCTCCAGACGGGCCGGTTCCACCGGGGCCTGCGGCCTGATCCGCAGCACCTCGTGCCGGATCTGGGTGAGCAGGTCCTCCTCGCGCGCCTCCTCCAGGGCCTCGTCGATGGCCCGCTTCTCGGCCCGCTGCTCCGCGCGTACGGCCTTCTTGCCGGGTCTGTCGAGGACGACGTGGTCGGCCTCGTGCTCCGGGCGGGCCGGCCTGGACTGCCGGGAGGCCTCCAGGACCGCCTCGCGTTCGCGTTCCGCCCGCTCCCGGGCCAGCCGGCGCAGGGTACCGCGCGTGGAGCGGCTCAGCGCGATGGGCTGGAGCATCGGCAGACAGTCCGCCACGGTGTCGGGGCCGAGGACGCTCAGCGCGGAGGCCACCGCGCGTTCGGCGCCCACCCTGAGGCCCAGCGTCACCAGCAGTTGGGAGATGTCCATGCGCAGCAGCAGATCGCCGGCCGCGATCTCGCCGACGCGCAGATCGGTGAGGATCACCGTGCCGGAACGGTCCACGAGGATGGCGTCGCCCACCAGCCGGCGGTGCGCGATGCGGCGGGACTGCAGGGCCTGTACCTGGTGCCAGGTGCCGCGCAGCAGTTCGTCGGTGATCTCCTCGTCCGGCAGCGAGTCGAGGGTGCGTCCGCCGCTGTGCTCGTAGACGAGCATCACCGCGTCGGGACCGAGTTCGGAGGTCGCGATCAGCTTGGGCGCGTTGGCGCCGGCCGCGATGGCCGCGTAGGCCAGCAGCGCCTCCTGCTCCAGCGCCTGGCGCAGCGACTGCAGGCTGCTGCGGGTGGCGAAGCCGCGCAGGGTCAGATTGCGCCACGCTCGGTAGAAGAACCCCTGTGCCTGCTGTTCGCGGTCGACCACCGTGACGTCCAGCGGCGGACCGTCCTCCAGGGTGACGAAGTACCGGCGCCCCCGGTCCCCGGTCTCGGAGGCGTCGCCGGACTCCACCCGGGACGCGGTCACGGGGTGGAAGCCGACGGTCCGCAGGCCTGCCGTCAGGGTGCGGCCGGTGGGGCGCACATTGGGCGAACCGACCGCGTAGAGGGTGCCGTAGGCGACGGTCCAGCCGATCAGGACCGTCAGGATGACCGAGAACGGTGTCGTGTACCCGGTGACGAGCATCGAGAAGGCGTCGAGGAGCAGCACGACCCACAGCACCGCGCGCCACCGGGGTCTGCGGGACATCCCGACGGCCGTCATGTACGCGATCACCGGGGCGAGATAGCCGTGCACGGGATCGGTCAGGGCGTGGATGTCGCCGGGGGAGGGCTGGGTGAGCGCCTCCTGGATCGAGTCCGGAGCGGCACGCGCCACCCACAGGTCGGTGGCGAGTGTCACACCGTGCGCGAGGACGGCGGCGAGCACGCCGTCGGCGATCCGCAGTCCGTCCCGTTTGATCAGCCGCTCGATGGCGAAGGCCACCGGCACCAGGAGGATCGCGATGCTGGAGGCCAGGCCCGCGATCTTGATGAGCAGGTCCGGCGCCTGTCCGGTGCCCTTGTTGATGTCCTGTTCCAGGCCCGAGGTGGTGCCGTGGGCGAACGCGGCGATCGCCAGCAGCACCACGACGGCGAGCACGCCCGCCAGGAGCCGCATGAGGTCGGACGGGCGGTGCACCCGCGCGGGGAGCAGGGGTTCGTCGCCCTCCACCTCGTCGATGTGCGCCGTCCCGGGACCCGCGGTGTCCGGGCGCGACGAGGCGTCAGGGGGGCCCTCCGTGTCCTCGGGGTGCGCGCCCTGCTGCTTCATCGTCTCTTCTCGGTCTTGTATCACCAGTCACCGCCCGCACGATGGTGGCATGCCGTACCGGCACAAGGGGGCATCAGGGTCCGAACGCGGGGCGGCACAGTCTGTCCCGGGCGCCGCTGCGGGGCGAGCCGCGCGCACGCGTGCGAGCGCGTCACGTTGTCGGTGGGGTGGGGCAGGATGGGTCGGATGAGTCAGGAGAGCCTTCCGTCCGACGGCGGCCCCGAGCATCCGGACGCCCTGCCCGACTACGCCGAGCGGGTCCTCGAGGCGACCGAGCTGATCCCGCCGGGACGTGTCATGACGTACGGGGACGTGGCCGAGTGGCTGGGGGAGGGCGGTCCCCGGCAGGTGGGGCGCGTGATGGCCCTGTACGGGGGAGCGGTGCCGTGGTGGCGTGTCGTCCGGGCGGACGGAGTGCTGCTGCCGGGCCACGAACTGAGAGTCCTCGGCCACTACCGTGCGGAGGGCACGCCCCTGAGGGAGGCGAGCCGGGCCGCGGAGGGCCACGTGCCGCGCCTCGACATGAGGCGTGCGCGGTGGGACGGCGGTGGGCACACCGAAGGTCACACCTGACAGCTTCCGCCCTCCCGCACGCCGCCGTGCGGCCTCTGCCCCCTCGGGGTGAGGCAGAGCACATTCGTGGCATGACGTACGTTCGTGAGGCAAGGGACATGTGCGGCCGGAGTGTCCGGAGGGGAGAAGTGGAAAACCTGCTTCCGCACTTCTCACAGGCGTAGCGTCGGCTGCGCGCACCCCTTTCACCTCGCGCCCACCGCCTCGCACGCGCGGCGAACCGCCCCACAGCACACCCACCAGGACCGGCGAACCACGTGAGCTCCTCTTCCTCCATCAGCGGCCTGTCGCACCCTCAGGTGCGGCGGGGAGACCGTGGCGCTTATCGACTGGTGCGTACCCCGCCGACCCGCGGGAATCCCCCTCGACTGGACGCCGCGCAGCGCTCCGTGGTTGAGCACCGGGCCGGTCCGCTGCTCGTCCTCGCAGGTCCGGGTACCGGGAAGACCACCACCCTGGTCGAGTCCGTGGCCGCCCGGATCGCCCGTGACGGGGACCCCGAGCGCATCCTGGTGCTGACGTTCAGCCGCAAGGCGGCCGTCGAGCTGCGCGACCGCATGGCGCTGCGCATCGGGGCCGCGCGCGCCCCGCAGGCGACCACCTTCCACTCGTTCTGCTACGCGCTGATCCGCGCCCACCAGGACAGTGACCTCTTCGTGGAGCCGCTGCGGCTGCTGTCGGGTCCCGAGCAGGACGTCACCGTCCGCGAACTGCTCGCCGGCCAGGTGGACCTGGAGCGGCTCGGGCTCGCCCATGTGCGCTGGCCGGACGAACTGCGCGCCTGCCTGACCACCCGCGGTTTCGCCGACGAGGTCCGCGCGGTGCTCGCCCGCAGCCGCGAACTGGGTCTCGGCCCCGAGGCCCTGGACGCCTTCGCCCGCCGCATCGGACGCCCCGACTGGCGTGCCGCCTCCGCCTTCCTCGCCGAGTACCTCGACGTCCTCGACCTGCAGGGCGTCCTCGACTACGCCGAACTGGTCCACCGCGCGGTGCTCCTCGCCGGCCGCCCGGAGATCGCCGGGCGACTGGCCGCGCGGTACGACGCCGTCTACGTCGACGAGTACCAGGACACCGACCCCGCCCAGGTGCGGCTGCTGCACGCCCTGGCCGGCGGGCGCACCCTCGTCGCCTTCGGCGACCCCGACCAGTCGATCTACGCCTTCCGGGGCGCCGACGTGGGCGGCATCCTGGAGTTCCCGTACGCCTTCCCCCGGGCGGACGGCCGCCCGGCCCCGGTCGAGGTGCTGCGCACCTCCCGGCGCTCCGGCGCCGTCCTGCTGGAGGCCACCCGGCGGGTGACCCGGCGCATGCCGCTGCCCCGCCTGCCCGCCGAGAAGGTCCGCGCCCACCGGGAGCTGACCGCGGACCGGGACGGCGGCCGGGTCGAGGTGTACACCTACCCGACCTCCGGCACGGAACTGGACAACATCGCCGACATCCTGCGCCGGGCGCACCTGGAGGACGGCGTTCCCTGGAACGACATGGCCGTCCTGGTCCGGGCCGGAGCCCGCACCCTCCCCACCGTCCGCCGCGCGCTCACCTCGGCGGGCGTCCCCGTGGACGTCGACGGCGACGACCTGCCCCTGCGCCACGAACCGGCGGTGGCCCCGCTGCTGACGGCCCTGCGCGCGGTGGCGACGGCGGAGGCGGGTGACGGGGAGGGCAGCGGAGACGGCGCCGAAGCGGAACCGCGCTGGCTCGACACCGAAACCGCCCTCACCCTGCTCACCTCCCCCCTCGCCGGCATGGACGCCGCCGACCTGCGCCGCCTGGGCCGGGCCCTGCGCGAGGAGGAGCGGGCCGCGGGCAACCCACTGCCGCCGCCCTCGGACGAACTGCTCACGCGCGCGCTGGCCGAACCGGAGCGGCTCGCCGTGCACGACCCCGCCTACGCGCGGGGCGCACAGCGCCTCGGCGGCCTGCTGCGCCGGGCCCGCGAGCGCCTGGCCGGCGGCGGTACGGCCGAGGAGGCCCTGTGGGACCTGTGGGACGGCACACCGTGGCCGGGGCGTCTGGAGCGCTCCGCCCGGCGCGGCGGCGCGGCCGGCCGCAACGCGGACCGGGACCTCGACGCCGTGTGCGCGCTGTTCGCGACCGCCGCCCGTGCGGAGGAACGCATCGGCGGCCGGGGCGCCCTGAACTTCCTGGAGGAGATCGAGGCCGAGGACATCGCCGCCGACACCCTCACACGGCGCGCCGCCCGGCCCGACGCCGTGCGCCTGATGACCGCGCACCGCTCGAAGGGCCTGGAGTGGCGCCTGGTCGTCGTCGCCGGCGTCCAGGAGGGTCTGTGGCCGGACCTGCGCCGCCGCGGTTCCCTGCTGGAGGCCGACCGCATCGGCCGCGACGGGCTCGCCGAACCGCTCACCCCCGGCGCGCTGCTCGCCGAGGAACGCCGCCTGTTCTACGTCGCCGCCACACGCGCGCGTGAACGACTCGTCGTGACGGCCGTGAAGGCGCCCGCCGACGACGGCGACCAGCCCTCCCGCTTCCTGACCGAACTGGGCGTCGAGCCCAAGGACGTCACCGGGCGCCCGCGCCGCCCCCTGTCCGTCGCCGCGCTCGTCGCCGAACTGCGTGCCACGACGGTCGACCCCCGGGTCTCCGACACCCTCCGGGAGGCCGCCGCCCAGCGGCTGGCCCGGCTCGCCGCGCTCGCCGACGAGGACGGCCGTCCGCTGGTGCCGTCCGCGCACCCCTACCGCTGGTGGGGCATGTTCGAGCCCACGGAGAGCAAGGTGCCGCTGCGCGACCGCGACCAGCCCGTCGTGCTCTCCGGCAGCGCCCTCGACCAGCTCGCCAACACCTGCGCCCTGCAGTGGTTCCTGGGCCGCGAGGTGAAGGCCGACGCCCCCGCGACCGCCGCCCAGGGCTTCGGCAACGTGGTGCACGTCCTCGCCGACGAGGTGGCCTCCGGGCACACCCCCGCCGACCTCGACGTCCTCATGGAGCGTCTCGACTCGGTGTGGAACGCGCTCGCCTTCGACGCGCCGTGGAAGTCGGCCCAGGAGAAGGAGAACGCGCGCGTGGCGCTCGAACGCTTCCTCAAGTGGCACGTCATGGACCGCACCGGACGCACCCCGGTGGCCAGCGAGCACGACTTCGACGTCACCCTCGAAGCGGGCGACTACGAGGTCCGCATCCGCGGCCAGATGGACCGCGTCGAGACCGACGCCGAGGGACGCGCGTACGTCGTCGACTTCAAGACCGGCAAACAGGCGCCCAGCGCCAAGGAGGTGGAGCGCCACCCTCAGCTCGCCGTCTACCAGCTCGCCGTCGGGGAGGGCGCCGTCGACGAGCCCTTCGGCGGAACGCGTCCCGAACCGGGCGGTGCCGAGCTCGTCCAGCTGCGCCAGGGGGCCGCCAAGCGGGACGGTGGCGAGGCCCTGCCCAAGGTGCAGGCCCAGGAGCCGCCGGAGGGGGAGTGGATCGGCGACCTGCTGGCCACGGCAGCCGGGAAGGTCCTCGACGAACGGTTCGGACCGACCGCGGGCCAGCACTGCGCCCACTGCGCCTTCCGGGCCTCGTGCAGCGCCCGGCCCGAGGGCCGGCACGTGGTCGAGTGACCGGCGTGACGCATCACACCACCCGCGCCGACCTGCGGTTCTCCGCTCCCGGAGGGGGCTGACGGCCTCCGCTGTCGGTGTCCACCGCTAGATTCTGCGTGTGCCCGCCCGTATCACCGATCCCGATCAGCTCAAGGAGCTCCTCGGGATCCCGTTCACCCCGGAGCAGACGGCCTGCATCACCGCGCCGCCCGCCCCGCAGGTGATCGTGGCCGGAGCCGGGTCGGGCAAGACCACGGTGATGGCGGCCCGCGTGGTGTGGCTGGTCGGCACCGGCCAGGTCGCCCCCGAACAGGTACTCGGTCTCACCTTCACCAACAAAGCCGCCGGCGAGCTCGCCGAACGCGTCCGCAAGGCGCTGATCAAGGCGGGCGTCACCGACCCCGATGCCATCGACCCGGACAACCCACCGGGCGAGCCGGTGATCTCCACGTACCACGCCTTCGCGGGGCGCCTGCTGACCGACCACGGCCTGCGCATCGGCCTCGAACCGACCTCCAGGCTGCTCGCCGACGCCACCCGCTACCAGCTCGCCGCGCGGGTCCTGCGCGAGGCCCCCGGCCTCTACCCGGCGCTCACCCGCTCCTTCCCCGACCTGGTCGCCGACCTCCTCACCCTCGACGGCGAGCTGGCCGAACACCTCGTACGGCCCGAGGACCTGCGCGCCCACGACGCCGAGCTGCTGCGCGCCCTGGAGGACACCGGGCTCACCAACGCCGACCTGCGCAAGGTCCCCGAGGCGGCCGCCGCGCGGCGCGAGCTCGCCGCTCTCGTGCTGCGCTACCGGGCCGCCAAACGCGAACGCGACCTGCTCGACTTCGGCGACCAGATCGCCCTGTCCGCCCGGCTCGCCGCCCTCCCCGAGGTGGGCCGCTCCCTGCGCGACGAGTTCCGCGTGGTCCTCCTCGACGAGTACCAGGACACCTCCGTCGCCCAGCGGGTCCTGCTGGCCGGACTGTTCGGCGGCACCGGCCATCCGGTGACCGCCGTCGGCGACCCCTGCCAGGCGATCTACGGCTGGCGCGGCGCCTCCGTCGCCAACCTCGACGACTTCCCCGAACACTTCGCCCACGCCGACGGCCGCCCCGCCACCCGCCAGTCGCTCAGCGAGAACCGCCGCAGCGGCGGCCGTCTCCTCGACCTCGCCAACGGTCTCGCCGAGCCCCTGCGCGCCATGCACGCGGGCGTGGAGGCCCTCCGCCCGGCCCCGGGCGCCGAACGCGACGGCACCGTCCGCTGCGCCCTGCTGGCCACCCATGCGGAGGAGATCGACTGGATCGCCGACTCCATCGCCCACCTCGTGAACACCGGCAAGGCGCCCGGAGAGATCGCCGTGCTGTGCCGCACGGCCGGCGACTTCGCCGAGATCCAGGGCGCCCTGGTCGCCAGGGACGTCCCCGTCGAGGTGGTCGGCCTGTCCGGACTGCTGCACCTTCCCGAGATCGCCGACCTGGTCGCCGTCTGCGAGGTCCTTCAGGACCCCGGCGCCAACGCCTCCCTCGTACGGCTGCTGACCGGCCCGCGCTGGCGCATCGGCCCCCGCGACCTCGCCCTGCTGGGACGGCGCGCACGACGGCTCGTCTCCCACGCACGCGTGGACGGCGGCGACGACCCCGACCGGCGGCTCGCCGAAGCCGTCGAAGGCGTCGACCCGGCCGAGGTGATCTCGCTCGCCGACGCCCTCGACACCTTCCTGGAGACACCCCTGGACGGCCGCGGGGACGACGACGGCCTGCCCTTCTCAGCGGACGCGCGCGTACGCTTCGCCCGCCTGGCCACCGAACTGCGCGATCTCCGCCGTTCCCTCGCCGACCCCCTCATGGACGTCCTGCACCGCGTCCTCGCCGTCACCGGCCTGGAGGTCGAACTCTCCGCGTCCCCGCACGCCCTGGCCGCCCGCCGGCGCGAGACCCTCTCCAACTTCCTCGACGTCGCCGCGTCCTTCGCCGCCGGCGACGGCGAGGCCACCCTGCTCGCCTTCCTCGGCTTCCTGCGCACCGCCGCCCAGTACGAGAAGGGCCTCGACAACGCGCTGCCCGGCGGCGAGAACACCGTCAAGGTCCTCACCGCGCACAAGTCCAAGGGCCTCGAATGGGACGTCGTCGCCGTCCCCGGACTGGTCACCGGCGCCTTTCCCAGTGGCCAGGGCCGCGAGAAGTGGACCGCGCAGGGCAAGGTGCTGCCACACCGGCTGCGCGGCGACGCCGACACCCTGCCCGACGTCGAGTCCTGGGACTCCCGCGGCCTGAAGGCCTTCCACGAGGCCATGAAGGACCACCAGCACACCGAGGAGCTCCGCCTCGGATACGTCACCTTCACCCGCCCCCGCTCCCTGCTCCTCGGCTCCGGCCACTGGTGGGGGCCCAGTCAGAAGAAACCGCGCGGCCCCTCCGAGTTCCTGCACGCCCTCTACGATCACTGCGCCGCCGGACACGGCGAGATCGAGGCGTGGGCCGACGAGCCCGCCGGGGACGAGGAGAACCCCGCCCTGCACCGGGCCGGCGCCGACCAGGTGTGGCCCCTGCCCCTCGACGCCGCCGCCCTCACCCGCCGCCGCGCGGCCGCCGACACCGTCCTCGCCCACCTCCACCGCCTCGACGTCCGTCCGGAGGGCCCTGCCACGGCCGTGCACGACCCCGACGCCCACGACGATCCGGACTGGCCTCCACCGCCCGACGACGAGGATCCCCTTCCCGAGGAGGGCCCCTTCGCGGAAGCCGGCCCGGACGACTGGGACTCCTGGAGCACCGACCGCCCCACCGTCCCGCACCAGGCGGCACCGCCGGAGACCGCCGCGCATCCGGGCACCGCGGAGCCGGCCCACCCGCCACGGCCCCGCCTCACCCCCGAGGAGGCCCGCACCGTCGCCTCCTGGGACCGCGACCTCGACGCCCTCACCGGAGAGCTCCTGCACACCCGTGCGAGCGTCACCGAGGTCCGCCTGCCCGCCTCGCTGACCGCCTCCGAGCTGCTGCGTCTGGCCGCCGACCCGGACGGTTTCGCCCAGGAGCTGGCCCGCCCCATGCCCCGCCCCCCGCAGCCCGCCGCACGCCGCGGCACCCGCTTCCACGCCTGGGTCGAGGCGCGCTTCGAGGAACTGACGCTGCCCATGCTCGACCCGGACGAGCTGCCCGGCAGCGACGCCGAGATCGCCGACGAACGCGACCTGGAGGCCCTCAAGGAGGCCTTCGAACGCACCGAGTACGCCCACCGCACCCCCCACCGGGTGGAAGCCCCCTTCCAGCTGTCGATCGCCGGCCGCGTCGTCCGCGGGCGCATCGACGCCGTCTACAGGGAGGACGACGGGGACGGGACGACGTACGAGATCGTCGACTGGAAGACGGGCCGCGGCCGCACCGCCGACCCGCTCCAGCTCGCCGTCTACCGGCTCGCCTGGGCCGAACAGCAGGGTGTCCCCCTGGAGACCGTCACCGCCGCGTTCTTGTACGTGCGCACCGGTGAGATCGTCCGCCCCGCCCCCCTGCCCGGCCGCGCGGAACTGGAGCGACTGCTGCTCGGGGAGCCGTCCGGTGAGATACCGCACTCCGAGGACACCGGCGCGGGCCGATAGGCTCGAGGACATGAGCCAGCCCGTTGACACTGCCGTCAGCGCCGTCCGTACGTACATCGCACAGCACCGCGTCGCCTTCCTCGACGACCTCACCGAGTGGCTGCGCATCCCGTCCGTCTCGGCCCAGCCCGACCACGCGCCCGACGTGCGCCACAGCGCCGACTGGCTCGTCGCCAGACTCAAGGAGACCGGCTTCCCGACCGCCGAGGTCTGGCCCACCCCCGGCGCCCCGGCCGTCTACGCCGAATGGCCCTCCGCCGACCCCGAGGCGCCCACCGTGCTGGTCTACGGCCACCACGACGTGCAGCCCGCGGCCCGCGAGGACGGCTGGGACAGCGAGCCCTTCGAACCCGTCGTCCGGGACGGCCGCCTCTACGCGCGCGGTGCGGCCGACGACAAGGGCCAGGTGTTCTTCCACACCCTCGGGGTCCGGGCCCACCTCGCCGCCACCGGCCGCACCACCCCGGCCGTCCACCTGAAACTGCTGATCGAGGGTGAGGAGGAATCCGGCTCACCGCACTTCCGCGCGCTCGTCGAGCAGCACGCGGAGCGGCTCACCGCCGACGCCGTGATCGTCTCCGACACCGGCATGTGGTCCGAGGACACCCCCACCGTGTGCACCGGCATGCGCGGCCTGGCCGAGTGCGAGATCCGGCTCCACGGGCCGGACCAGGACATCCACTCCGGTTCCTTCGGGGGCGCGGTGCCCAACCCGGCCACCGCCGTCGCCCGCCTGGTGGCCGCCCTGCACGACGAGCACGCGCGCGTGGCGATCCCCGGCTTCTACGACGGTGTCGTCGAGCTCACCGACCGCGAACGCGAACTCTTCGCCGAGCTGCCCTTCGACGAGCGGCAGTGGCTGCGCACCGCCAAGTCCCACGGCACCCGGGGCGAAGCCGGATACAGCACCCTGGAGCGCGTATGGGCCCGGCCCACCGCCGAGGTCAACGGCATCGGCGGCGGCTACCAGGGCCCGGGCAGCAAGACGATCATCCCGTCCTCCGCCATGGTGAAGCTCTCCTTCCGGCTCGTCGCCGGCCAGGACCCGGAGCACGTGCGCAAGGCCGTCGATGCCTGGGTGCCCGGCCGGCTGCCCGACGGCATCCGCCACGAGATCTCCTTCAGCCCCGCCACCCGCCCCTGCCTGACGCCACTGGACCACCCGGCCCTGCGGTCGGTGGTCCGCGCGATGGGCCGCGCCTTCGACCGGCCCGTCCGCTTCACCCGCGAGGGCGGCTCCGGACCGGCCGCCGACCTCCAGGACGTCCTCGGCGCACCGGTGCTGTTCCTCGGCATCTCCGTCCCGTCCGACGGCTGGCACGCCCCCAACGAGAAGGTCGACCTGGATCTGCTCCTCAAGGGCGTCGAGACCAGTGCGTACCTGTGGAGCGACCTCGCCGAGCACTGGCGGCACGCCCCCTGACCTCGCACGCCGTCCGAACCGGACACCCGCGCGGGGCACACTGGAAGGGACCCGCCGCCGCGCCCCGCAGGAACCGGTCCCTCCCGCCGAACCGTCCGCCGACCCAATCCGTTCCACCGGGGGAGTTGGAAGCACCCGTGACCACCTGGACCGACCACACCGCCGACCGGCCCATCTCGCTCACCGCCCCGAGCGGCATCGACCGCGCCGCCCACCACCGGCTCGACGAGGCATGGCTCGCCGCGGCGTGGAGTCACCCCTCGACCCGCTGCTTCGTGGTCTCCGGCGGCCAGGTCCTCATCGACGAGACGGCGGACGGGCGTACCGAACTCGTCATGACCCCGTCCTTCGAGGCCCCGCTCACCGAGGCCCACCGCTACTTCCTGGGCATCGACGACGAGGGCGTCAGCTACTTCGCCCTCCAGAAGGACTCCCTGCCCGGCCGCATGGACGACTCCGCCCGCCCGGCGGGCCTGCGGGAGGCGGGACTGCTCCTGTCGCAGCGCGAGGCCGGCCTGATGGTGCACGCGGTCGCCCTGGAGAACTGGCAGCGGCTGCACCGTTTCTGCTCCCGCTGCGGGGAGCGCACCGTCATCGCCGCCGCCGGCCACATCCGCCGCTGCCCCGCCTGCGGCGCCGAGCACTACCCGCGCACCGACCCGGCGGTGATCATGGCCGTGGTCGACGACCGGGACCGCATCCTCCTCGGCCGCCAGGTCCACTGGCCCGAGGGCCGCTTCTCCACGCTCGCCGGATTCGTCGAGCCGGGGGAGTCCATCGAGCAGTCGGTGCGCCGCGAGGTCCACGAGGAGGCCGGCATCGGCGTCGGCGAGGTCGAGTACGTCGCCAGCCAGCCCTGGCCCTTCCCGTCCAGCCTCATGCTGGGCTTCACCGCCCGTGCCACCTCGACCGAGATCAACGTGGACGGCGACGAGATCCACGAGGCCCGCTGGTTCTCCCGCGACGAGCTCGGGGCCGCCTTCGAGTCCGGCGAGGTGCTGCCGCCGTACGGCATCTCGATCGCGGCCCGCCTGATCGAGCGCTGGTATGGCAAGGAGCTCCCCACCCGCAGCGTCTTCTGACGGGGCGCCCGGCGCCTCGACGGGTGCCGGCGCCGAGCCGCCGTCTTGTGGACCGGCTGCGCTGCCGGGCCGGGCGGAGCCGTAGCGCAGAGGTCGTCGCGCACGGTCTCCCGAACCGCGAGGACGCCGGTTCGAATCCGTCCGGTCCCGTCCTTCCCGCACCCCCGAACACACGTCGGCCCCCTCCGGTGACCTCGACCGGAGGGGGCACGGTGCCCGGGGCGTCAGACCGCGAGAGCCTGCTTCACCTGGGCGAGGCTCGGGTTCGTCATCACGACCTCGTCGCCGCCGGTGGAGGGGATCACACGCACCGTGGGCACCGTCTGGTTCCCGCCGTTCGCCTTCTCCACGTAGGCGGCGGACTCCGGGTCCTGCTCGATGTTGATCTCGGTGTACGCGATGCCCTCACGGTCCAGCTGGCTCTTCAGCCGGCGGCAGTAGCCGCACCACGTGGTGCTGTACATCGTCACAGTGCCCTGCATGCCTCTCGCGCTCCTTCGGCGGATCGGGGAAGTCCTCGTCGTGGGAGGAACATACGGGGGAGCACCGGCATTCCCGCCGGGGGCCGCACGGCTCCCACATGATGCCTGCCGCATTGGTATGACTACGGAGCCTCCCTGTGGACGACCGGCTCGCCTGTCTCCGGCGACCTGGCAGCATGGCTGTGTGACAGCAGCAACGCACTCCACCCTCTTCCCACAGGTACCGGACTCGGCCGACGCGGTGCTCGAAGGGCTCGACCCCGAGCAGCGCGCCGTCGCCACCGCGCTGCAGGGGCCGGTGTGCGTGCTGGCGGGCGCCGGCACCGGCAAGACCCGGGCGATCACCCACCGGATCGCCTACGGGGTGCGCGCGGGCATTCTCCAGCCCTCCAGCGTGCTCGCCGTCACCTTCACCAACCGCGCCGCCGGGGAGATGCGCGGCCGACTGCGCCAGCTCGGTGCCGTCGGCGTCCAGGCCCGTACCTTCCACTCCGCTGCGCTGCGCCAGCTCCAGTACTTCTGGCCGAAAGCGATCGGTGGTTCCCTGCCCCGGCTCGTCGACCGCAAGATCCAGCTGGTCGCCGACGCGGCCGTCGCCTGCCGCATCCGGCTCGACCGGGGCGAGCTGCGGGACGTCACCGCGGAGATCGAATGGTCCAAGGTCACCCAGACCGTTCCGGCCGACTACGCGGCCGCCGCCGCCAAGGCCGGCCGGGAGTCCCCCCGTGACCCCGCCGAGATCGCCCAGCTCTACTCCGCCTACGAGGACCTCAAGCGCGAGCGCGCCGTCATCGACTTCGAGGACGTGCTGCTGCTGACCGTCGCCGTCCTGCAGGACCGGCACGACATCGCCGAGCAGGTCCGCGCCCAGTACCAGCACTTCGTCGTCGACGAGTACCAGGACGTCAGCCCGCTCCAGCAGCGCCTGCTGGAGCTGTGGCTCGGCGAGCGGGAGAACCTGTGCGTGGTCGGTGACGCCAGCCAGACGATCTATTCGTTCACAGGCGCGACCCCCGACCACCTGCTCGACTTCCGCACCCGTCATCCCGGGGCCACCGTCGTCAAGCTGGTCCGCGACTACCGCTCGACCCCCCAGGTCGTCGGCCTGGCGAACGGCCTGCTCGCCCAGGCCCGTGGCCGGGCCGCCGAGCACCGGCTGGAACTGGTCTCCCAGCGCGCCGCGGGGGCCGAGCCGGTCTTCACCGAGTACGCCGACGAACCGGCCGAGGCGGAGGGCGCCGCACGCCGCATCCGTGAGCTGATCGACGCGGGGGTCCCGGCGAGCGAGATCGCCGTCCTGTTCCGGACGAACGCCCAGTCCGAGACCTACGAGCAGGCCCTGGCCGATGCCGGCGTGCCCTACCAGTTGCGGGGCGCCGAGCGGTTCTTCGACCGTCCCGAGGTGCGCAAGGCCGGTATCGCCCTGCGCGGCGCGGCCCGCTTCGGCGGCAACGACCCCCTCCTCGACGACGCCCCCGACCTGCCCTCCCAGGTGCGCGCCGTGCTCTCGGGGGAGGGCTGGACGACCCAGCCGCCGGCCGGTTCCGGAGCGGTCCGGGAACGCTGGGAGTCACTGGCGGCGCTGGTGCACCTCGCCCAGGACTTCGCCGCCGCCAGACCCGGCGCCACCCTCGCCGACCTGGTCGCCGAACTCGACGAGCGGGCCGGCGCCCAGCACGCCCCGACCGTGCAGGGCGTCACCCTCGCCTCGCTGCACTCGGCCAAGGGCCTGGAGTGGGACGCCGTCTTCCTGGTCGGCGTCGCCGAGGGCATGATGCCGATCACCTACGCAAAGACCGACGAGCAGATCGAGGAGGAGCGCCGCCTCCTCTATGTCGGCATCACACGCGCCCGTGAGCACCTCCATCTCTCCTGGGCACTCTCCCGTTCACCCGGCGGCCGGCCGAACCGGCGCCCCAGCCGCTTCCTGCACGGGCTGCGCCCCGGTTCGCACGCCGCCGCGGGCCGTGGCGGCGCGGTCGGCGCGGTCGGCGCGGGGGGTGTGGAGCGCGGCCCGTTCGGGGCGGCGTCCGCCTCGAACGTTCCGAGTCCGAGGCGCGGACAGCGCAGTCCCGCCCGCTGCCGGGTGTGCGGCCGCACGCTGACCGACGCGGGCGAGATGAAGCTGATGCGTTGTGAGGACTGCCCCACCGACATGGACGAGGGTCTGTACGAGCGGCTCCGTGAGTGGCGCGCCGTCCAGGCAGGGCGCAGCGGGCAGCCGGCCTTCTGCGTCTTCACCGACAAGACGCTGATGGCCATCGCCGAGACAGTCCCCGACGACGAGCACGCACTGGCCAGGATCCCGGGGGTGGGGATGCGCAAGCTGGGCCGCTACGGAGCCGATGTTCTGGCCATCTGCGCAGGCCGTGACCTCGACGAGGAACGGGATCAGGACTGATCCGAACTCGTCGGAAAAATAGTTTGCGCATGCCCCGGCGATCCCCATAGGTTCTTAGGCACGGGGACGGTGGCCTTCTCCAAGGCCCTGGCTCCGTGTTGTACTTGCATATCCGTGGACTGGCTCACCCCAGTCCCCTAGACGCCGAGAGGAGGCGAGTCCAGTGATCAGGATCAACACCAGCTCCATCGTCAAACTGACCGATCGCTCGGCCGTCTCCCTGTGCATGCTCGGCGCCTCGAACCAGGGCACCGGTCTGTCCGGCATTCGTGCCGCGCACCTGGCGTCCTCCCTCGCTCCTGCCGTCCGCGAGCGCGATGAGCGACCGACCAAGGCACTGGAAGCGGTAGTGGCACAGGCGAAGGCCTATGCCTTTGCGGCAGCCGGTGCCGGATTCCGGAAGCAGACGACGCAGCACCACCTGATGTGGGCCTTCCGTGGGCCAGAACCCTGGAGTGATCCAGCCTGATTCGATCAGGCCGGCGCCTTCAGGGCCGCGGAACCCCATCCGGGATCCGCGGCCCTTCTGTTTTCCCCGAACGGGGGAAGCGAAGCGCCTCGGGACAAGAAAAGAGCCCGGTACCAGCCGCCGCCCGGCCAACAGGCCGGAAACGACCAGACGAGGAAGACGAACCGTGCAACTCGAAGCGCACGTCCCGTCCGTACCGCCTTCCGAGACGATCCCCAAGCCCGGCTCCACGGAGGACCCGACCTTGACTCCGCTCACTGCGCTCACCGCGCTCGACGACGCCATCGAGAAGCTGGGCGTGCCCGTCCCGTGCCGCTCCTACGACCCGGAGGTCTTCTTCGCCGAGTCGCCGGCGGACGTCGAGTACGCCAAGTCCCTCTGCCGCACCTGCCCGCTGATCGAGGCCTGCCTCGCCGGCGCCAAGGAGCGGCGTGAGCCCTGGGGCGTCTGGGGTGGCGAGCTGTTCGTCCAGGGAGTTGTCGTCGCCCGCAAGCGGCCGCGTGGCCGCCCGCGCAAGAACCCGGTCACAGCATGAGCATCCCAGGAACGATCGACCGCCCCCTCACGCACGACCCCCAGAAGCAGGCCCCGATGATGCCGTCCACTCACGAGCCCGCAGGCTCCGCGACCGAAGACTTCACCACCAGCGGTGCGAACGACTCGCGCCAGAACAGGACCCGAGAGATGCAACTTATTCCAGAAGCCCTGGCCCGTGCGCATATGCACGAGCGACTGCAGGAGGCGCAGCGGGAGCGCCAGGCCGCGCGCCTGGTGACCGCTCGCCGGATGCAGCGCCGGGCCGAGCGCGCTTCCCGTCGCGCCCGCCGCGCGCTCGCCATGGCGGTGATGCAGTAACCGACCCCACCTGAAACAGCGGCCTCCTCCACCGGAGGAGGCCAGCTCTTCCCGCGGGGGCCGGTCCGTGCGCACGGACCGGCCCCCGCGGTGCGTTGCGCGGGGCGGGACGTCGGGGACGGCGGTGTCGTCGCCGGGTGACGGAGCCATCCCGGAGGCAGTGACGACGGCTGTGCCGGAGCCGTCGTCGGTGTGCGTCGGCTGCGGCACCGCGCCGAGGGACCGCAGCCGGCCTCTGGACCTTCTTCGGGGAAGGCGGCGCCCGCCGTCACCACTGCGAGACGTGCTCCCGCGACGACCTGCGGGCGATCGAGGGCCGCCTGGACTCGCAGTGGTGGCAGTGGTGGCAGCGCCGGTCGCAACGCTCGACACACCCATCAGGTCCGTCAGGCCTGGGCGGCCGGCTCCTCCTCCACCGGTTCCTCCGGGAGGAAGTTCGGCAGCCACTCCTCCAGTTCCTCCCGCAGCCGCACCGTCGCGCCCAGCTGGCAGAGCACGCCGATCGTGCTCAGGGTCACCCGGTGGATCAGCAGGTAGGCCGGGGGGAGGTTGAGCTGCTTGGCCAGCTGAGAGGCGGGGGAGCGGGGATCGGCTATCCGGGCCGCCTGGCTCCGCATCCAGCCGCGGGTGAAGGTGAACTCGTCGACCCGGGCCGGTTCGATGATCGGCAGGAGGTAGTCGAGAACGGTGTCGGGGGCGAGCTCGATCGACTCCTTGACGAAGCCCTCGGCGCGGAGCATGTCGTAGACGGCCTCCGCCTCGCCGTCCAGTGTCATGCGCAGGGCCTCGCCGATGGGCTTGGGCAGCCCGCCCGGGAGGCGGTCCACGGTGCCGAAGTCCAGTACGCCCAGGCGCCAGTCGTCCTCGCCCTCCGGACCGCCGGGCAGCAGACGGAAGTTTCCGGGATGCGGGTCGGCGTGCAGCAGACCGGTGCGGGCGGGACCGGAGAACAGGAAGCGGGCCAGAAGCTGGCCGGCCCGGTCGCGCTGTGCCTCCGTGCCGTCCGAGATGATCTCCGACAGCGGGACGCCGTCCATCCACTCGGTGATCAGCACCTGTTCGCACTGGTGGACCACATTCGGCACGACGACGTCGGGGTCGCCGCCGAACTCCTCGGCGTGGGCTCGCTGGGCCCGGGCCTCCAAGCCGTAGTCCAGCTCTTCGGAGACCCTGTCCTTGAGCTCCGTGATCAGCGGCTTGACGTCCATGCCGGGGATGAGCGGACCCAGCAGACGGGCGAAGCGGCTCAGCTGGTTCAGGTCGGACAGCAGGGCCTCGCCGGCGCCCGGGTACTGCACCTTGACCGCCACTTCACGGCCGTCGTGCCACACCGCCCGGTGCACCTGGCCGATCGAGGCCGCGGCGGACGGCTTGTCCTCGAACTCCAGGAACAGCTCCTGCCAGCCCTCGCCCAGCCGCTCCGCCAGCACCGCGTGGACGGTACGGGTGGGCATCGGAGGTGCGGCCTCCTGCAGCTTGGTCAGTGCCGCCCGGTAGGGACCGGCGACCTCCTCCGGCAGGGCCGACTCGAAGACCGACAGGGCCTGGCCGAACTTCATCGCGCCGCCCTTGAGCTCGCCGAGCACCTTGAACAGTTGCTCGGCGGTGCGCTGCTGGAGCTCTCGGCCGACAAGCTCCGCGGACTCGCCCACGATCCGCTTGCCGAGCCCCCAGGTGGCCCGCCCGGCGAAGCCGAGCGGGAGCGCGGCCAGCTTGGCGGTCCGGGTGACCGCCTTGCGGGGAAGATCAGACATGCGCCCTCCAAGTCCCTGCCGGCCGTTTCGCGTCCGCCTTGCGGCGCCACTCCTCCGACGGCCCGTGCACGGCCATTGTCTCGTGCGACCCCCCGTCCCCGGGGGTGTGTTCTCCCTTACCTTTTTCCGGACCTTTGCGCGCGGCTCCGCACGGGCAGGCCGGGTGGGGGCTGACCGGGCGCGTTTGCCAGTGCAGGGCGGGGAGGGAGACCTCCCAGCGTGCGCCGGAGCTGGACGGGACCCGGCCGTCCAGGAAGGCGAGCGCGTGAGCGGCCGCCAGCCCGGCCACCGCCGTGGCCAGCGTCAGGTCGCAGGCGCCCACCCGGCGCTGCCGCCCGGAACGCCACTGGGCGGCCAGGCGCGGCCAGACCGGGTCCCGGTCGGTGCGGTCCTGCTGGAGACAGCCCGCACAGCCCGTCTCGCCGGGCAGGACCAGCGGCCCGACCACACCCGTCCCCTCCACGACACCGGCGTAGAGGTGGGGCGTGCCCGAGGACACGAGAGTCTCGGCGGCCCCCGGATCGGGTGCGTGCACGGCGATGTCGTCCCGCGGGGCGAGGACGACCAGGCCGAAGCCGGGGTCGCCTTCTTCGAGGGAGGACCGGGCGGTCCGGCGCTGCGGGCGGTCCGGGGCGGCCCGGCGTACCGCGCGGCGGGCCGCCTCGTCCCTACGGTCGCCGAGGGCATCGGCGGGTAGCCCACCCGGCGTGACGTCCCACGGTTCGACCCGTCCGACGTCGCGCACGTCGACCTCGCCCACCCCGGCTCCCGACAGCAGCGCCGCGAGGGCGGCGCCCACCCGGCCCGCTCCTCTCACCTGCACCCGCGCACTGCGGCGCGCTGCCAGCCGGCGGAGTGGATCGCCCGGTGCGGAGGTGGTCAGGGCGAGGGACGCCAGATCCGGACGGAGTCGGTCGAGTACCTCCGGTTTCTTTCGCAGGGCCTCGGCGGCCGGTCCGCCGCCTCGCGAGTCGTCCAGCAGTCCGGCCCGTGACAGCCGGCGCACCAGCCGGTCGACATGCCCCTCGGGCAGGTCCATGCGTCGTGACTCCTCCCGCAGGAGTTCCAGCCCGCGGGTGCCGTCGAGCAGGTCGAGGAAGCTGCCCGTGGCCGTGTCCACCGGGCTCAGCGTCAATGCGTGCGCCGGCGTCACCCCGAATTGCACGGTGTGGAGATCGCGCCATCCGCGCCGAAGCGCGGGCTTGACCATCGGATGCATGACAGGCCCCCGTATGTCCCGGATCGTCCCCGTTGGGTGGTCGAGCCCTTCGCAGCTCGTCCGACGTATACCAGCATGCCGGGCCGGGTCGGCGGTTGCCGAAAGTTGTCCACAGGGGGTGGGATTCATCGTATAAATCCGGCGCTCGGTGGGATAACCGTCCCGAGGCCAGGACTTCCCCGCGTGCAGCGGGTACCGTCGGGACGTGCCCGCCGATCCACTGCACCGCGCCGGAAAGCCACAGCGCAGCACGACGAGCCAGCCGACGAACGGCTCACGGGCGAGCGCGATCGAGGTCCGCAGGAGCGCCCGCCGTCGCAGAACGGTCTCCGCGTACCGCGAGGGCGATCGCACGGTCGTGCTCATCCCCGCCCGGATGTCCGAGGCGGAGGAGCAGCGCTGGGTGACCGTCATGCTCGACAGGCTGGCCGCGCAGGAGAGCAGGCGGACCCTCGGGGACGCGGAGCTGGCCGAGCGCGCCCGGAGACTGTCCGACCAGTACTTCGGCGGACGGGCCAGACCCGCCTCGGTGCGCTGGGTCACCAACCAGAACACGCGCTGGGGCTCGTGCACCCCTGCCGAGGGAAGCATCCGGCTGTCGCACCGGCTGCAGGGCATGCCCGAGTACGTCGTCGACTACGTTCTCTGCCACGAGCTGGCGCATCTACTGGTGCCCGGGCACGGCCCGCGTTTCTGGCGGTTGCTGGAGGCGTATCCGAGGACCGAACGGGCCCGCGGTTATCTCGAAGGGGTGGTCGCGGCCGAGCGGCTGCCGGGTGCGCCGGGTGCGCCGGGTGCGCCGGGTGCGCGCGATGCGTGAGCACCGTCCGAGGTGAACGCACCGTGAGTCCGTGCACGCGTTGTGTACCGGGTTTGTACCGACTTCATCCGGTGTCCGTGTTTGCCGTTAGCCTGACGCGACGCACTCACATTCGGGATGGGGGACGGTCGTACGCATGGCCAGGGAATTCCAACGCGGCCACAAGGCCAGGATCAGTGACCTCACGGCGGGGACGGATCTGTACGTGGGCGTGCAGATCTCCGGTCCGGGGCTGACCTTCGACATCAGCTGCTTCGGTCTCGACGCCGACGAACGGCTCTCCGACGACCGTTACTTCATCTTCTACAACCAGCCGAAGTCCCCCGAGGAATCCATTCAGCTCCTGGGCGCCCAGGCGGGCGACACCGAGTCGTTCCGCGTGACGCTGGACCGGATCCCGCAGCAGATCAGGAAGCTGTCCTTCACGGCGACCCTCGACGGTGCCGGGCAGATGTCGCAGGTCGGTCCCGGGTACATCCGTATCGTCGCGGGTGGCGAGGAAGTGGCCCGGTACCCCTTCAGCGGCTCGGAGTTCTCCACCGAGCGGGCCGTGATGCTGGGTGACTTCTACTTCAAGGACGTCTGGCGGTTCGCCGCCGTCGGACAGGGCTTCGACGGCGGGCTCGACGCGCTCCTGCGGAACTTCGGCGGTGAGGTGGCCGAGGACGAGCCGGCCGCTCCCCGGCAGCAGCCGGAGGCCGGCGGAGCCGTGCCCGGTTTCGCTCCGCCCGCCCAGCCCGCCGCGCCGCCCGCGTTCGGTGCGCCCGGCGGGGCCGCGCCCGCCCCCGCGCCCGCGCCCCAGCCCGCCGCGCAGGGCTTCGCGTCGCCGCCGGCTCCCGCGCCTCCCGTGCCGCCGGTGCACGCCGCGCCGACCATCGTCGCCCCCCTGCACACCCCGCCCGGCGGTTCTCCGGTGCCGCCGCCTGCGCCCGCGCCCCACGGCCAGCAGCCGCCGTACGGCCGGCCCGCCCCGCCGCCCCCGGGCTACGGACAGCCGCAGGCGCCGCAGGTTCCCGCCCCGCCCCCGGGCTACGGACACCCCGTGCCCCCTCCGGGCTACGGCCGGCAGCCCCCGCCCGGACAGGTGCCGCACCAGCCGGCCCCGTACGGTGCTCCCCAGGGCGCACCGCAGAGCCCCGGTGTGCTCGGCGCGCTCCAGAAGTTCAAGGAGACGCCCACCGGCCAGCGCTGGACCCAGCAGAACAAGAAGCTGATCCGTGTCGACCTGGGCATCGGCGGGCAGCCCGTGCTGGCCCGGCAGGGCAGCATGGTGCTCTACCAGGGCAAGGTCGACTTCGGCTACAAGGGCGCCGGCTTCTCCGGCCGCATCGTCGGCAACGCCACCGGCCAGGAGATGCAGCTGATGCGCTGCACCGGACAGGGCCAGGTGTTCTTCGCCGAGAACTCCACGATGCTGCACCCGATCGAGCTCCAGGGCGACGCCGTGTGCGTCTCCGCCGAGAACGTCCTCGCCTTCGACGAGGGCCTCCAGTACGAGGTCCGCCGCATCGAGGGGCACGGCATCCCCGGCGGCGCGCTGTTCACGATGCAGTTCCAGGGGACCGGCACCATCGTCGTCAAGACCCACGGCACACCCGTGGTGCTGCCGGTCACCCCCACCACCTTCGCCGACTGCAACGCGGTGGTCGCCTGGTCGGCCGCCTCCCAGGTGGTCGTCTCCAGCCAGGTGAGGATGCGCCGCAACTCCTACCCCGGCGACACCGGGGAGAGCGTCAACCTCCAGTTCCGGGGCGTGCCCGGCAACTTCATCGTCGTCCAGCCGTACGAGATCTGAGGGAGCCCGTCATGAACCAGCCACTCGCGGGCTATGCCCCCGCCCCCGTCACCGCCCGCATGGAGAACCACGGCAACCACATGCTGAAGGTCGCCATGCAGACCGGGAACGACCTCCTCGCGCGCGTGGGCTCGATGGTCGCCTACGAAGGGTTCGTCCAGTACGAGCCCAACCCGCCGGCCGTGCGCCAGATCGCCAAGGACTGGATGACCGGTGAGGGTGCGCCGCTGATGAAGTGCTCCGGCGACGGCCTGCTCTACCTCGCCGACTACGGCGCCAACGTCGTCGTGATCAACCTCAACGGCGACGGCATCTCCGTCAACGCCACCAACCTTCTCGCTTTCGACGCCCACCTCACATGGGGCGTGGAGCGGGTCAAGGGCCTGGCGAAGTTCGCCGGACAGGGCCTGTGGAACACCAAGATCTCCGGACAGGGCTGGGTCGCGCTGACCTCGCGCGGCAAGCCGATCGTCGTCGACTGCGGTGGCGGCGACGACGAGACGTACGTCGATCCGGACGCCCTGGTCGCCTGGTCCCCGAACCTCAAGGTGAAGGGCAAGCGCAGCTTCCGGGCCCAGTCGCTGATCGGCCGCGGCAGCGGAGAGGCTTACCAGATGGCCTTCTCCGGTCAGGGCATCGTCGTCGTCCAGCCCAGTGAGGACAGCACCGACCGTCTCCGGATCCGGGGCTGAGGGGGATCAACCACACCATGCAGAGCCCGCTTTTCGCCTTCAACGACCAGCAGACCCAGGAGCGCTGGAGCCTGCAGAACCAGCAGATGCTCCGCGTCGCCCTGGAGGGCCACGACGACGTCCTCGCCCGCAAGGGCACCATGGTCGCCTACCAGGGGCTCGTCGAGTTCGACGCCGAGTTCCAGGGCACCAGCGCGTCCCGCGCGCGTGCGCAGACAGGCGAGGGACTCGACCTGATGCGCTGCCACGGGCAGGGCACCGTCTACCTCGCCAACCTCGCCCAGCGCATCCACCTCATGGAGGTGGATCACGACGGGCTGACGGTCGACAGCAGCCATGTGCTCGCGATGGACTCCTCGCTGCACCACGAGGTGATCGCCGTCGACAGCCTGTACGGCATCTCCGGCTCGGGGAAGTACCAGCTCAACATCACCGGCAACGGCAAGGTCGCCCTGATGACCTCGGGCATGCCGCTGCTGATGCAGGTGACGCCGGACAAGTACGTCAGCTGCGACGCCGACGCGATCGTCGCCTGGTCCACGTCCCTGCGCGTGCAGATGCAGGCCCAGACCCACTCCTCCGGGGTGTGGCGGCGCCGCGGCAACACCGGTGAGGGCTGGGAGCTCAGCTTCATGGGCAGCGGCTTCGCGCTCGTCCAGCCCAGCGAACTGCTGCCGCCGCAGAACGCTCAGATCGGATCGGGTCTCGCCGCGCAGTACGGCATGGGGCAGCAGGGCGCCCGCGGTCAGAACCAGGGCAGCGTCTGGAGCTGACGGGGCACGGAGACAGGGGGCGACCGCCCGGGCGGTCGCCCCCTGTGTCAGACGCCCAGTCTCGTCCGGGTCGCTTCCACCAAACAGGTGACCGAGGCGTCGGCCACCTCCGCCACCTCGTCGTACGGGAACCAGCGCAGGTCGAGGGACTCGTCGCTGATCGCCTCCACGGCTCCGGAGGGAGCCAGTACCGCGTACTGGACGTCCAGGTGCCAGGCGCACGGTGTGGAGTGCCGGTCCAGCCGCACGGGCCCACCGGGCACCAGCGTCAGTCCCGTGATGCCGGACTCCTCCGTCGCCTCCCGCAGGGCCGCCGCCGCGAGCGAGACGTCACCGGGCTCGCAGTGCCCGCCCATCTGGAGCCACATCCGCAGCTTCCGGTGCAGGGTCAGCAGGACCCGGCCCCGCTCGGGATCGATCACCAGGCCGCTCGCCGTGATGTGACCGTCCGCACAGGCCTTCCACATGCCGTCCGGATGCGCCGCGAGATGGTCCAGATAGGTCTGGCGCAGCTCGGGCTGGTCCTCGTACCCCTTGAGCACGAGGACAGCGTCGTCGTGGAGGCTCACTCGGCGTCGTCGCCCCTGCTCCCGCCCTCGCCCTCGTCCTTCTTCTTGAGGTCGGGCTTGTCGGCGGCCTCGCCCAGCATCTTGTCCAGCTCGGAGAAGTCGATCTGCTCGCGGTGCACGAAACCGTCCGGGTCGTCCAGGTCGGTCGCCGTCGGCAGCATGTCCGGGTGAGCCCACAGGGCGTCCCGGCCGTCGACCCCGCGCGCGTCGGTGAGCGAGGCCCACAGGCGCGAGGCGTCGCGCAGTCGGCGCGGGCGCAGCTCCAGACCGATCAGCGTGGCGAACGTCTGCTCCGCCGGACCGCCCGAGGCGCGGCGGCGGCGCAGCGTCTCGCGCAGCGCGTCGGCCGATGACAGCCGTGGCTTGGCCGCGGCGTGCACCACGGCGTCCACCCAGCCCTCGACGAGCGCCAGCGCCGTCTCCAGGCGGGCCAGGGCGGCCTTCTGCTCCGGTGTGTCCTCCGGCTGGAACATGCCCTGCTGGAGAGCCTCCTGCAGCTGCTCGGGATTCTGCGGGTCGAACTGGCCGACGACGTCCTCGAGCTTGCCGGTGTCGACCTTGATCCCGCGCGCGTAGCCGTCGACGGCGCCGAACAGGTGCGAGCGCAGCCACGGGACGTGCGCGAACAGGCGCTGGTGGGCGGCCTCGCGCAGGGCGAGATACAGCCGCACCTCCTCCTGGGAGACGCCCAGGTCCTTGCCGAAGGTCTCGATGTTCAGCGGCAGCAGCGCGGCCCGGCCGGCCGGGCCCAGCGGCAGGCCGATGTCGGACGAGCCGACGACCTCACCGGCGAGCACGCCGACGGCCTGCCCGATCTGCGTGCCGAACATGGCGCCGCCCATGGAGCGCATCATGCCGATCAGCGGACCGGCCATGGCCTGCATCTCTTCCGGCAGGACATCGCCCATCGCGTTCCCGACGCGCTCGGCCACCGGGTCGACCAGCTCCCGCCACGCCGGGAGGGTGGCCTCCACCCATTCCGCGCGGCTCCAGGCCACGGCGGAGTGGGCGCCCGACGGCAGGGAGGTCGCGTCGTCCAGCCACAGGTCGGCCAGCCGGACCGCTTCCTCCACGGCCCTGCGGTCGGCGGGGCCGACGCTCGCGTCCTTCGAACCCTCCGCCGTGCCCTGCGAGACGGTCTGCCGGGCGATCTGCTTGGCCATGTCCCAGTTCACCGGCCCGCCCTCGTAGGAGAGCATCTGGCCGAGCTGCTGGAACGCTGCGCCCAGGTCGGTGGGGTTCAGCGACCCGAACATCGCGGCGAACGGATTGTCCGCGCCCGGGCCGCCAAAGCCTCCTGCTCCGGGCGCGCCGAAGCCGAACGGGTTGGCCGGGCCCTGACCACCACCGCTCTGCGGGTCCTTCTTCTTGCCCTCGTCGCCGTCGTCCGGCTCCTCCGGCGGAAGGCCGAATCCGAATGGGGTGTCACTCACGGGTTTCCTCGGCTGGTAGGGCCACCGGTTCTTTCCGGCGGCACGGCTGCCCGACAACACCACCCAGCGTAGACACCTGAAGCGGTTCGGGCCTCGGTGCTTCGCCGACAGGAGGCCTGCGGCAGGATGGATGCCACCTGGTACGTACGCGTCGCTCGCGCTCGTACTGAAGACAACCGCTGGAGACGCCCGGTGAGTTCCCCAGATCCACAGGTTCGCGCAGCGCGAAACAGCTCGACCAGTGCCGCCCCGCGCGGGCCCGTCGTCGCGGTCACCGGTGCCGCGTCCGGCGTCGGCGC
This sequence comes from Streptomyces pimonensis, assembly GCF_041380215.1. Classification (NCBI taxonomy): domain Bacteria; kingdom Bacillati; phylum Actinomycetota; class Actinomycetes; order Kitasatosporales; family Streptomycetaceae; genus Streptomyces; species Streptomyces pimonensis. The sequence goes on from NZ_JAHWZY010000002.1 coordinate 128,128, forward strand.
GCTGCTCACCGCGCGGCTCGCCGCCTCGGAGGAGGTCAAGCAGGTCATCGCCGTCGACGAACGGCGCGGCGAGTGCGCCGAGGCGCTCTGGCACATCCTGGACGTACGGGACCCGGCCATCGCGGACAAGCTGCGCGGGGCCGACGTGGTGGTCCACCTCGCGCTCGATCTCGATCTCGAGACCGATGCCGCCGCCCGGACGGCCTACAACGTACGGGGGACGCAGACGGTGCTGACGGCCGCGGCGGCCGCCGGAGTGCACCGTGTGGTGCTGTGCACGTCGACGATGGTCTACGGGGCGCTGCCGGACAACGAGCTGCCGCTGTCCGAGGACGCGGAGCTGCGGGCCACGGCGGAGGCCACGGGGGTCGGCGATCTCCTGGAGGTCGAGCGACTCGCCCGCCGGGCGCCCAGGGCGCACCCGGGGCTCAATGTCACGGTCGTGCGCCCCGCCGTGCTGGTGGGAGGCACCGACACCGCGCTGACCAGGTACTTCGAGTCGCCCAGGCTGCTCGTGGTGGCCGGGTCGCGGCCCGCGTGGCAGTTCTGCCACGTCGAGGACCTGTGCAGCGCCCTGGAGTACGCCGTCCTGGAGAAGGTCGACGGCGAGCTGGCCGTCGGCTGCGACGGATGGCTGGAGCAGGAGGAGGTCGAGGAGCTCAGCGGGATCCGGCGGATGGAGCTGCCGTCGGCGGTCGCGCTCGGCGCGGCGGCCCGGCTGCACAGGATCGGGCTCACCCCCTCCCCGGCCGGGGACCTGGCGTACACGATGCACCCCTGGGTGGTGAGCGGGAGTCGGCTGCACGACGCCGGGTGGCGGCCCGCGCACACCAACGAGGAGGTGCTCGCGCAGCTGCTGGAGGAGGTGTCCGGCAGGCACACGGTCGCCGGCCGGCGACTGGGGCGCAAGGACGCGACGGCGGCGGGCGCCGCGGGGGCGACGGTGGCCCTGCTGGGCGCGGCGGCGGTGGTACGACGGGCGCGCAAGGTCCGGCGCCGGATCTGACGTGTCTCCCGCAGGAAGCTCCGGGCGGGCGGGAGTGCGCGCGGGCCGGACGACGACGCCGTTCCGCGTTGTCGTCGGAGTGGGGCACGATGGGGGCATGGCATCCACGCACGATCACCCGGGTGAGCAGGCCGCACAGGACCCGATCAAGTTGGTCTCGATTCGCGACACGCCGCTGTCCGTGGACGAGGTCCTCCGCGCGGTCGGGGACGACGCGGCCGGCGGGACGGCGCTGTTCGTGGGGACGGTGCGCAGCCACGACGGGGGCGCCGACGTCGAGGGGCTCGGTTATTCGTGCCACCCCGGCGCCGAGGACGAGATGCGGCGGGTCGCCGGGAAGGTCGCCGCCGAGTACCCCGTTCGGGCGCTGGCCGCCGTGCACCGTGTGGGGGACCTCCGGGTCGGCGACCTCGCCGTGGTCGTCGGCGTGTCGTGCCCGCACCGGGGGGAGGCCTTCGAGGCCTGCCGGAAGCTGATCGACGACCTCAAGCACGAGGTGCCCATCTGGAAGCACCAGAGGTTCTCCGACGGGACCGAGGAGTGGGTCGGCGCGTAGCGCCGTCGAGGGGCGTTGGCCGGGGGACGGGAGGGCGGGTAGGGGCCTGTTGAGCGGGACCGGACCTCCGGTTGCACAACCCCACCCCTGGCGTGAGCGTTGTCACTGCGGATGGTTAATCTGCTGATCAGTCAGTGTTGCGGACGCTCATGGGGTTGGGAGGCCGGCATGGCGGTGCTCGCCTGGTTGCTGATTCCGCTTGTGGCCGTGATCGGAGCGGGACTGTGGGGCAGTTGGGCCAACCGCACGCGCAAGGTGCGGAGCGACGGCCCCGAACTCATCGGTTACGCCCGGTTCCGCGAGGCCATGGAAAGGCCGCGATCGGGCGGCTGAAGGCTGATCGCAGCAGGTCACGGCGTACGACGCGAGCAGGGCCGCCCGTCCGGGCGGCCCTGACGGTGCGCTGACAGGCCTGTCCCGTACTGTCGAGACATGCCACGCCGCACCGCGACGATGCTCGCCTCCACCCTGATGCTGATCGCGCTCCTGTGCGCGGGAGTGTTCCTCCCCGTCCCTTACGCGGAGATGTCCCCGGGGCCGACGGTGAACACGCTGGGTGAGCACGACGGCGAGCCGGTGCTGCGGATCTCCGGGCACAAGACCTACCCGACGGACGGTCATCTCAACATGACCACGGTGCGGGTCACCGGCGCCGACTACCGGATGAACCTCGTCGAGGCCGTCTACGGATGGCTCGCGCACGACAACAAGGTCGTCCCGCACGAGACCCTCTACCCCGACGGCAAGACGGAGGAGGAGTCCACCCAGGAGAACGCCGAGGAGTTCAGCCAGTCCCAGGAGAGCGCCAAGGTCGCGGCCCTGAAGGAACTCGGCGTCCCGGTGAGGTCCTGGGTGATCGTCTCCACGGTGGTCAAGGGGTCCCCGTCCGAGGGCAAGCTGCACGCGGGCGACGTGATCAAGGCCGTCGACGGCAAGGCGGTGAAGGAGCCGGCCGACGTCGCCGAGCGGGTGACCGAGCACAAGCCGGGCGAGGACGTCGTCTTCACCATCGTGCCGGCCAAGGAGCAGGCCGCCGCCGAGAAGGAGAACCGGACGGCGACGAGGACCGAGAAGGTGACGATCACCACCACGGTCTCCGAGGACGGCGGCGAGAAGCGCGCCCTCGTGGGGATATCCGCCGGGACCGACCACACCTTCCCGTTCACCGTCGACATCAAGCTCGCCGACGTTGGCGGGCCGAGCGCAGGCCTGATGTTCGCCCTCGGCATCTACGACAAGCTCACTCCGGGCAGCCTGACCGGCGGCAGGTTCGTCGCCGGCACCGGCACGATCGACGACGACGGCAAGGTGGGGCCGATCGGCGGGATCGAGATGAAGACGGTCGGCGCGCGAGGCAAGGGCGCCGAGTACTTCCTCACGCCCGCCGACAACTGCGCGTCCGCCGCCAAGGACACCCCGGAGGGCCTCACCCTGGTGAAGGTGGACACCATCGACGACGCCCTGGACGCCCTGGAGGACATCCGCTCCGGCGACACCTCGGACCTTCCGAGGTGCACGGCGTCCTGACCGGCCCCGCTACTCCTCGAACGTGGCCGCCAGCGCCTCCGCCAGGCCCGGCACCAGCCCGGAGCCGGTGAGGACCTCCGTGGCGGAGTCCTTCTCGCGCAGCCGCAGAGCCGACTCGCGGGCCCCGTCGCGCAGCACCGCGACCGTCATCCGCACCTCCTGACGCTCCGGGTGGCGCGCCACCCACTTCGTCAGCGCGGCCTCGTCCAGGCCCTCCGGGACCTGGGCCTCGGCCGACGGCGGCAGCATCAGCCGTTCCACGCTCAGGGCGCAACCGGCCACCGCGTCGGGCCAGGCGATGGTGCCCAGGAACTCGTCGAGCGGCCTGCCCGGGGGAATCTCGTCCTGCTCGATCGGGGTGAGGGCGGTCGTCTCCTGCGCGTCGCCCAGACCGAGCCGGTCCGCGAGCGAGGGCTGTTCGGTCCGCAGGCGGGCGGTGTCGACGAGGGCGAACAGACGGGCGGGCTGGTCCCAGCCGAGGCCGGAGACGTACTCGTCGATCTCGAGCACGGCCCGGGTGAGCGGGTTGGCCGCCATGGGTGTGTTGGACATGGTCACAATCCTCTCTCGTTCCTGCCCGGAATCGGGAACCGAGTAAAGCGTGAGTAAGTTGCATAGGTGTGGGCCCACGATCACGGGGCACCACACACGGTCCGTGAAGACGCGGGCCTGACGAATCAACAGCGAACTTCGAGGTGCCTACCTTGGCTTTCCAGATGCCGGACCGCGGCGGAGGCCCGACGGGGCCACGGATCAGAGTGGGCCGCCCGTCCCGGCGGGTCCGGACCCTGCTCATGACATTGGGCGTCCTGGCCGTCCTCGGCATGGTGTTCACCATGTTCGCGGGCTTCTGGACCGACTGGCTGTGGTATCGCTCGGTCGACTACTCGTCGGTGTTCACGACGACCCTGTGGACCAAGATCGGGCTGTTCTTCGTCTTCGGTCTGCTGATGGCCCTCGCGGTCGGCTTCAACGTCTGGCTGGCACACCGGATGCGGCCGCCGCTGAGCGCCATGTCCATGGAGCAGCAGAACCTCGACCGGTACCGGATGGGCATCGCCCCGTACAAGAAGTGGCTGCTGCTCGGCATCACCGCGCTGGTGGGCCTGATCGCCGGCGCCTCGGCGTCGAGCCAGTGGCGGACCTGGCTGATGTGGGTCAACGGCGTGCCCTTCGGACAGAAGGACCCGCAGTTCAAGCTCGACGTCTCCTTCTACGCCTTCGACCTGCCCTGGTACCGGTTCCTGCTCGGCTTCGGCTTCGCCGCCACGATCCTGGCGCTGATCGCCGCCGCGCTCACCCACTACCTGTACGGCGGACTCCGCATCACCAGCCCGGGCGCGCGCGCCACGGCCGCGGCCACCGGACACCTGTCGGTGCTCCTCGGCGTCTTCGTGGCCCTGAAGGCGGTCGCCTACTGGCTCGACCGGTACGGGCTGGCGGTGAAGTCCAGCGACTTCAAGGCCACCGACAGCTGGACGGGCCTCAGGTACGTCGACGCCAACGCCTATCTGCCGGCCAAGACGATCCTGTTCTGCATCGCCGTGATCTGCGCGCTGCTGTTCCTCGCCACCCTGTGGCGGCGCACCTGGCAGCTGCCCGTGATCGGCTTCGGTCTGATGGTGCTGTCGGCGATCCTCATCGGCGGCCTGTACCCGGCGATCGTGCAGAAGTTCCAGGTCCAGCCGAACGAGCAGGCCAAGGAAGCGCCGTACGTCGAGAAGAACCTCAAGGCCACGCGTGAGGCCTACGGCATCGACGACTCGCAGGTCACCGAGTACCCGGGCACCAGCCAGACCGAGGACAAGTCCCGGCTGCGGGACGAGGTCGGCAGCACGGCGAGCATCCGGATCATGGACCCGAACATCGTCTCGCCGACCTTCCAGCAGCTCCAGCAGATCAGGAACTACTACGCGTTCCCGACCAACCTGGACGTCGACCGGTACCCCGTCGACGGCAAGGAGCAGGACACGGTCATCGGTCTGCGCGAGCTGAACCTCAACGGCGTCCCCAAGCGGAACTGGATCAACGACCACTTCCGGTACACCCACGGATACGGTGTCGTCGCGGCCGAGGGCACCAGCGTGGACTCCGGAGGCCGTCCGAACTTCATCGAGTCCGATCTGCCGTCCAAGGGTGAACTCCCGGAGTACGAGCAGCGTGTCTACTACGGCGAGCGCACCACCGCGTACTCGATCGTCGGCGGTCCCCAGAAGGAGATCGACTACTCCGACGACAGTGGCGAGAAGACGTACAGTTACAAGGGGGACAGCGGGGTCAGCCTCGAGAACCCGGTGAACCGGGCCGCCTACGCGGTCGCGTTCAGCGAGCCGCAGATCCTGTACTCCGGGGCGATCGGCGAGGGCTCGCGGGTCCTCTACAACCGCACGCCCAAGGAGCGCGTCGAGGCGATCGCCCCGTGGCTGACCATCGACGGTGACGCCTACCCGGCGGTCGTGGACGGCCGTATCCAGTGGATCGTCGACGCCTACACCACCACCAACGGCTATCCGTACGCGTCGCGGACGACCCTCGGCGACACCACGGCCGACTCGCTGACCGCCACCAACGACCAGCGCGCGGTGGTGGCCCAGCAGAACCAGGTCAACTACATCCGCAACTCGGTGAAGGCGACCGTCGACGCCTACAACGGCGAGGTCAACCTCTACCAGTGGGACACCCAGGACCCCGTCCTGAGGACCTGGATGAAGGCCTTCCCGGACACGGTGCAGCCGAAGACCGAGATCTCCGACGCGCTGATGGCCCATCTGCGGTACCCGCAGGACCTGTTCAAGGTGCAGCGCGAGCTGCTGACCCGCTACCACGTGAAGGACGCCACGACGTTCCTCTCGGGCAGCGAGGTGTGGCAGGTGCCGGACGACCCGACCAACAAGACGGGCGACGCGGTGCCTCCGTACTACCTGAGCATGAAGATGCCCGACCAGCAGGAGCAGACCTTCTCGCTCACCACGACGTTCACACCGAACGGCCGTGACAACCTCAGTGCCTTCATGGCGGTCAACGCCGATCCGGGCACCAAGGACTACGGCAAGATCAGAGTGCTGAAACTGCCGACCAGCACCACGGCCGCCGGGCCCAAACAGGTCCAGAGCCAGTTCAACTCCCAACAGGACATCGCCGAGGCCATCAGGCTGCTGAGAGGCGGTGACTCCGAGGTCGAGTACGGCAACCTGCTGGCTGTCCCCCTCGACGGAGGACTGCTCTACGTGGAGCCGGTCTACGTACGCGGTGGTGGGCTGAAGTACCCGCTGCTGCGGAAGGTGCTGGTGACCTACGGGGGGCAGACCGCCTTCGAGGACACCCTCGACCAGGCCCTCGACAAGATCTTCGGGGGTGAGGGCATGACCACCGAGCCGCCGGCGGACGAGGGCGAGGGGACCGGCGAGGAGGAAGGCGCTACACCACCGCCGGCGTCCGACGACCCGACGGTCCAGGAAGCGCTGAACGAGGCCCAGGAGGCCTTCGAGGCCGGCCAGGAAGCCCTGCAGAAGAACGACTGGGAGGCCTACGGCAGGGCACAGAAGGACCTGGAGGAGGCGTTGCGCAGGGCTGAGGAGGCCCAGTCGGCCGAAGGGGGCGGCGCCGGCGGCGGGGGCAGCGGCCCCGGTCCCAGCGCGAGCCCGAGCAGTTAGCGAGCAGGCTGGTCAAACGCCCGCCCCGCGCCGTGCTACGGTTGTCACACAACGGCGCGGGGTGGAGCAGCTCGGTAGCTCGCTGGGCTCATAACCCAGAGGTCGCAGGTTCAAATCCTGTCCCCGCTACTCAGGTCGCGAAGCAGGCGACGTCAAAGGCCCGGATTCCTCAAGGAATCCGGGCCTTTGTGATGGGCGAACGCATGTGCCTGGGCGGGTGACGGCCGTGCCGCCGACGGGAGTTGACCGATCTGTGTTTGACTTGTCTCTCTGTGGGCATGTCGACAAAACGCTGTAGTGACCTCACTGACTGCGGTATACCGGGTGTACCCAGGTTGCAGGTGGTGCGACGATGGATGTTATGGGGGACAAGGCAACTCTGTTCGGGACTGGGCGTTTTGTGCAGTCCTCCCCTTGGGAGGACCCCCGCGACGAGACGGGGGAGGCCGCCGACGAGGCGGCCGAGGAGTTGCGTCAACGGCTCGCCGCCGAGGCCGGCGACGTCGAGGCGATGAGTGTCCTCGGCGCCATGCTGCTGCGCCGCGGTGATCTCGACGGAGCCGAACCCCATCTGCGTGCCGCCACCGCCGCGGGAGACCGCGCCGCCGCCAACAACCTGGGCGTCCTGCTGCACCAGCGGGGTTACGCCGACGAGGCCGCGGGCTGGTGGCGGATCGCCGCCGTGGCCGGTTCCACCGCGGCCGCCCACGCGCTCGGCCGCCACCACCGGGAGCGCGGCGACGAACCCGCCGCCGAGTACTGGCTGCGCCAGTCCGCGGAGCAGGGCCACACCCTCGGCGCGTACGCCCTCGCCGATCTGCTGGAGCACCGCGGGGACACGGCCGGAGCCGAGCGCTGGATGCGGGTCGCCGCCGAGCGGGGGCACCGGGAAGGGGCGTACCGGCTGGCCCGCTCGCTGGACCGCAGGGCCGTAGGAGAGCGCGGTGACGACGCCGCCGCACTGGTGCGGGAGGCCGAGCAGTGGTATCGGCAGGCCGCCGCGCGCGGACACCGCCGGGCCGCGCTGCACCTCGGGACGATCCTGGAGCGGCGCGGCGAGCTCAAGGAGGCCGGCCGCTGGTACCTGACCTCCGCCAAGGACGGCGAGGTCCGGGCCGCCTGCGCGCTCGGCTTCCTGCTCCGCGACGCCGGGGACACCGAGAACGCCGCCGTGTGGTGGCTGCGGGCCGCCCAGGACGGCGACGGCAACGCCGCCAACGCGCTGGGCGCGCTGCACGCCGAGCGGGGTGAGACCCAGACCGCCGAGCGCTGGTACCGGGCCGCGATGGACGCCGGTGACATCAACGGCGCGTACAACCTCGGGCTGCTCTGCGCCGACCAGGGCCGGACCGCCCAGGCCGAGCAGTGGTACCGCCGGGCCGCGTACGCCGGTCACCGCGAAGCGGCGAACGCGCTGGCGATCCTGCTGCTGCGGGCCGGGGACGAGACCGGGGCGGAGCCGTGGTTCTCCAAGGCCGCGGAGGCCGGCAGCGTGGACGCCGCCTTCAACCTCGGCATCCTGCACGCGGGCCGGGGCGAGGAGCGGTCCGCGCTGCGCTGGTACGAGCAGGCGGCGGCCGCCGGGCACATGGAGGCGGCGCTCCAGGTCGGGATGGCGCGGCTGCGGGAGGGCGAGGAGGGCGAGGCGGAGCGGTTCCTGCGGTGCGCGGCGGGCGGGGGGAGCGCGGAGGCCGCGTACCGGCTGGCGACGGTGCTGGACGCCCGCAGGCCGCCGGAACCCGCGCACGAGCTGGGGGAGCCCGTGAACCGGCGCAGCGAGTGCGAGGAGTGGTACGAGCGGGCGGCCTCCCAGGGGCACCGGCGGGCGCAGGTGCGGGTCGGGATGCTCGCGGCGGCCCGGGGGGACGTGGTGGAGGCGGCGCGCTGGTACCGGGAGGCGGCGGAGGCCGGGTCGCGCAACGGCGCCTTCAACCTGGGGCTGCTGCTGGCCCGGGAGGGCAGCGAGCCGGAGGCGGCCGTGTGGTGGACCCGGGCGGCAGATGCGGGGCACGGGCGGGCGGCGCTGCGGCTCGCGCTGGTCTACGCGCGGCGAGGGGAGCTCCCGGAGGGGCAGCGGTGGGCCGAGCGGGCGGCGGCGCTGGGGCCTCCGGCGGTTACGGAGCGGGCGGCGCGGCTGCGGGACGCGTTGCGTGAGGAGCTGTCTGCGTAAGGCCGGCGGGACGGGTTCCGCAGCCCGGCGTCCGCGGGGGCGTCCCCCACTCTCGACTTCGCCCGAGTGGGAGGTGTCCCGACCGCCCAGCCGTGCCGCCCCGGCGGCACGGCTGCCCGCGGCCACCCGGATTTGCTTCTGCCGAATCCCTTGACGTAATGTTCCATTCATCGACGCGGGGTGGAGCAGCTCGGTAGCTCGCTGGGCTCATAACCCAGAGGTCGCAGGTTCAAATCCTGTCCCCGCTACTGAAGGCCGAGGGCCGGAACCCGGAAGGGTTCCGGCCCTCGGCCTTTAGCCCCGGCACCTGTGGGTGCCGGGGCTTTCGCTTGCGTGTGTGGTGTGCCGCCTAAGCCGCCGCGCAGTTCGGGCAGACTCCGCGGTACGTCACCTCGACGTCGGAGACCGTGAAACCGAAGCGCTCCGTGTGGGGGAGGTCGGCCAGCGGATTGCCGACCGGGTGGACGTCGCGGATGGCACCGCACTGCGCGCACACCAGGTGGTGGTGCGGACGGTGCGCATTGGGGTCGTACCGCTTGGCCCGCTTGTCGGTGGCGACCTCCAGCACCTCGCCGAGCGAGACCAGTTCGCCCAGGGTGTTGTAGACGGTCGCCCGGGAGATCTCGGGCAGCTTGGCGACGGCCCTGGCGTGCACCTCGTCGGCCGTCAGGTGGACGTGCTCGCCGTCGAGGACCTCGGCCACGACACGGCGCTGTGCGGTCATCCGCCATCCACGTCCACGGAGCCGTTCCAGAAGGTCACTCATAGGCACCAGCCTAACAGCAGGGGGACAGGAGTCCCGAACGGGTGTGACTTTGGAGCTTCACTTGACTTAGACATTGTCCATTGTAGGATCGAGCTCGGATTTGGCCAAGGCACAGGTTGGTCAGTAACGACGCAGGAGGCGCACGTGACGCAGGGACCGCTTACTACGGAGGCCGGTGCCCCGGTTGCCGACAACCAGAACAGCGAGACCGCGGGCGTCGGTGGCCCGGTCCTCGTTCAGGACCAGCTCCTTCTGGAGAAGCTGGCCCACTTCAACCGCGAGCGCATCCCGGAGCGTGTGGTGCACGCCCGCGGTGCCGGTGCCTACGGCACCTTCACGGTGACCGCCGACGTCACGCAGTACACGCGGGCCGCGTTCCTCTCCGAGGTCGGCAAGCAGACGGAGACCTTCCTGCGCTTCTCGACGGTGGCGGGGAACCTGGGCGCCGCGGACGCCGTGCGCGACCCGCGCGGTTTCGCGCTGAAGTTCTACACCGAGGAGGGCAACTACGACCTCGTCGGCAACAACACCCCGGTGTTCTTCATCCGGGACGCGATCAAGTTCCCGGACTTCATCCACACCCAGAAGCGCGACCCGTACACGGGCTCGCAGGAGGCGGACAACGTCTTCGACTTCTGGGGCCTGTCGCCGGAGTCCACGCACCAGGTGACCTGGCTGTTCGGTGACCGCGGCATCCCGGCGTCCTACCGCCACATGGACGGCTTCGGCTCGCACACCTTCCAGTGGAACAACGAGGCCGGCGAGGCCTTCTGGGTCAAGTACCACTTCAAGACGGACCAGGGCATCAAGAACCTGACCGCCGAGGAGGCCGAGATCCTCGCGGGCAAGGACCCCGACTCCCACCAGCGGGACCTGCGCGAGGCCATCGAGCGCGGCGAGTTCCCGTCCTGGACGGCCTACGTCCAGGTGATGCCGGCGGCCGACGCGGCCACGTACCGCTTCAACCCGTTCGACCTGACCAAGGTCTGGCCGCACGCGGACTACCCGTTGATCGAGTTCGGCAAGCTGGAGCTCAACCGCAACCCGGAGAACATCTTCGCCGAGGTCGAGCAGTCCATCTTCAGCCCCGCCCACTTCGTACCGGGCATCGGTCCCTCCCCGGACAAGATGCTCCAGGGCCGTCTCTTCGGGTACGGCGACGCGCACCGCTACCGCGTCGGCATCAACGCCGACCACCTGCCGGTGAACCGCCCGCACGCCACCGAGGCGCGCACCCACTCCCGTGACGGCTACCTCTACGACGGCCGCCACAAGGGCGCGAAGAACTACGAGCCGAACAGCTTCGGCGGCCCGGCCCAGACGGGCCGTCCGCTGTGGCAGTCCATCGCGGTCACCGGTGTCACCGGTGAGACGGTCACGCCCGTCCACGCCGAGGACAACGACTTCGTCCAGGCGGGCAACCTGTACCGGCTGATGACGGAGGAGGAGAAGGAGCGCCTGGTGAAGAACCTGGCGAACGCCATCTCCGGGGTCACGCGCGACGACATCGCCGAGCGCGCGATCAACAACTTCCGTCAGGCGGACGAGGACTTCGGCAAGCGGCTGGAGGCCGCGGTCCAGGCCCTGCGCGGCTGATCCCAGCGCTGGACCGCTTGTCGAAACACGGGCCGGACCCCCTTTCGGGGCCCGGCCCGTTCGGCGTGCCGCTACGCCGGTACCTGCTGGGACCGCTGCCGCCGAGGCACCCAGCAGCGGATGATGTCGCGGACCGAGACGATGCCGGCGGGCCCGTCCCGGTCCAGGACGACCAGATGGCGGAAACCTCCGTGGGCCATGGCGACGGCGGCCTCCTCCAGGGTCCAGGACGGAGCGGCGAACACGACGTCGGTGGTGGTGTGGGCGTGGACGCGCTCGGTGTCGGGATCCTGGCCGAGCCCTACGGAGTCGAGCACGTCCCGCTCGGTGAGGATGCCGACGCCGGTGCCGTCGGGATCGAGGACCGCGGCCGCGCCCACTCGGCGGGCGGACATCAGGGCGGCGGCCCGGCGGAGGGTGTGGGCGGGGCCGATGGTGAGGACCACGGTGCTCATGGCGTCACGGACGAGCAGGGGTGGAGCCACCTCCTACCGGAAAACGCGAGGTCGCGGACGTGGGAGTCCGCTCGTTCGTGATCTCACAGGTTCACAAGTGGGGGGCTCCCGGAGTGGCAGGCAAAGCGGGGGTCAACAAGAGGACGCGTGCGGCCGATCGGGGGCGCGCACGCTCGCCCCGTGCCGCTCAGTAACGCTGGTTGAGATACCCCAGCAGCTCGTCGTGCAGCAGCCCGTTCGACGCGGCCGCGTTGCCGCTGTGCGGGCCGGGGCGGCCGTCGAGTCCGGTGAAACTGCCGCCCGCCTCCGTCACCACGATCGCGGTGGCCGCCATGTCCCACAGCGACAGCTCGGGCTCGGCGCACAGGTCGACCGACCCCTCGGCGACCATCATGTACGGCCAGAAGTCCCCGTACCCGCGTGTGCGCCACACCTCGCGGGTGAGGTCGAGGAAGCCGTCCAGCCGCCCCTGCTCCTCCCAGCCGCTGAGCGAGGAGTACGCGAAGGAGGCGTCGGAGAGCCGGGAGACCCGGGAGACGTGCAGCCGGGAGGCCGACGACAGACTGCGGCCGGTGAAGGCGCCGTGCCCCCGCGCGGCCCACCACCGACGGCCGAGGGCGGGGGCGGAGACCACCCCGACGACCGGCTGGAAGCCTCCCTCGCCGGCCTCCATCAGGGAGATCAGCGTGGCCCACACGGGGACCCCGCGCACGTAGTTCTTGGTGCCGTCGATCGGGTCGATCACCCAGCGCCGCGGCCCCGTCCCCTCCACCCCGTACTCCTCGCCCAGGATCGCGTCCCTCGGGCGGGCGCGCTTGAGGTGGCCGCGGATGAGTTCCTCGGCGGCCTTGTCCGCCTCACTCACCGGCGTCATGTCCGGTTTGGTCTCCACCTTGAGGTCGAGGGCCTTGAACCGTTCCATCGTGGCGGCGTCGGCGGCGTCCGCCAGGACATGGGCGAGACGCAGGTCGTCGAGGTAGTCGGGCATGCACCGAACGGTATCCGCCGAGGCCGGTGCGAGGCCACCGGGGGCGGGACCCGCGCACCCTCGACAGGGTCCGACGGCGCGTCAAACCTGACCGCGGGACCGGCCGTTCGCCCCGAGGGAGGCGAAGATGCCTGCGGCGCGCGAGTCCCTGCTGGACGCCGCTTACACGGCACTGGCGCGCCGGCCGTGGCCCGCTCCTGCGAGCCGGTGGTCCGCCTCGCCCTGTCCTGCGTCACCGTGCCCCCGGCCGACAGCGGCGTCGCCGAGCTGGTGCGCGGCGTCCTGCAACGGCAGCCGGTGGTGCCGTAGCGGACGCTCAGTGCGCGGACCCCGACAACTGCAGCCCGATCACACCGACGATCACGAACGTGATCGACACGATCTTCAGGGTCGACACCAGGTCCCCGAGGAACACCATCCCGTAGATGGCCGTCCCCGCCGCGCCGATGCCCGTCCACACCGCGTACGCGGGCCCCACGTCCAGCTTCTTCAGCGCCAGCGTCAGCAGCCCGAAGCTGCCCAGCGCGAAGGCGCAGAACGCGATGGTCGGCCACAGCCGGGTGAAGCCGTGCGACAGCTTCAGGCACACGGCGAAGCCGGTCTCGAGCAACCCGGCCACTACGACCAGCAGCCACGCCATGTGTCGTCCTCCCGCGTTCCACGTACAGTGACCGCTTCATCAGGTCCGGGTCCGGCTCGGTGCGATTATGCACTTACCGTCCGGAGGGCACGACAAACAAGGCGGAGGTCAGTCGCCCTCCGTGTGCTCCCGCGTCGCCAGCAGTCGCCGCAGCGAGTACAACCGCGCCGGATCCGCGTGCCCCTCGGCCACCCACGCGTCCAGCGCGCACTCCGGCTCGTCGTGACTGCACGCGCGCGGACAGCCCTCCGTGCCCGACTCGAGGTCGGGGAAGGCGTGGATCACCCGGGACGGATCGACATGGGCGAGCCCGAAGGACCGCACCCCCGGTGTGTCGATCACCCAGCCCTCGGCCCCCGCCAGCGGCAGCGCCAGCGCGGACGTCGTCGTGTGCCGCCCCCGCCCGGTCACCGCGTTGACGTGGCCGGTCGTACGCCGTCGCTCCTCCGGCACCAACGCGTTGACCAGCGTCGTCTTGCCGACCCCGGAGTGCCCCACGAACGCGGTGATCCGGCCGTCCAGATACTCTCGCACCCGGTCCGCGGCCTCGCCCCTCTCCAGCTCCGCGCGACTGGTCACGACGTACGGGATGTCGAGGTCGCCGTACAGCTCCAGCAGCTTGTCCGGCGGTGCGAGGTCCGACTTGGTCAGCACCAGCAGCGGTTCGAGACCGCCGTCGTACGCCGCGACCAGGCAGCGGTCGATCAGCCGCGGACGGGGTTCGGGGTCGGCGAGGGCGGTGACGACGGCGAGCTGGTCGGCGTTGGCGACGACGACCCGCTCGTAGGGGTCGTCGTCGTCCGCGGTACGGCGCAGCACCGACGCACGCTCCTCGATCCGCACGATCCGCGCCAGCGTGTCCTTCTTCCCGGACAGGTCGCCCACGATCGCCACCCGGTCACCGACCACGGCCGCCTTGCGGCCCAGTTCGCGGGCCTTCATCGCCAGCACGGTCCGGTCGCCGACCAGGCAGGTCAGCCGGCCCCGGTCCACGGTGAGGACCAGCCCCGGGGCCGCGTCCTCGTGTTTGGGCCGGATGTGGGTGCGCGGCCGGTTGCCCTTGCGGTGGGGACGGGAGCGGATGTCGTCCTCGTCGGTGTGCTTGCCGTAGCGGCGCATGGTGAACCCCTAAGCCCCGAGCATCCCGGTCCACAGCTCGGGGAAGTCCGGCAGGGTCTTCGCCGTGGTCGCCACGTTCTCGATCTGCACGCCCTCGACCGCGAGGCCGATGATCGCGCCGGCGGTGGCCATGCGGTGGTCCTCGTAGGTGTGGAAGACCCCGCCGTGCAGCCGACGCGGGCGGATGTGCAGCCCGTCGGCGGTCTCGGTGACGTCGCCGCCGAGCTCGTTGATCTCCTTGGTCAGCGCGGCCAGCCGGTCCGTCTCGTGCAGCCGCAGGTGGGCCACGCCCCGCAGGGTCGACGGGGAGTCCGCGAGCGCCGCCACGGCCGCGATGCCGGGTGTCAGCTCGCCGACCTCGCCGAGGTCCACGTCGATGCCGTGGACCGACCCGGAGCCGGTGAACACGAGCCCGAACTCGGTCAGCTCGCAGGAACCGCCCATCCCGGTGAAGATCTCCCGCAGCCGGTCACCGGGCTGGGTGGTACGGGCCGGCCAGTCCGGAATGACGATCCTGCCGCCGGTCACCAGCGCCGCCGCCAGGAACGGCTGGGCGTTGGACAGGTCCGGCTCGACGGTCAGGTCCCGGCCCAGCAGGGCGCCCGGCGTGACCCGCCAGACGTTGGGCTCGCCGCCCGATTCGGGGGTGTCCACCTGGGCGCCCACCGCGCGGAGCATGTCGACGGTCATCCGGATGTGCGGCAGGGACGGCAGCGTCTCACCGGTGTGCCGGACCTCGACACCCTGGTTGAAGCGCGGCGCGGACAGCAGCAGGGCGCTGACGAACTGGGAGGACGAGGACGCGTCGACCTCCACGGTGCCGCCGTCCAGGGCGCCGCCGCCGTGCACGGTCATCGGCAGCGTGCCGCGGTCCTCGTCGTCGATCCGGGCGCCCAGCCGACGCAGCGCGTCGATGACGCCGTTCAGGGGACGCTCGTACGAGCGCGGGTCCCCGTCGAAGCGGACGGAGCCGTCGGCCAGCGTGGCGACCGGGGGCAGGAACCGCATCACCGTGCCGGCGTTGCCGACGTCGACGGTGGCCGGGCCGCGCAGGCCGGTGGGGAGTACCCGCCAGGCCTCGCCGGTGCTGTCCGGGCCCCCCGCGACGGAGGAGCTGGACGACACCGTCTCCTCGATCTCGACGCCCATGGCGCGCAGGGCGTCGGCCATCAGCAGGGTGTCGCGGGAACGCAGCGGGCGGCGCAGCCAGCCGGGCTCGGAGGCGAGGGCGGCGAGGACGAGGGCACGGTTGGTGACCGACTTGGACCCGGGCACGTGGACCGTCGCGTCGACGGCTCCGCTCGCGTGCGGGGCGGGCCAGAGGGCGGTGTGCGCGAAGGTTCGGGCCATGGGGACCACTCTATAAGGAGGGGGAGCGGGCGGGCCGTTCGTCGGCCGCGGATCCGTCATGCCTGCTCGTGCCCGCGCGGCGAGCCGCACACCGGCACGGGCCGCCGGACCCGCTGCCCCGGCGACGGGCGTGCCGTGCCCCCGTGCCCTACAGTCCCAGGAGCCACCTGCCCCCGCCCAGCACCGCGCAGAGCGACACCGCGTGGAACAGGAACAGCCACAGGCCCGCCGGCACGTGGGTCAGGCGCGAGAGCTGGTCCGCGTCCGAGTCGCCCGCGCCGCCGCGTGACCGCTTGGCCTGGAGCTCGAAGGGCGGGCGCACTCCGCCCAGGAGCAGGAACCAGACCACGGCGTACGCGAACGCCGCCTGCACCTGGGGCCCGGTCAGCCAGGACACCAGGACGAACGTGCCGCCCGTGACGAGCACCGACACCGCCCCGTACGCGTTGCGGATCATCACCAGCATCGCCACCAGCAGCGCCGTGGCCAGCCACAGCAGCAGCGTGATGCGGCCGGTGCCGAGCAGCGCGGCACCGCCCAGCCCCAGCAGCGGGGGAGCGGTGTAGCCGGCGGCGGCCGTCAGGATCATGCCGATGCCGTGCGGTTTCCCGCGGCTGACGGTCAGGCCGCTGGTGTCCGAGTGCAGGCGTATCCCCGTCAGCGTGCGGCCGGTGAGCAGTGCCACCAGACCGTGCCCGCCCTCGTGGGCGATCGTGACGGCGTTCCGGGACAGCCGCCACAGTCCCTGCGGCACGACGACGGCGGCCGCGGCGACCAGGGTGGCGACGACCACCCACACATCCGGGTCGGGCTGGGTGCCGGAGACCTCGTCCCAGAGGGAGGCGAACGAGGCGGACGCGGTGCTGACCATGCTTTCCATGCGTTTCGAATCGCTCCCTCTGGGCGTACGGGGTCCAGCAGTGTTGCACGAATGTGTGGACGGTAGGGGGGACGCCGACGGAGCGGCGATCGTTCCTGACAGCGAACAGGCAGGTCAGGGGCGGTGCCTCCGGCGCCCCCGGGAGGGGGCCCGGGCGGCCGCTGGTACTCGGGGACCGCTTGCTCGTGATGCCCGTGGTGCGGGAACGGCGGCGGTCGGCGCCGGAAGGAGGACAGAGGCTGGTGACGCACCCGATGACGTACGACCCCGTGGTGGACGGTCGGCCGCTGCCGCGGTTTCCCCCCGCCGAGTCCCTTGCGGACGCCACGGGGGAGGGCGCTGGTTCCGGTACCGGACGCCGGACCGATGCTGACGGTCCGCTCGGGAGAGCAAGTGCGCGGCACCCGGTGCACGGTGACACCTGTACGGCCTTCGTCGAGCACCGGCGAGCGGGACCGGCTCGGTGCTGAGGCGCAGCGTCCGGCCCCGGGGCAGTCGGACGAGCTGCTGCCCGGTGTTGCGCAGCCACCACATCCCCGCTGGTACGTCAGCTCGCCGTGCCGCCGGCTCACCCGCAGATCGTCCACGCCGATCCCCAGGTCCACGTCGGGTTCCTCGCCGTGCCCGAAGCGGACCGTGAGCCCCTGCCGGGGCGGAGCGCTGAGCTCATCGGTGAGCGTACGGGCGTGCAGGGTCCCCGGCACCGTGGGCGCGACACCGCGCGCGAGACCGGCGGAGAGGGGCATCGCCGCTCTCCTCGGTTCCTGGGCCCGGCCGCGACGGCGTCCGGGGCCGAGAGTTTCTCGCCGGGCGTACGGCGCACCGGCCAGTGTCCGCGCCCGTCGCGGGACCCCTCCCGCGCCCGGCCCCCGTCCGGACGGTCACCGGGTTCCGGGACACCCGCTCGGAACGCCCGGATCCCTTCCGTAGGGTGGTGACACATTGTCCTGACAGGCGCGGACGGGGTTTGACGTGTGCGGACGGTATGCAGCGAGTCGCAGGCCCGAGGATCTCGCGGGAATCTTCGGGATCGAGAAGTGGGAGCCGGAGGAGGCCCTGGAACCCGACTACAACGTGGCGCCGACCAAGGAGGTCTACGCCGTTCTCGACCGTGCCCTCAAGGACGCGGAGGACCCGCGCCCGGTGCGGCAGCTGCGGAAGCTGAAATGGGGCCTGGTGCCCTCCTGGTCCAAGACGCCCGAGGGCGGGGCCCGGATGATCAACGCCCGCGCGGAGACCGTCCACGAGAAGCCCTCCTACCGCCGCGCCTTCTCCTCCCGGCGCTGCATCCTGCCCGCCGACGGCTACTACGAGTGGGTCACCGGCAAGCAGGAGCGGGACCTGGAGGTCGAGGGGAGGAAGAAGCGGCCCCGCAAGCAGCCCTACTTCGTGACGCCGGCCGACGGCTCGGTGTTCGCCATGGCCGGGCTGTACGAGTTCTGGCGGGACAAGACGCTGCCGGACGACCATCCCCAGGCCTGGTGGGTGACGTGCTCCGTCATCACCACCGAGGCGGAGACGGGCCCGCTCGCCGTGTCCCCGGCGGACGGCCCGCACACCCTCGCCGAGATCCACCCGCGGATGCCGCTGATGCTCACCCCGGACCGCTGGGACGCCTGGCTGGACCCCGCCCGCACGGACGCCGGCGAACTGCTCGCCCCGCCGCCCCCCGGCCTGATGCGCGCCTACCCGGTCGCCACGGCGGTCAGCAACGTCCGCAACAACGGACCGGAGCTGCTGACCGAGCTGGCCGCACCGGAGGAGGGCACACTCTTCTGACGTGACTTCCGACACGACAGACACGACAGACACGACGGACACGACGGAGACAACGGACACGACGGACGCGACAGGCACGACGGACGCGACCGAGACCGTCGAGACCGACGCCGGCACCGCACGCGTCACCTGGCACCACGCTCATGACCGCGCCCGCCTCGTCCTCGCGGTGGGGCACGGCGCCGGCGGCGGCGTCGAGGCCCGGGACCTGAAGGCGCTCGCCGCCGGACTGCCCGCACACGGCGTGACCGTCGCCCTGGTCGAACAGCCCTGGCGGGTGGCCGGCAAGAAGGTGGCCCCCGCGCCGAAGACCCTCGACACCGGCTGGCGCGGCGTCTGGCCCGCGCTGGCGAAGCCGGGCCTGCCGGTGGTCTCGGGCGGGCGCAGCGCAGGCGCCCGCGTCGCCTGCCGCACCGCCACGGAACTCGGCGCGTACGCCGTGCTCGCCCTGAGCTTCCCCCTGCATCCGCCGGGCAGGCCCGAGAGGTCCCGCGCCGACGAGTTGCTGGGCACCGGCGTGCCCACGCTCGTGGTCCAGGGCGGCAACGACCCCTTCGGCAGGCCCGAGGAGTTCCCCGTGGGGGGTTTCGAACTGGTCGAGGTCCCCCACGGCGACCACGGCTTCGCCGTGCCCAAGCGGGCGGACATCACTCAGGACGGGGCCGTGGCGGTCGTCACCGACGCCGTCGTGCGGTGGACCGGCACGCTCGGCTGACTCCGGGAATGCCCGGGCGGCTCCCGCTGTTGGGACGGTCGTACGTGCCGGCCGCCGGCACCACCGTCGTAGGAGAGGAAGTCCGCCGCATGGGTTCGACAACCTGCCCGGCCCGCAGCAGCCGCGCCGATCTGGACTGGACGGTGCTGCACGCGGCCAGGACCGCCCCCATTCGGGCGGCGGGCGGACCGGATCGTCGTCTATCCTCCGATTCGGGTGGGGCCGCCTTCGGTCCCGCGACAACTCTGGAGGAGGTGGGTCCGGTTCCCGGTACCGACGCAGGGACCGAACACGGCCAGGCGGAGCAGCCCGAGGGCCAGGGCGGTACGGGCGGGGAGTCGACCGCGGAGCGCAGCGCGCGCTTCGAACGGGACGCGCTCGAGTTCCTCGACCAGATGTACTCGGCCGCCCTGCGCATGACGCGCAACCCGGCCGACGCGGAGGACCTGGTGCAGGAGACGTACGCCAAGGCGTACGCGTCATTCCACCAGTTCCGCGAGGGCACCAACCTCAAGGCGTGGCTGTACCGGATCCTCACCAACACCTTCATCAACTCGTACCGCAAGAAGCAGCGCGAACCCCAGCGCAGCGCGGCCGAGGAGATCGAGGACTGGCAGCTCGCGCGCGCCGAGTCGCACATGTCCACCGGTCTGCGCTCCGCGGAGTCGCAGGCGTTGGACCACCTGCCCGACTCGGACGTCAAGCAAGCGCTCCAGGCGATCCCCGAGGAGTTCCGCATCGCGGTATACCTCGCCGATGTGGAGGGCTTTGCCTACAAGGAGATCGCGGACATCATGGGGACACCCATCGGTACGGTGATGTCCCGGCTGCACCGTGGCCGCCGTCAGCTGCGCGGCATGCTGGAGGACTACGCGCGCGAGCGCGGACTGGTCCCGGCCGGCGCCGGGGAGTCGAACGAAGCGAAAGGCTCGGGGTCATGAGCTGCGGAGAGCCGCACGAGACGGATTGCAGCGAGATCCTCGATCATCTCTACGAGTTCCTCGACCGTGAGATGCCGGATTCCGACTGCGTGAAGTTCGAGCACCACTTCGAGGAGTGCTCGCCGTGCCTGGAGAAGTACGGGCTCGAGCAGGCGGTGAAGAAGCTGGTCAAGCGCTGTTGCGGACAGGACGACGTGCCGGGCGACCTGCGTTCCAAGGTCATGGGCCGGCTCGACCTGATCCGCTCCGGCCAGGCCGTTCCCGACCAGGACGTCACGGCCGCGTCGGCCACCCCGCAGGAGTCCTGACACCCCGCGGTTCCCCGGCCCCTGTGTCACTCGAACGTGCTAATCCGCCGGTTATCGGCCCGTGGAGGCACGCTCCGTCGCCCTAGGCTCCAGAACCTGGCAGGCGACAGGCCGAGTGCCGGCGGGCACGGTCGGGGAGGGGTTCATGGAGGCGTTACCGGCGCGGGCCCGCGCATATGCCGCCTGTGTCGCCGCGCCCGCCTTGCTCTGTCTGCTGCCGCTGGTCCCCGGGAGCCCGGTGTCACCGCCGGGCGGTGTCCGCTTCTCCTGGTGGGCGGTGGTCCTGCTCGCCGCGCTGTACGCGGGCTGCGAGCACCTCGCCCGGCCGCGTCCGGCCGCGGCTTCGCATCCGGGCGGAACCTTTCACCCCGTCCTGCTCGCCGGGGCCTTCCTGCTGCCACCGTCCGCCGCGGCGCTGGTCGCGCTCCCCGGGGCGCTGCTGCTCCCCGTGGGACAGCGCACGTGCCCGGCACGCAGGCTCTGGCGGGCCGGCCGGCTGGTGCTCGCCGTATGGGCGGCGGGCCGGGTCCACCTGGCGGTCGGCGGCCGGGACGCGGTGGCGGACTGCGACGTCCCGGGCGCGCTCGGCACGGCCGGGGCCGCGGTGCTGGTGTTCTGTCTGGTGCTCACCCTGCTGGACGGCGGCGTTCCGGCGCCCGGCGCGCTCCCGCGCGGGAAGCGGATCTCGGCGCCGGCCGCCTGGTGGCGGCTGTTCCTCAGGTCGCTGGCACCGATCACCGTGCACGGCCTGGCCGGACTCATGATGGCGTTGCTGTGGCGCAGCCCCTACGGTCCCGTGGCCGCGCTGCTCGTGCTGCCGCCGATGGGCGTCTCCTGGTGGGCGTTCGCCCAGTACCACCGGGAGCGGGCCGCCCACCAGGCGACGATCCGCGCGCTCGTCCAGGCCGTCGACATCAAGGACGGCTACACGCGCGGGCACAGCGAACGCGTCGGACGGGCGTCCATGATGATCGCGCGGGAACTCGGCATGGACGACGAACGCGTCGAGGTGCTCCGCTTCGCGGGCATCCTGCACGACGTCGGCAAGCTCGGCGTGCCCACCCGGCTGCTCACCAAGGACGGTCCGCTGACCCCCGAGGAGCGCCGGGTGATCGAACTGCACCCCGAGTACGGGCACGAGATGGTGCGGGGGATCTCCTTCCTCGGCGAGGCCCGCGCGGCGGTCCTGCACCACCACGAACGGCTGGACGGCACCGGCTACCCCTACGGGCTGTCGGGCGGTCAGATCCCGGAGTCCGCGCGGGTGGTCGCCGTCGCCGACGCCTTCGACGCGATGACCTCCAACCGCTCCTACAGCAGGGCGCGGCCCGTCCCCGTGGCACTGGAGGAGCTCCGGCGGTGCGCGGGCGCCCACTTCGACCCGCGGATGGTGGCCGCGCTGACCCGGGCGATCGGCCGGGGTGGCTGGCATCCGGCGGTGACCGCCGACGACCCCCGGCCGGCCGGCGGCATACGGCCCGGCGCCGTGTCCGGGCCCGCCGAACCGGTCGCCGGCCGGCCCGGGGCGCGCCGATGAGACCCCGGCTCCACACCGTCCTGCACCTGTGTGCCGCCGGCCTCGCCGCGGGCTCCCTCGGCGCCACCCTCTACGACGGCGTCGAGGAGCGCGGTACCGCCCTGGCCTTCGGGGTGCTCATCGCCGTCGGTGAGCTCACCCGGCGCAACGGGACACGGATCAGGGAGGCCGCGCCGCTCGCCGCCGCGGGTTCGCTGTCGTACGCGCTGCTCGGCGAGACCGCGGGGCGGCCCACCCAGCACGGCGCCGCCCAGGTCGTCACCGTGGTGCTCGCCGCGTTCCTGCTCGGCAGCGTGCCGCACGTCGGGCGTGGCGGGGGCCCGGCCCTCGACCTGTCGGCCCGCAGGGTGCTGACCGTCGGGTTCGCCGCCGTGTGCTTCCAGCCGCTGTACAACCGGGGCGCCTTCGACGGCTGGGGAGGCCCCGCCCACGCGCTGTTGCTGCTCGCCCTGCTGTCCCTCACCGCGCTGTGCGACGCCGTGCTCGCCGCCGCGCTGGCCCACTCCCGCGCCGGATGGCCCTTCCTGCCGACGCTGCGCGGTGAACTGCGGGCCGTGCCCGGCATCGGGGCCGCCGTCATCGCCACGGGCGCGGTGATGGCGCTCGGGGTCGCGGTCGTGGGGCTGTGGGCGCTGCCCGTCTTCTCCGTACCCCTGCTGCTCGCACAACTGTCCTACCGGAGGTACGCCGCCGTGCGCGCCACCTACCGGCAGGCCATCGCCTCCCTCGCACGGGCCACCGAGATCGCCGGGTACACCCCGGCCGGACACGCCCGCCGGGTCGCCGGGCTCAGCCGGGCGGTGGGCAGGGACCTCGGGTTGACCGAACCCGAACTGACCGTGCTGGAGTACGCCGCCCTGATGCACGACATCGGCCAGCTCAGCCTCGTCGACCCGGTCCCCGGCGGCGCCACCGCCGTCCTTCCGGTCGCCGAACAGCGGCGGATCGCGCTGCTCGGCGGCGCCGTGGTGCGCCAGACCGGGGTGGACCCGCGCGTGGCCGCGATCGTCGAACGCCAGGCCGACCCGCACCGGGAGCAGCCGCTCGCCGCGCGTATCGTCCGGGTGGTCAACGCGTACGAGGAGACGTCCAGGGAAGGAGGGCCGGGCGGGCCGCTGACCGCGCTGGAGGAACTGCGCCTGGGCGCCGCCGGCGAGTACGCGCCGGAGGTGGTCGAAGCACTGGCCCGGGTGCTGTCACGGAACACGGAGGGTACGCGTGAACACGGAGGCCGATCGTGGCGGGGACCACGGACGGGACTGTCTGACCCCGGCCGAGGCTGGGTAACCCATGGGTAATGAGCGCCCTCGCGGCCGTACGTGGTTGGATGCGAAGGAGAGGGTGTCCGGGGGCGCGGACAGGCACAGCCAGCCCACCGACGGAACTGGCAGGCGGGAATCGTGAGGATCTTCGGCAAGGGACGGAACCGGCCCTCCGCCTCCTGGCGGCAGGCCACGGACCGTGCGTTCACGCTCATCGGCGACGGCCGGTACGAGGACGCGGGTGCGTTGCTGACCCGTGCCGCCGATCTGGAGCCCTGGTTGTCGGAGTCCTGGTTCAACCTCGCGCTGCTGCACAAGTTCCGGCACGACTGGGAGCAGGCGCGGGCCGCCGGACTGCGGGCCGTGGCGCTGCTCGACCGTGACACCGGGGCCCCCGACTGGTGGAACGTCGGCATCGCCGCCACCGCCCTGCAGGACTGGCCGTTGGCCCGGCGGGCCTGGCAGGCCTACGGACTCAAGGTCCCCGGCCCGGCCACCGACTCCGGCGAGCCCCTCGGCATGGACCTGGGCAGCGCGGCCGTACGGCTGTCCCCGGAGGGGGAGGCGGAGGTGGTGTGGGGGCGACGCCTCGACCCCGCCCGGATCGAGGTGCTCTCCATTCCGCTGCCGTCCTCGGGGCGCCGCTGGGGCGAGGTCGTCCTGCACGACGGCGTACCGCACGGGGAGCGGAGCACCGCCGCGGGGCACACCTACCCGGTGTTCGACGAGATCGAGTTGTGGGCGCCCTCACCGGTACCGACCTGGGTGGTGCTGCTGGAGGCCGCGACCGAGGACGACCGGGACGCGCTGGAGCAGCTCGCCTCCGACGCCGGGTTCGCGGCCGAGGACTGGTCGTCCTCCGTGCGGCTGCTGTGCCGGATGTGCTCGGAGTCCCGGATGCCGTCCGACGAGGGGGAGGGCGAGCACCTGGATCCGCACGACCACAGTGAGCCGGGGCACCCCGGGCCGCTGGGGCACCGTACGGACGGGCAGTTGTGGGTGCCGGAGCGGGAGTGCGGGGTGGCGGCCCCCGCCTCTCTCGTTCGGGGGCTGCTGGACGGGTGGGTTGCGGACAGCCCGGACTCGCGGGACTGGCGGGATCTCGAAGAGGTGTGCTGAGACCGTTCGCCGGCCGTGGGTTCACGGGGTGATCGCGCCCGTGCGGCGGAGCCGCCCGTCGACGCGGTCCCGCGCCCTTTCGGGACGCGTTCCCCGTACCCTGTATCGAGCATCAACCTGGGTTTCACTGAGGAAGGCGTACGTCGGTCATGGCTCAGCAGGACACCGATCAGCAGAACGCGGGCGTGCTCCCCGTCGACGACGAGGGATATGTCATCGATACGGAGGACTGCGAGGAGCGCGAGACGGCGTGGCGGGAGCGCGGCACCTCGCGCCCGATCACCGTGGTCGGCAACCCGGTACTGCACCAGGAGTGCGAGGACGTCACGGACTTCGGCGACGAGCTCCAGCAACTGGTCGCCGACATGTTCGCCAGTCAGCGCACCGCCGAGGGTGTGGGCCTGGCCGCCAACCAGATCGGCGTGGACAAGAAGGTCTTCGTCTACGACTGCCCGGACGACGAGGGCGTGCGGCACGTCGGCGTGCTCTGCAACCCCAAGCTGGTCGAACTGCCCGCCGAGAGGCGTCGGCTGGACGACAGCAACGAGGGCTGCCTGTCGGTGCCCACGGCGTACATGCCGCTGGCCCGTCCCGACTACGCCGAAGTGACCGGCCAGGACGAGAAGGGCAACCCCGTCCGGGTGCGCGGTACCGGCTACTTCGCACGGTGTCTGCAGCACGAGACCGACCACCTCTACGGCTACCTCTACATCGACCGGCTGTCCAAGCGCGAACGCAAGGACGCGCTGCGGCAGATGGCCGAGAACGAGCCGCGTTACCCCGTGGTGGCCAACGACTGACCGGCCTCCGGAGCCCCTCCGCCTCCTCACCGACGGCGTCCGATCGAGCACTTCCTCGATCGGGCGCCGTTCGCCTGTGCGGCCCCTTGTGGGAGCGAAAGAAGCAAATCCGTCCCCAGAACGGTCACTCGTGGTGCTGAATGGGTGTGCGGGGATACGCACGGCGTGCGCCCGGCTCGGGGGCGGGCGCACGCCGACTGGCGGCAGAGAGGGGATTGTTCGTGCATGCGTTGTCACACGGCACCACATCGACACCGACCATCATCGCAGTTCCACCGGCGCTGTCCCTCCCGGTGATCGAGACGGCTTTTCCCCGGAAATTCCACCCGTACTGGCCGCGGCTTCGGGAGGAGACCCGGGCATGGCTGCTCGGAAAGCGGCTCATGCCGGCGGACAAGGTGGAGGAACATGCCGATGGCCTGTGCTACACCGACCTCATGGCGGGCTACTACATCGGCGCCCCCGACGACGTCCTGCAGGCGATAGCGGACTACAGCGCGTGGTTCTTCGTCTGGGACGACCGGCACGACCGTGACATCGTCCACGGCCGCGCCGCCGCCTGGCTGCGGCTGAAGGACCGGCTGCACAGGGCCCTCGACAGCCCCGGCGACCACCTGGATCACGGGGACCCGGTGGTGGCGGGGCTCGCGGACAGCGTGGAGCGGCTGTACGCGTTCCTGCCGGGCGGCTGGAACGACCGGTTCGCCCGGCACTTCCACGAGGTGATCGAGGCGTACGACCGGGAGTTCCGCAACCGCACGGAGGGGATCGTCCCCACCGTCGAGGAATACCTGGAACTGCGCCGGCTCACCTTCGCGCACTGGATATGGACCGATCTCCTGGAGCCGAGCGCGGGAAGGGAACTGCCGGACGAGGTACGACAGAACCCCGCCTACCGGAAAGCGGCACTGCTCAGTCAGGAATTCGCCGCCTGGTACAACGACCTGTGTTCGCTGCCGAAGGAGATGGCGGGCAGTGAGGTGCACAACCTCGGTATCAGTCTCGTCATCCACGAGGAACTCGCACTCGAAGAGGCGATCACGGAAGTGAGGCGGCGCGTCGAGGAATGCATCAGCGAATTCCAGGACGCCGAGAGGGACGCCTTGCGTTTCGCGGACACCCTCGACGACGGCACGGTGGGAGGAAAGGAAACGAGTGCCGCCGTACGCGCCTGCGTCGGCAACATGCGGAACTGGTTCAGCTCCGTCTACTGGTTCCACCACGAGTCCGGCCGGTACCGGGTCGACAGCTGGGACGACCGGTCCACACCCCCGTACGTCGACAACGAAGCGGCAGGTGAGTCATGAGCGTCGGGTCGGCGAACCCCGGGGCGGCCGAGGTGCCCCCGCTGCGCGAACCCCCCGTGGCCGGCGGAGGAGTGCCCGTCCTCGGCCACGGCTGGAGGCTGGCGCGCGATCCGTTGTCCTTCATGTCCCGGCTGCGCGACCACGGCGACGTGGTGCGCCTCAAGCTCGGCCCGAAGACGGTGTACGCCGTCACCACCCCCGCCCTCACCGGGGCGGTGGCGCTGAGCCCCGACTACATCATCGCCGGACCACTGTGGGAGTCCCTGGAGGACCTGCTCGGCAAGGAGGGCGTCGCCACCGCCAACGGCCCGCTGCACCGGCGCCAGCGCCGCACCATCCAGCCCGCGTTCAAGCTCGACGCCATTCCCGCGTACGGGCCGATCATGGCGGAGGAGGCGTACGCGCTCGTGGAGCGCTGGCGTTCCAAGGAGGTGCTGGACGTCACGGCGGAGTCCTTCCGGATGGCCGTCCGGGTCACCGCCCGCTGCCTGATGCGCGGCAGTTCCATGGACGCCCGGGCGGAGCGCGTCTGCGCCGACCTCGCCACGCTGTTCAGCGGCATGTACCGGCGCATGGTGGTACCGCTCGGACCGCTTTACAGGGTTCCGCTCCCGGCCAACCGGGAATTCAACCGCGCGCTGGCCGATCTGCATGTCCTGGTCGACGAGATCGTCGCCGACCGGCGGGCGAGCGGTCGAAAGCCGAACGATTTGCTGACGGCTTTGCTGGAGGCGCGGGACGAGAACGGCGAGCCCATAGGGGAACAGGAGATCCACGACCAGGTCGTCGCCATCCTCACCCCCGGCAGTGAAACCGTCGGAGCCACGATCATGTCGCTCCTCCTGGTTCTCACCGAGCACCTGGAAGTCGGTGACAGGATCCGCGAAGAGGTGAGAACCGTCGTGGGCGACCGACCGGTCGCATTCGAGGACGTCCGGAAGCTGGAGTACACCGCGAATGTCGTCGTCGAGACCCTGCGGCTGTATCCGGCCGTGTGGATATTGACCCGCCGCGCGGTGACCGACACGGAACTCGGCGGATACCGCATTCCCGAGGGAGCGGACCTCATCTACAGCCCGTACGCGGTCCAGCGCGACCGGCGCTCGTACGAGCGGCACGAGGAGTTCGACCCCGACCGCTGGCTCCCCGAGCGGGCGGGGAACGTGCCCAGGTACGCGATGAGCCCGTTCGGCGTGGGCAACCGCAAGTGCCCCAGCGACCACTTCTCGATGGCCGAACTCACGCTCGTCACCGCGGTGGTCGCCTCCGCCTACCGCTTCGCCCACGTGCCCGGCTCCGACCTCCGGCCCCGGATCGGCATCACGCTGCGGCCGCGCGGCCTGCTGCTGCGGGCGGTGCCCCGCTGACCGGCCGCCCGGCGCGCGGCGCCGCACCGCACCGCAGGGGCGGCGTGGGGCGGCACCGGGGCGCACGGCGTCCTAGAAGTCCTCGTCCAGGTCGACCGTGCCCTCCACGGCGACCTGGTACGCGGACGGACGCCGCTCGAAGAAGTTCGTCAGCTCCTGGACGCCCTGGAGCTCCATGAAGGAGAACGGGTTCTCCGAGCCGTACACCGGCGCGAAGCCCAGCCGCACCAGCCGCTGGTCCGCGACGCACTCCAGGTACTGGCGCATCGACTCGGTGTTCATGCCCGGCAGCCCGTCCCCGCACAGGTCACGCGCGAACTGCAGCTCCGCCTCGACCGCCTCGCGCAGCATGTCGGTGACCTGCTGCCCGAGCTGCTCGTCGAACAGCTCCGGCTCCTCCTTGCGCACGGTGTCGACCACGTCGAAGGCGAAGGACATGTGCATCGTCTCGTCGCGGAACACCCAGTTGGTGCCGGTCGCCAGACCGTGCAGCAGGCCCCGGCCGCGGAACCAGTAGACGTAGGCGAACGCCCCGTAGAAGAAGAGGCCCTCGATGCACGCGGCGAAGCAGATCAGGTTCAGCAGGAAGCGCCGGCGGTCCGACCGGGTCTCCAGCCGGTCGATCTCCTCCACCGAGTCCATCCACCGGAAGCAGAACTCGGCCTTCTCCCGGATGGACGGGATGTTCTCCACGGCCGCGAAGGCCGCCGCCCGGTCGTCCGGGTCGGGCAGGTACGTGTCCAGCAGGGTCAGGTAGAACTGGACGTGCACCGCCTCCTCGAACAACTGCCGCGACAGGTACAGCCGCGCCTCCGGGGAGTTGATGTGCTTGTACAGGGTCAGCACCAGGTTGTTCGCCACGATCGAGTCGCCGGTCGCGAAGAACGCGACCAGCCGGCCGATCAGGTGCTGCTCCTCGGGGCTGAGCCTCGCCAGGTCGGCCACGTCCGAGTGGAGGTCCACCTCCTCGACGTGCCAGGTGTTCTTGATGGCGTCCCGGTAGCGCTCGTAGAAGTCGGGGTAGCGCATGGGGCGCAGAGTCAGCTCGAAGCCCGGGTCGAGCAGGTTCTTGGTTCCGCTGGTCATCACTGGCAGGCCTCACAGGACTCGGGGTTTTCCAGGGAGCAGGCGACGGCCTCGGGGTCGGCCGCCTGCTGGACGGGGACGGTGGTCCGGGCCGCCGCGCGGGCGATCCGGGTCGCCGGGCGGGAGCGCAGGTAGTACGTGGTCTTCAGGCCCTGCTTCCAGGCGTACGCGTACATCGAGGAGAGCTTGCCGATGGTCGGCGTCTCCAGGAACAGGTTCAGCGACTGGGCCTGGTCGAGGTACGGGGTGCGGGCGACGGCCGTGTCGATCAGAGCGCGCTGCGGGATCTCCCAGGCGGTGCGGTACAGCCGCCGCACGTCCTCGGGGATCCAGGCGAAGCCCTGCACCGAGCCGCCCGCCTCGCGCAGCGCCTCACGGGTGCGCGCGTCCCACACGCCGAGCCGCTTCAGGTCGTCCACCAGGTACGAGTTGACCTGGAGGAACTCACCGGACAGCGTCTCGCGCTTGAACAGGTTGGACACCTGCGGCTCGATGCACTCGTACACGCCCGCGATCGACGCGATGGTGGCGGTGGGCGCGATCGCGAGGAGCAGCGAGTTGCGCATCCCGACGGAGGTGATCCGCGTCCGCAGCGCCGCCCAGCGCTCCGGCCAGGTGGGCTCGACGCCGTAGTGGTCGGGGTGCAGCACGCCCCGGGCGGCACGGGTCTTCTCCCAGGCCGGGAAGGGGCCGCAGCGCTCGGCGAGGTCGGCGGAGGTCTCGTACGCGGCGAGCATGATCCGCTCGGCGATCCTCGTGGACAGGGCCTTCGCCTCCGGGGAGTCGAAGGGCAGCCGCAGCTTGAAGAGGACGTCCTGCAGGCCCATGGCGCCGAGACCGACGGGGCGCCACTGGGCGTTGGAGCGGCCCGCCTGCTCGGTCGGGTAGAAGTTGATGTCGACGACCCGGTCGAGGAACGTCACGGCCGTGCGCACGGTCGCGTCCAGGCGCTCCCAGTCGATGTCCCCGTCCGCCACGAAGGCGCCGAGGTTGACCGACCCCAGGTTGCAGACCGCGGTCTCCCCGTCGTCGGTGACCTCCAGGATCTCCGTGCACAGGTTCGAGGAGTGGATGACGTGGCCCGGCTCGGCGGTCTGGTTCGCCGTGCGGTTGGCGGTGTCCTTGAAGGTCATCCAGCCGTTGCCGGTCTGTGCGAGGGTGCGCATCATGCGGCCGTACAGCTCGCGGGCCGGGAGGGTCTTCCGCGCCAGGCCCTCCGCCTCGGCGGCCCGGTACGCCGCGTCGAACTCCTCGCCCCACAGGTCGACCAGTCCGGGCACGTCCGCCGGGGAGAACAGCGACCACTGCCCGTCGGTGTCCACCCGGCGCATGAACTCGTCCGGCACCCAGTGCGCGAGGTTCAGGTTGTGCGTGCGGCGGGCGTCCTCACCGGTGTTGTCGCGCAGCTCCAGGAACTCCTCGATGTCGGAGTGCCAGGTCTCCAGGTAGACCGCCGCCGCTCCCTTGCGCCGCCCGCCCTGGTTCACGGCGGCGACCGAGGCGTCGAGCGTCTTCAGGAACGGGACGATGCCGTTGGAGTGCCCGTTGGTGCCGCGGATCAGCGAACCCCGGGCGCGGATGCGGGAGTAGGACAGGCCGATGCCGCCGGCGTGCTTGGAGAGGCGGGCGACCTGGTGGTAGCGGTCGTAGATCGAGTCCAGCTCGTCCCTGGGGGAGTCGAGGAGGTAGCAGGACGACATCTGCGGGTGGCGCGTGCCGGAGTTGAACAGCGTGGGGGAGGAGGGCAGGTAGTCCAGGCGGCTCATCAGCCCGTACAGCGCGGCGACCTCGTCCACGGAGCGCGCGCTGTCGTCCTCGGCGAGTCCGGCGGCGACCCGCAGCAGGAAGTGCTGGGGCGTCTCGACAACCTTGCGGGTGACCGGGTGCCGCAGCAGGTAGCGGCTGTACAGGGTGCGCAGGCCGAAGTAGCCGAAGCGGTCGTCGGCCCGGGGGGCGATCAGCGCGTCCAGGCGGGCGGCGTGCGACCGGACGAACCCGGCGGTCCGGTCGGCGATCAGGCCCTCGCGGTGCCCGGTCGCGACGGACCCGGTGAACGAGGTGACGCCCTGCGAGGCGGCCTCGGCGCGGATGCCGATGGTCAGCAGCCGGGCGGCGAGCCGGGAGTAGGCCGGGTCCTCGGAGATGAGCCCGGCCGCCGCCTCGGTGGCCAGCTCCCGCAGCTCCGCCGCGTCGGCGGAAGCGGACCGGCCGCGCAGCGCGGCGGCGGCGACCCGGCCGGGGTCGGCGTCCGGCAGGTCGGCGGTCAGCTCGGTCAGGGTCCGCAGCAGCGCGGCACCGGGACCGCCGCTCTCCTCGGTCACGTCGATCGCTGAGGCCGGATCGGCTGGCGCGATGGTCACGTGGGGGCTCTCCCTCGCTCGGCACGGGGCCTCGAAGAGGGCAGGAGGGCAGCACACGAGCGCACGCGGCGCCGCGTCCACCGGCCCATTCCACGAGGCCCGGACGTCCAGGCACCCGGACCGGACGGCCGGGCGCACTGTCGGCAGGTCCTCGGACTGACGCCCGTGCGCGCGCCTCGGGGAGGGCAGGCATGGGTACACCGTTGCGGGACAGTTCCGGACTCACACCGGATTCCCCTGCGACGACAGCGAGCATGAGCATACATCTTGTGCCGACTGCCGCCAGCAACCCCATATCTTGTGTCGTGCTGGTCTCAGAGCGTCAACTCATAGGTGAGGAGCACGATGTCGTCCAGCTCCGGCAGCGGGTACCAGTCGCGTTCCGGTGTGCGGGTGAAACCGCCCCGCTCGTGGACGCGGTGGGCGGCACGCATGGTGCGCTGGGCCGACAGCACGACCCGTCCGCATCCCTCGACGGCCCGCGCCCGGTCCACGCAGGCACGCACCAGAGCCTCCCCGGCGCCCCGTCCCCGGCACGCGCGGGCGACCGCCAGCATCCGGATCTCCGCTTCGCCCGGCCCCGCTGTGTCGGCCATCGGGCCGGGACCCGGCACGAAGGTCACCCCGCCCAGCACCGCCCCGTTCTCCACGGCGACCAGCACCTCGGCGGCGGCCCGCTTCGCCACGTCCCTGA
Source organism: Streptomyces pimonensis (assembly GCF_041380215.1). Taxonomy (NCBI): domain Bacteria; kingdom Bacillati; phylum Actinomycetota; class Actinomycetes; order Kitasatosporales; family Streptomycetaceae; genus Streptomyces; species Streptomyces pimonensis. Next base: position 160,109 of record NZ_JAHWZY010000002.1, read on the forward strand.
GCTCACCGAGGTACCCGTCGCTCTCCCCGAAGTCCAGCAGCCCGTCGAGCAGGTAGGCCTGCGCGGTGATCTCACCGAGTTCCTCGTACTCGCCGGGTTCCACCGGCCGGATGACGAGGTCCATGAGCGGAGTGTGCCGGACGGGTGCGACGACGGGCCACCGGTTCTCCCCGACGGCCCGTCACCTCCGTACCCGCCGCCTCAGTGGGCGCTGTCCGCCGTGGCCGGCGGGAGCTCGACCCGGACACCGGGGTCGCCCACGTCCGCCGTGTAGTCCTCCGGCTTGGTCCGGTCGACGCCCTCGGGCGCCTTGACGGCCCTCATGACGAAGGTCAGCACGACCGTGACCAGGACGTTGAGCACGAACGCGGTGAGGCCGATGTAGCCGATCTCGCCGATGCCGGGGATCTCCTTCGACGACCCGCCGAAGTGCTTCTGCGTCGGCGAGGCCACCCCGTACGCGGCGACCGTGCCGTAGGCCATGCCGACCGCCCAGCCGCCGATCAGCGCCCAGCGGTGGAACCAGCGGGTGAACAGACCGCCCACCAGCGCCGGGAAGGTCTGCAGGATCCAGATGCCTCCCAGCAGCTGGAAGTTGATGGCGACCGTCTTGTCCATGGTCAGGACGAAGACCAGCGCGCCCACCTTCACCAGCAGGGACACGGCCTTGGAGACCTGGGTCTCCTGCTTCGGCGTCGCGTCCGGCTTGATGAAGTCCTTGTAGATGTTGCGGGTGAACAGGTTCGCCGCCGCGATCGACATGATCGCCGCCGGCACCAGCGCGCCGATGCCGATCGCCGCGAAGGCCACGCCCGCGAACCAGTCCGGGAACATGTTCTCGAACAGCTGCGGGATCGCCAGCTGACCGTTGTCGACCTCGACCCCGGCCGCGATCGCCATGAAGCCGAGCAGCGCCAGCAGGCCCAGCATCAGGGAGTACAGCGGCAGGATCGTGGTGTTGCGGCGGATCACCTCACGGCTGCGCGAGGACAGCGTCGCGGTGATCGAGTGCGGGTACATGAACAGCGCGAGCGCCGAGCCGAGCGCCAGCGTGGCGTACGTCCACTGGCCCGCCTCGTCCGGTACCAGCGCACCGCGCGGCGCGCCCGTGGCCGGGTCGGTCCGGCCGAACGCCTCGCTCGCGGAGGCGAAGACCTCGTCGAAGCCGCCCAGCTTGATCGGGATGTAGACGATCGCCACCGCGATCACGAGGTAGATCAGCGTGTCCTTGACGAACGCGATCAGCGCGGGGGCCCGCAGACCCGAGGAGTACGTGTACGCCGCCAGCACGCCGAAGGCGATCAGCAGCGGCAGGTCCCTGACGAACCAGTGGGTGTCCTCGCCGCCGCCGACGCCCATCACGTCCAGCACGGCCTGGATGCCGACCAGCTGGAGCGCGATGTACGGCATCGTGGCCAGGATGCCGGTGAGCGCGACCGCCAGCGACAGGCCCTTCGAGCCGAACCGGCCGCGCACGAAGTCGGACGTCGTGACGTAGCCGTGCTTGTGCGACACCGACCACAGCCGGGGCAGGAAGGTGAAGATCAGCGGGTACACCAGGATCGTGTACGGCACCGCGAAGAAGCCGGCCGCGCCCGCCGCGTAGATCGCCGCCGGTACGGCCACGAAGGTGTACGCGGTGTACAGGTCGCCGCCGAGCAGGAACCAGGTGACCCAGGTCCCGAAGGACCGCCCGCCCAGTCCCCACTCGTCGAGGCTGTGCTCGTTCTCGGCCTTGCGCCAGCGTGCGGCCAGGAATCCCATGGCCGTGACCAGCACGAAGAAGAAGACGAAGACGGCGAGTGCCACGCCGTTCACGCCGTCGTTCACTTCGACGCACCGCCCTTCGAGGCCGAGCGGGCGCGCTGGTCACGCTGCCAGAGCCTGTACGCGACCATCGTCAGCACGGTGGAGACGAGCACCCACAGCATCTGGTACCAGTAGAAGAACGGGATGCCGATGACGACGGGTTCGGTCCTGGCGTACGAACCGACCCACAGCAGGGCCACGAACGGCGCGACGAGACAGAGGGCGATGACGACCCGCATGGGCGTCACCACCGGCCCTCCTCTGGTTTCTGGGGCTTGCGACATCAGACGGCTCCCGTCCCCTCACTGATCACCGGCGGTCGTGCGCAGGGAAATCTAGGTCAGGGTGCGGTGCGGCCGTAACCCCCTCGTCGGCGGAGCGGCGCCCGGGAAGCGGCTCGACCGGGAGCCGGCAGCGACGAGAACCTTGTCGACCACCCGTTCCACCGGGAGTCCGCGGGGCGTTCCGGAGACGGCTCGGGCCCGGCTCGGGCCCGCCGGCGTCACTCCTGCGGGCGCTTCAGACGGGCGACGAACTTGTACCGGTCACCCCGGTACACCGACCGCACCCACTCCACCGGCTGTCCGCCGCGGTCCCGCGAGTGCCGGGACAGCATCAGCATCGGCAGGCCGACGTCGGTGCCGAGCAGACCGGCCTCGCGCGGGGTGGCCAGGGACGTCTCGATGGTCTCCTCGGCCTCCGCGAGACGGACGTCGTAGACCTCGGCGAGGGCGGTGTAGAGAGAGGTGTACTTCGCCAGGCTGCGGCGCAGCGCGGGGAAGCGCTTGGCGCTCAGATGGGTGGTCTCGATGGCCATCGGCTCGCCGTTGGCCATGCGCAGCCGCTCGATGCGCAGCACCCGCCCGCCGGCCGTGATGTCGAGCAGCCCGGCGAGCCGGTCGTCGGCGGTGATGTAGCCGAGGTCCAGCAGCTGCGAGGTGGGCTCCAGGCCCTGGGCGCGCATGTCCTCGGTGTACGAGGTGAGCTGGAGCGCCTGGGAGACCTTGGGCTTCGCGACGAAGGTGCCCTTGCCCTGGATGCGCTCGAGGCGCCCCTCGACCACCAGCTCCTGGAGCGCCTGGCGCACGGTGGTGCGCGAGGTGTCGAACTCCGCCGCCAGGGTGCGCTCGGGCGGGACCGGCGTGCCGGGCGGCGCCGTCTCCGTCATGTCGAGCAGGTGCTTCTTCAGCCGGTAGTACTTGGGCACACGCGCCGTACGGACCGTGGTCCCACCCTCGTTCTCCGCACTGCTGACGTCGGTGCTCATGCTCTGCCTTCCCGGCTTCGAGTGCCGAAACGACCGACATCCCCGTCGGCCACGGCTGACATCGTGGCACGGCTCGGGGCGGGGGTCTGCCCCCGCACGCTCCGTGATCTCCTCTGTATACCCCTGGGGCGAGGGATGGTCCAGACCACGGGCGGCCGCTCAGATGCCCTGCCAGTCCGGCTTGTTCGCGTAGGTGTGGCGGAAGTAGTCGGCGAGCTTCAGCTTGGCGGCGGCGGCCTCGTCGACGACCACCGTGGCGTGCGGGTGCAACTGCAGCGCGGACGCCGGGCACACCGCCGCCACCGGCCCCTCGACGGTCGCGGCGACCGCGTCCGCCTTGCCCTCGCCGGTGGCCAGCAGGACCAGGTGCCGGGCCTCCAGGATGGTGCCGATGCCCTGGGTGATGACGTGGTGCGGGACCTGGTCGATGTCGCCGTCGAAGAAGCGGGCGTTGTCCACCCGGGTCTGCTCGGTCAGTGTCTTGATCCGGGTGCGGGAGGCGAGCGAGGAGCACGGCTCGTTGAACCCGATGTGCCCGTCCGTGCCGATCCCGAGCAGCTGGAGGTCCACGCCGCCGGCCCCGGCCAGCTCCCTGTCGTACGCCTCGCACGCGCCCTGCACGTCCTCGGCGGTGCCGTCGGGGCCCATGAAGGAGTCCATCCCGATGCCGAGCGGCTCCAGCACCTCGCGCCGCAGCACCGAGCGGTAGGACTCGGGGTGGTCGGCGGGCAGTCCCACGTACTCGTCGAGCTGGGCGATCCGAGCCCGGGAGGCGTCCACGCCACCGGAGCGCACCTTGGCCGCCAGCGCCTCGTAGACGGGCAGCGGTGTCGAGCCGGTGGCCACGCCGAGCAGGGCGTCGGGCTTGCGCCGCAGGAGCTGCGCCATGGCCTCGGCGACGAGCTCGCCGCCCGTCCTGGCGTCCGCAACGATGACAACTTCCACGGTGGGCCTGCCGATCTCGAGAGGGACTCGACTGGGACCGGACCCGTCGGCACGGGTCCGTCCGGTGGTGCAATGTGGTTTAGACCAATCTAAATCTAACAGAGCGGGTGCGGGGGGCGCGCAGAAATCGACCCGGCCGACCGGCCCCGCGCGGGAACCCCACGGGTTAGGCTGCATGACGGACGCCCGCGGGAGCGGGCCGACGGCAACACGCCGCGAAGAACCGAAGAGCGACGTCCGACGCATTTACAGGGACAGTGGTCTAGTCCACAATGCGTAGCAGGACACGACAAGCCTGTCTTCCCCGCACGGGAAGGCGGAACCGAGGAACCGGAGCTCTCTGCCCTGACTGCCCCGGCTCCTCGTCCCTCGGCCGACCGGGACCGCACACCCCACGGCCGATGTTGCTCCGGGCTGCGGTGCCGGGAGGGTTGAGGGTCCCTCCCAGGCGCCGCGGCCCGCGGGTGTCCCGGGCCCTCGCAGACCGCCGGGTACGCTCGCTGGCGTGCCCTCCATGAACGAACTCGTACGCCAGCACACCGCCCTCGACGACACCGATCTCGAGTGGCTCCATCTGCTGGTCTCGGAGTGGCAGCTGCTCTCCGACCTCTCCTTCGCCGACCTGGTCCTGTGGGTCCCCACCCGCGACGGCACCCGCTACGTCTCCGTCGCCCAGATGCGGCCCAACACAGGCCCGACCTCGTACCAGGACGACATGGTCGGCCATCTCGTCCCGCGCGGACGCCGCCCCATGCTGGACGCGGCCCTGGACGAGGGCCGGATCGTGCGCGAGGGGGACCCGGAGTGGCGCGAGGAGGTTCCCGTACGGGTCGAGTCCATCCCCGTACGGCGTGAGGGGCGCGTCCTCGGGGTCATCGCGCGCAACACCAACCTGCTCACCGTGCGCACCCCGAGCCGGCTGGAGCTCACCTATCTCCAGAGCGCCTCGGACCTCGCGCAGATGATCGCGGCCGGCTCCTTCCCGTTCGCGAACCAGCAGCTCGAGATGGACGCCTCGCCCCGCGTCGGCGACGGGCTGATCCGGCTCGACGCCGACGGCATCGTCCAGTACGCCTCCCCGAACGCCCTGTCCGCGTACCACCGCATGGGTCTCGCCGCCGACCTGGTGGGGCATCACCTCGGGCAGACCACCGCCGAACTGGCCCCCTCCCGCGGGCCGGTGGACGAGGCGCTGGCCAAGGTCGCCAGTGGCTGGGCCCCGCGCGAGTTCGAGATCGAGGCGCACGACGGCGTGATCCAGTTCCGGGCGATCCCGCTCAAGCCGAAGGGGACGCGCATCGGTTCGCTGGTGCTGCTCCGTGATGTCACGGAACTTCGCCGTCGCGAACGCGAGTTGATCACCAAGGACGCGACCATCCGGGAGATCCACCACCGGGTGAAGAACAACCTCCAGACGGTGGCGGCGCTGCTGCGGCTGCAGGCACGGCGCATCGGGTCCGAGCGGGGACGTGCGGCGCTGGAGGAAGCGGTCCGCCGGGTGGGGTCCATCGCGATCGTGCACGAGACGCTGTCCCAGAACCTTGACGAGCGGGTGGAGTTCGACGAGATCGCCGACCGCGTCCTCGCGATGGTCGCCGAGATCTCCCCGGGCAAGGTCACCGGCCGGCGCACGGGCCGCTTCGGCATACTCGACGCGGAGGTCGCCACACCGCTGTCGATGGTGCTGACCGAGGTGCTGCAGAACGCCCTGGAGCACGGCTTCCGCGAGGGCGAGACCGGCACCGTGGAGGTGTCGGCGGTCCGCGGCGGCACCACGAAGGAGACCCGCCTGCTGGTCACCGTGCAGGACGACGGCGTGGGTCTGCCCGAGGGATTCGACCCGCACACCGCGGGCAACCTCGGCCTGCAGATCGTACGGACCCTGGTGGAGGGCGAGTTGGGCGGCACCTTCGACATGGTGCCGGCCCCGGAACGGGGGACCAGGGTGATCCTGGACGTCCCGGTGCAGTCGGACAAGTAGCGGGCGCGGACGGCACGAGCCCCGGACCGCTGAATGCGGCCGGGGCTCGTGCTCAACTGCGCGCTGCGGCTCGGGGGCGGGAGATGCGTACGCGCCGTACGCGCCGCCAAGCTCAGGCTGTCAGCAGGGGTGGATTGTCAGGCGGAGGCCTGACGGGCCCGGTTGCGGGCGGCACGGCGCTTCATCGCGCGACGCTCGTCCTCGCTGAGACCACCCCAGACGCCGCTGTCCTGACCGGACTCGAGTGCCCACTGCAGGCAGCTCTCGATCACCGGGCAGCGACGGCAGACGGCCTTGGCTTCCTCGATCTGCAGCAGCGCAGGACCGGTGTTGCCGATGGGGAAGAAGAGCTCGGGGTCTTCCTCGCGGCAAACGGCGTTGTGACGCCAGTCCATGGCTGCTACCTCTCCTGGGTATGTACTGCGATTGCTTGTGAATGTGAACGCTTTCACGAATCCCTCGACAAGGGAAGGGCCGAACGCCAGGTTCCCTGACGTCGTCCTTGGGTTTGAAGAGGGGTTCCGGCGATCTGTGGAGGCCGATGTTGCGGGCCGTCCCGATCGCCAAGAAGAGACTCGCAAACCTCGGCTACGGATACAACCCCTTCTGGAAAGTTTTTTTTGATTCTTCGGTGTCGACTAGGTCACAGCCGTACTTCCATGGGGTGGACCCTGGCCTAAACGTTCGACTGAAAGGACTTTGGCCCTTTCTGCTCACACAATCACACGCAGTGCACGGCGTACGCCTGTGAACGTCACGCTGGTTCGCAGCCCCAGGTGGTCACCGTCCATCTGGAGGGGGAGCGGCACCTTCGAATGCAAGGTGAAGCGTGTCAGATCGTGCCGGGAGACCGCATGCCCGCCGCGAGGTCCGCGCTCCGGGGACGAAGTGAGCAACTGGGTGCCATACCGGGCAACCGCGGCGGTGGAGAGCCGGCTCAGACCGAAGAGATCGAGCGCGGTGTCGAACGAGGCCTTAGGCGACGCGTAGATCGGACGATTGCCGAGAAACGTCCACGGCGAGGTGTTCGAGACTATGGAGAGCACCAGATCGGTGACCGGCACCTCGCCGGGGTGCTCCAGGGTGATCACCCCGCGCCTCCGGTGCGGCTCGCCGAGCAGTTGGCGGAGCACCTGGCGCATGTACAGCGCGTGGGTCGACTTCCTGCCGCGCTCCCGCTGCTGCTCCACCCGGCCGACCACGCCGGCGTCGAAGCCCAGCCCCGCGTTGAAGGTGAACCAGCGGGCCGGTACGGCCTCGTCCTCCGAGCCCGGCGTGCCCGAGGTCAGACCCAGGCCGACGGTGCGCTCGCGGCCCTCGCGCAGCGCGTCCAGCAGGACGCCGGTGGCCTCAACGGGCTGGTTGGGCAGGCCCAGGGCGCGGGCGAAGACGTTGGTGGAGCCGCCGGGGACCACGGCGAGGCCGGGCAGGTGCTCCGGGGCTGGCCCCGCGTGCAGCAGACCGTTGACGACCTCGTTGACCGTGCCGTCCCCGCCGAGGGCCACCACCAGGTCGATGTCGTCGCTCTCCGCGGCCTGCCGGCCCAGGTCGCGTGCGTGCCCGCGGTACTCGGTGGTGACCGCCTCCAGCTTCATCTCGCTGGCGAGCGCGTGGATCAGCACATCGCGCGTGCGCGCACTGGTGGTGGTTGCCGCCGGGTTGACCACGAGAAGTGCACGCATGACGTGCAGGGTACCTACTCAGTGGTACCGGGCCCAGACCGAGGCGGGGCGGAGGGGGCGTGTACCTCGACAGGGGAGGGTGCACGGCGAGGGCTACCCTTCAGGGGTGAGCAGTGAGCAGACCACCACCCCGGACGCCACCGGCCCCCGCCCGCGCCGTCTGACGTACGCCGCGGCGCTGGCCGCCCTGGAAGGGCTCGCGCTGGTGGCCGGCGGAGTGTGGATGTCGGTCCTCGCCCTCACCGGCGAACCGGACGACCGCCGACAGGCCGTCACCGGCGGGGTGACGCTGATCGTGCTCGCGCTGCTCCCGCTGCTCGCCGCGCGGGGACTGTTCGCCCGGCGGAGCTGGAGCCGCGGCCCCGCCGTCATCACACAGATCATCGCGCTGCCGGTGGCCTACAACCTGCTGCGCTCCGACAGCGTGGCCATCCCCGCCGGGATCGCGCTCGCCGTCGTGGCGGTCACCGCCCTCGTCCTGCTGGTCAACCCCGAGACGACCCGGGCCCTCGGCATCCGGGGACCCGGGAACGCCGGCAAGTAGCACCCGGGCGGTCGTGCCGGGTCACTCCTCCACGAGCAGCTTCTCCCGCAGCTGGGCCAGGGTGCGGGCCAGCAGCCGGGAGACGTGCATCTGCGAGATGCCGACCTCCTGGGCGATCTGCGACTGGGTCATGTTGCCGAAGAAGCGCAGCAGCAGGATCCGCTTCTCGCGCGGCGGCAGGTCCTCCAGCAGCGGCTTGAGCGACTCCCGGTACTCCACGCCCTCCAGCGCCTCGTCCTCGGCGCCGAGGGTGTCGGCGACCGCCGGGGACTCGTCGTCGGTGTCGGGGACGTCCAGGGACAGCGTGGAGTAGGCGTTCGCGGACTCCAGGCCCTCCAGGACCTCCTCCTCGGAGATGGCCAGCTTCTCGGCCAGCTCGTGCACCGTGGGGGAGCGGCCGTGCAGCTGGGAGAGCTCAGCCGTGGCCGTGGTGAGCGACAGTCGCAGCTCCTGCAGCCGGCGCGGCACGCGCACCGCCCAGCCCTTGTCGCGGAAGTGCCGCTTGATCTCGCCGACGACCGTCGGCGTCGCGTACGTCGAGAACTCCACGCCCCGGTCGGGGTCGAAGCGGTCGACCGACTTGATCAGACCGATGGTGGCGACCTGGGTGAGGTCGTCCAGCGGCTCACCGCGGTTGCGGAAGCGGCGCGCGAGGTGCTCGACCAGCGGCAGGTGCATGCGCACCAGGCGGTTGCGCAGCTCCGCGTACTCGGGGGTGCCGTCCTGCAGCGTGCGCAGCTCGAGGAAAAGGGCGCGCGCCCCGCTGCGGTCCTGCGGGTCGTGGTGCGCGTGCCCGCTCTGGGCGCCCGGAGTGCCGGGGGTGCTCCGGGCACCCCGGGCGGCGGGCGCCCGCGGCGCCTCGTCCTCGGCGTGTCGCTCGTGCTCGCTCATCGTCCCGCCCGTCGCCCTTCCCCGAGCGCTCGCCTCGTCCCCCGCCGGACCGGCCCCGGCCGGTCCGGCCGCGCTCCGCGCGGTGCCCCCGGGCCGCCCGCCACCCGGGGAGGCGGTCTCCGTGGAGTCGTCCTCCGGATGAGGCCGGGCCTGCTCGGGGATGCCGTCGATGCCGTCCGGCACGCGCTCGGCCGGCAGCTCCCGTGTGCCGCGTTCTTCGTCCCGCACCGGCCCGTCCTCGCTCCTCACGCCGGCCCGGGTCCCGCGCCGCGCTGTTTGTGGAGGCTGATCGACACGGTCTTGTCCTCGTCCACGGCGGAGGAGACCTTGCCCGCGAGCGCGGACAGGACGGTCCAGGCGAAGGTGTCCCTCGAAGGGGCGTGGCCGTCCGTGGTCGGCGCCGAGACGGTCACCTCGAGCGAGTCGTCGACGAGCCGGAAGACACAGCTGAGCACCGAGCCCGGCACGGCCTGCTGGAGCAGGATCGCGCAGGCCTCGTCGACCGCGATGCGCAGGTCCTCGATCTCGTCGAGGGTGAAGTCCAAACGGGCCGCGAGACCGGCCGTGGCCGTACGCAGCACCGACAGGTAGGCCCCCGCGGCCGGCAGCCGGACTTCCACGAAGTCCTGGGTCGCGGGCTCGCCTGCGATCTGGGACACCCTCACCTCCAAGGTGGTACAAGCGTTTCAGGGCCTGGTTCGCCCCCGGGCAACGCGCTACGTGGTTCAGCGGTGACGCTATCGCGCTCTCGGCGGTCCTGTCCCCGGGACCCCGGCCCATGTGTCGTCACTCATAGTAAAACTATGAACACGCTCCGTGGCTAGGGGTCTGCGGCCCCCAAATGGAAAGAGCGCGCGCCGCATTGACGTACCCAGACGTCAGACGGTCGAACCGTCCGGTACCGGGGTCATGTCGGGTCGTACGAGTACGTGGTCGACGAGGCGCCGGCGCCGGTCCTCGCCGGGCTCGTGGGTCCGCAGCACGGGGTGACCGGTTTCCCTGCGGTGCTCCGCGGCGCGCCGCTTCGGCGAGGAGTCGCAGCACCCGACGTGACCGCGGGTGAGGCAGGGGCGCAGTGGTACCGGATCGGTTCCGTCCCGCAGGCACTCCGGACACGTCTCGCCGAGCGGGACGGGTTCCGGGTGCGGCAGCGCCTCGACGTGCGTGCACTGTTTCATGATTGCCAGATTACGATGCCCGCGCGGGGAGCCGCGCGGAAAAACGAGGGCGGGCCGGACCTGGACGTGATGCCGCTGTCGTTGCCGGTGGCGGGCGGCGCCGCGACCGGGTCCGACTGCGCGACGGCCGTTACATCGACGACGAGATGCTGCGCACGCTGCTGCGCTGGCCGGACCTGGAGGAGACGGCTGCGCTCCGGGAGACGACTTGGGGGAAGGGACGCCCGGTGATCACCGCGGCGACCGTGCTCCCGCGTGGGAACGCGGCGTCGTCCACCAGGGCGACAAGAGCGAAAAGCAGTTTGGCGACATAGAGACGTTCGACCGGGACGCCGTGGCGGTGCTCGAAGTCCTGGGCGAACGCGTCGAGTTCAGGAGGGATGCGGGCGTAGCCGCCGAAGTGGAAGCGGTCGTCGAGGCTCCAGTCGCCGCGCGGGCCGCCGAACGCCCCGCTCTGCAGGGCCCGTATGTCCTCGGCCAGGAAGCCGCCCTTGAGCACGGGTACGCCCAGCGCGCGCGTGCCGCCGCCGAGCCCGGCGGCCAGTCCGGCCAGCGTGCCCCCGGTGCCGCAGGCCACCGCCACCACGTCCGCCAGGCCGGCCAGCTCCTCCCCGAGCGCCCGGCAGCCGCGTACGGCGGCGGGGTTGCTGCCGCCCTCGGGCACGACGTACGCGTCCTCGGCGTCCGCCGCGCGCAGCACGGCCGCCAGGGTCTCCGGATCGGTCTTGCGGCGGTACGTCGACCGGTCGACGAAGCGCAGCCGCATCCCGTCGGCCGCGCACCGGGCCAGCGAGGGGTTGAGCGGGCGGTCGGCGAGCTCCTGTCCGCGCACCACGCCGACCGTGCGCAGGCCGAGCAGCCGGCCGGCGGCGGCCGTGGACCGCAGGTGGTTGGAGTACGCGCCGCCGAAGGTGAGCACGGTCCGCCCGGCCGCCTCGGCGAGGTTCGGGGCGAGCTTGCGCCACTTGTTGCCGATCAGCTCCGGGTGGATCAGATCGTCCCGCTTCAGCAGCAGTCGCACCCCGCGCCGCTCGAACCGCCCGTCCACGACCTCCTGCAGCGGGGAGGGCAGCCGTGGACGCAGGCCCGCCAGGGCGTCGCGGGGGTCGGGAGCGTCGGAGCCGGTCACCGGGCCATTGTCGCCCGGGGCTCCCCGAGGCTTCGGCGACGGTCGCCGTCGCCGTCGTGGTCGCGGAACATGCCGATCGGGGCAGGACCGCCCCGCGGGCACCACAGCGCGATCACCGGATCGCAGACGGCGCAGCCCAGGGGCGGGCCGGGGGCGGGGCGGGAGCGAACGGGACGATGGGCTCGCCCCCCGGGGCGGTGGACGACGTCCCACGCGGTGTGCGGCAGCCGGCCGCCGCCGCCGAACGTCCAGGAGCCCGGAACGCGGCACAGGCGACCAGCGCCGTGAAGGCGAACTCCGGCCGTCCGGCCCGCCGCCGAGGCAGGCGGCGCCCGCACCGGCGACCACGGGGGCGTTCGGGCGCCGCCGGTGCGGTTCGCGTTCGGGGGACATCAGCAGGCCGTGGAGGACACCGATGCCGGCCGGGGCGACGTACTGGGCGGCGAGGTCCTCTCCCGGGACCGCCAGGGACGGTTCGCCACGCCGGGGGCGAGCCGTTCCGGGCCCCGGGGGAGCGGGCGGCAGGCCCCCGGGTTGTCGCCGGACGGACCGCGCGCCGTCGTGCCCGCGCGTCACTTCAGCCGGTCGCCGATCCGTTTCCTCATCGAGCCCATCGTGAACCCGCGCGGGTCCACCTTCCCCGGCTGCCACTCCTTGTGCCCGATCACCGACCGCTCGTTCCAGCCGTGGTGGCGGCACACGGCGGCCGCGGCTCTCGCGATGGCCTCCAGCTGGACCGCCGGCCAGGGGTCCTCGCCGTCGCCGAGGTTCTCGCACTCGAAGCCGTAGAAGTGCCGGTTGCCGTCGGTGTTCGCCTCGTTGTCCTTCGGCAGCCGCCTCTCGGCGATCACCGCGCGGAGCACGTCGTCGTCGCCGAGCCCGGCGTGGTTGGCCCGGCCGTAGCCGACGAGGTGGACCCGGCCGTCCTTGGTGATGACGCCGTGGCACAGGGGTCCGGGCAGCCCCTCGTAGCCCCTGCGGCAGAGGTCGACCGTGCGGGCGCTGCCCTTGGTCACCGTGTGGTGGACCATCACGCCGTGGACGGGGCCCCACGGACCCTTGTGGTTGCGGTTGTGGTCGCGCCAGTCGCCGACCTCCACGACCGTGAGGCCCTCCGCCTTCAGAGCGCGCAGGAACGCACCCGCGGACATGGGTGGGGCCATGACCGCCCTCCTTCGTTCCGGGCGGCGGCCGTCTTTCGCAACCGCTCGCTACCGGGCCTATACCGAAAAGGGGTGAGTGCGACTACTTGTCCGTCTCCTGTGCGAGTCGATCCGGACAGTCCCCCTCCGGTACGGCGCTGTCGAGCGAGCGCTGTGTGCCCATCCCTCCCAAGATCCAATCCCGCTCGATCGGGTAATGGTGCGCGCACGCCGCGTGAGGAAGGCTTGATCGCGCAATGTCCCGCCCGGCGCGACCGGGCGCGGAATCACCATTGGGGAGGGCAGTTCTCTATGTCGGTAGGCGAAGAGGTCCGTTCGGAGCAGACCGGGCAGCAGCAGAGCCTCGGTACGGCGGCCGCGCGGAACCTGGCCACCACGACCAAGTCCGTGCCGCAGATGCAGGAGATCAGCTCGCGCTGGCTGCTGCGCATGCTGCCCTGGGTCGACGTGCAGGGCGGTACATACCGTGTCAACCGGCGGCTGACCTACGCCGTGGGTGATGGCCGGATCACGTTCGTGAAGACCGGCGACCGCGTCGAGATCATCCCCGCGGAACTGGGCGAACTGCCGGTACTGCGGTCGTATGAGGACGAGGAGGTGCTGGCCGAGCTGGCCGCCCGCTGCCGGCAGCGGGAGATCGGGGCCGGTCAGGTCATCGCCTCCTTCGGCAGCCCGGCCGACGAGGTGTACCTGCTGGCGCACGGCAGGGTGGAGCGGGTCGGCACCGGTCCCTACGGCGAGGACGAATCCCTCGGAGTCCTCGCCGACGGCGCCTACTTCGGTGAACAGGCGCTGCTGGACGAGGACGCCATCTGGGAGTACACCGCCCGTACCCTCACCGCCTGTACCGTGCTCGTGCTGCCGCGCGAGGCCGTCGAACAGGTCGCCGAGCGGTCGGACACCCTGCGCGAACACCTCCGCCGGCGGCTCACGGTCCCGGAGCAGCGCACCAACAAATACGGCGAGAAGGAGATCGACCTCGCGGCCGGCCACAGCGGAGAGCCGGACATCCCGCACACCTTCGTCGACTACGAGGCCAGGCCGCGCGAGTACGAACTCAGCGTCGCCCAGACCGTGCTGCGCATCCACACCCGCGTGGCCGACCTCTACAACCAGCCCATGAACCAGACGGAGCAGCAGATCCGGCTGACCGTCGAGGCGCTGAAGGAGCGACAGGAGCACGAACTCGTCAACAACCGCGACTTCGGCCTGCTCCACAACTGCGAGTACGACCAGCGGATCCAGCCGCACAGCGGCGTCCCGAGCCCCGACGACATGGACGAACTGCTCAGCAGGCGGCGCGGGACCAGGCTGCTCCTCGCCCACCCGCGCGCGATCGCCGCGTTCGGCCGGGAGCTCAACAGGCGGGGGCTCGTCCCCGAGACCATCGACATGGGTGGCAACCGCATCCCCACCTGGCGGGGAGTGCCCATCTACCCGTGCAACAAGATCCCGGTGACCGAGGCCCGGACGACCTCCATCATCGCCCTGCGCACCGGTGAGGGGGACCAGGGCGTCATCGGGCTGCGGGCCGCCGGCATCCCCGACGAGATCGAGCCGAGCCTGTCCGTGCGGTTCATGGGCATCAATGAACAAGCCATCATCAAGTACCTGGTCACGGCCTACTACTCGGCAGCGGTCCTGGTACCGGACGCGCTCGGCGTCCTGGAGAACGTCGAGATCGGCCGTTGGCGATGACCTGTCGCCGGCTCCCGCCCCGCACGCCGTGTCCCCGCCCCTCCGGGCGGGTACACCTCGGAGGTGAGAGCTCGACGGGTGCGGAAGCGCCGTCCCTCCGCTCCTCCACCGAGTCGGTCCCTGGGGGAAGTCGATGACGGAGTCCATGACGGAGCCGAGGACGGGGCTTGCGACGGAGAACGCGATCGGGATGCCGGCGGTGTCGGAGCAGTGGCCCGGCGACGGGCACGAGGCGACGACCCTGCTGGAGCGGACGCGGGCCGCGGTCGACCCGGCGCTGCGGGCCGCCGTCGGCTCGCTGCCCGGCCCGATGCGCCGCGTCGCGCTCTACCACTTCGGCTGGGAGCAGGCGGACGGCACCCAGGCCGGAGGCGGTCCGGGCAAGGCGATCCGCCCCGCCCTGGTGCTCGCCGCGACCTCCGCCCTGGGCGGGCCCGTGGCCCGGGCCACCGCGGTACGGGCGGCGGCCGCCGTGGAACTGATCCACAACTTCACGTTGCTGCACGACGACGTGATGGACCGGGACACCACCCGCCGCCACCGGCCCACCGCCTGGACGGTGTTCGGGGACGCCGACGCGATCCTCGCCGGGGACGCCCTCCAGGCGCTCGCCCTGCGATTGCTCGCCGAGGACCCCCATCCGGCGGCCTCGGCGGCGGCGGCCCGGCTCGCGGACTGCGTGGTCGAACTGTGCGCGGGGCAGCACGCGGACACGGCCCTGGAGCAGCGAGGTCCCGACGAGGTCACCCTCGCCGAGACACTGGCCATGGCCGAGGCCAAGACCGGGGCGCTGCTCGGCTGCGCCTGCGCGATCGGGGCGCTGTACGCGGACGCCGGAGACGCGGACGTGGCCGCACTGGACGCGTTCGGCCGGGAGGCGGGACTGGCCTTCCAGCTCATCGACGACGTGATCGGCATATGGGGTGACCCGCGCCGCACCGGCAAACCGGTCGGCGCGGACCTGGCCGCCCGCAAGAAGTCACTGCCGGTGGTGGCCGCGCTCACCTCCGGTACTCCGGAGGCCGCGGAGCTCGCCGCCGTGTACGCGACCCCGCATCGCGAGGAGGACGACCTGGAGGAGATCGCGCTGGCCGTGGAACGGGCGGGCGGCCGGGACTGGGCACAGACCCAGGCGGCCGACCGGATGGCCCGGGCGATGCAGGAAGTGGCCCGCGCGGTGCCCGACCCGGAAGCGGCGGGCGGGCTGCTGGCCCTGGCCGAGTTCGTGACACGGCGCACCACCTGACGGCCCGCCGGCTGTCCTCCCGGCCCCGGAGCCACAGGTGCCGTGCGGCTCCTGGCCCCGCACGGCACCGGGGCTCCGGTCCGGCGGGTCCCGCACTTCCCCACGGTGTGCGGGGCCCGCCCTCCCCGTCCCGGTGGCCCCACTACGCTCAACACCCGTATCTGGTAAGTCGGTTGAGCTGAAGGAGCGGACATGGGTGTGGAGATCCGGAGGGCTGGGGACGGGGACCGGGAGCTGGTGGTCCGGTTGCTGGACGAGGCGTTCCAGGACGACCCGGTCAGCGGGTGGGTCTTCCCCGGCGACGAGTACCGCCGTACGACGCACCACAGGCTCATGGCCGCCTTCACCGACGCCGTGCTCGCCGAAGGGCGTGTGGACCTCACCGAGGACGGTTCGGCGTGCGCCCTCTGGATGTCCCTACCGGCGGGCGAGCCCGAGCACGGCGAGGAGCAGCCGGACGACGACGGCCCGGCGCGGATGCGCCGGGCCGTCGACCCGGACAACGAGCGGGTGGAGCTGATCGGCCGGCTCACCGCGGACATCCACCCCTCGGGGCGGGCCCACGAGTACCTGTGGATGATCGGTGTGGCACCGGACCGCCAGGGCGAGGGGCTCGGCACCGCGCTGATCAGCTCCGTCCTCGACCGCTGCGACAGGGAAGGGCTGGGGGCGTACCTGGAGGCGAGCAGCGAGCGCAGCGCCCTGCTGTACCGGCGCCTCGGCTTCGAGGCGTCCGGTGAGCCCCTGGCCCTCCCGGACGGCCCGTGCATGTGGCCCATGTGGCGCGAACCCCGTACGGCCGGCTGACGGACCGGCCGGGGCGACGGGCCGCGCGGCCGGCCGCCGTCGGGTCCGGGGCCTCGGAAGGGACGTTCGGCCCTGGTCGCCGGCGTGCGTCAGGACTTCACTGGCCCGCGGGTGGCGCCCGCCGGCCGTACCGAGGGATCCGGCGGGTGTCGGACGACGAGGCCGGCGGGGGCGGGATGAGGACAACGGCGGGCGACGACGGCACGACGGGCGGGAACACCGCGGTGGTGGGGCACGCCGACCTGACCCCGGACACGCTCCTGCTGGTGGAGTCCGCGCTGCGGACCCGGCTGGCGCGACCGCCCGTCCCGGCCGTAACCATGGTGCGCACCGGCGTGGGTACGCCGTTGGCGTCCGGCCGGGCCGCGCGGGCGTCGGGGTGCCCGCTGGCCGTGGTGATCCCCACGCGCGTCGGAGTGCCCGCCGCGCCGCCCCAGCGGGACCGGACGGCGGCCGGCGAGCTGCTGGCCCTCGCCGACGAGGTGCGCCTGCCGGCCTACGACCCGGCGGATCGCGACTCCTGTGTCGGCGCGGACGGACGGCTCGTCGCCTGCAGCGGCCTCCTCCTGGCCGTCTGGGGCGGTTCCCCGTCCGACGGCCACGACACCACCGCCCATCTGGTGGCCTACGCGCGTGCCCGGGGCGTCCCTGTGGAGATCGTGTGGCCCGAGGGGGCCGCCCGGGAAGCGCTGCCCGCCGTCCACGCGGAGGGCTGACGGCGGGGGCAGGGACCATTGGCCCCTGCCCGCAGGCCCTCGCAGGGGCCCTTCGCCTCATGCGGAGCCCTCTCCCCGGCGCCGATCATGGGCGCGAAACAGCCTGGGGAGGAAGACGTCCGGTGGACGAGATACGCATGAAGAAGGTCGAAGCCGCGGGGGACGCGCGGCCCCGTCCGGTACCGCCCGAAGGGACCGCCGCAGGGACGCCCGCGGTGCGCCGGGCCGCCTGGGTGGACTGGCTGACCACCACCGACCACAAGAGGATCGGCACGCTGTACCTGGTCAGCGCGTTCGTGTTCTTCGTCGTCGGCGGAGTCATGGCGCTGATGATGCGTGCGGAGCTCGCCCGGCCGGGCCTGCAGATCATGTCGAACGAGCAGTTCAACCAGGCGTTCACGATGCACGGCTCGATCATGCTGCTGATGTTCGCGATGCCGCTGTTCACCGGCTTCGCCAACTGGATCATGCCGCTGCAGATCGGCGCACCCGACGTGGCGTTCCCGCGGCTGAACATGCTGGCCTTCTGGCTGTTCCTGTTCGGCTCCTCGATCGCCGCCGCCGGTTTCCTCACTCCGGGAGGAGCCGCCGACTTCGGCTGGTTCCTGTACGCGCCGCTGTCCAACGAGGTCTACTCGCCGGGCATCGGGGCCGACCTGTGGATCATGGGCGTGGCCCTGTCCGGCTTCGGCTCGATCCTGGGCGCGGTCAACTTCATCACCACGATCATCTGCATGCGCGCGCCGGGCATGACGATGTTCCGCATGCCGATCTTCACCTGGAACGTGCTGTTGACGGCCCTGCTGGTGCTGATCGTGTTCCCGGTGCTGGCGGCGGCGCTGTTCGCCCTGGAGGCGGACCGCAAGTTCGGCAGCCACATCTTCGACTCGGCCAACGGCGGGGCGCTGCTGTGGCAGCACCTGTTCTGGTTCTTCGGCCATCCCGAGGTGTACATCCTGGCGCTGCCGTTCTTCGGCATCGTCTCCGAGGTGATCCCGGTCTTCTCCCGCAAGCCGATGTTCGGCTACATGGGCCTGATCGGCGCCACCATCGCCATCGCCGGCCTCTCGGTGACCGTGTGGGCGCACCACATGTACGTCACCGGCGGTGTGCTGCTGCCGTTCTTCTCCTTCATGACGTTCCTGATCGCGGTCCCGACCGGGGTGAAGTTCTTCAACTGGATCGGCACCATGTGGAAGGGCTCGCTCAGCTTCGAGACCCCGATGCTGTGGACGATCGGCTTCCTGATCACCTTCGTCTTCGGTGGTCTGACCGGTGTCATCCTGGCCTCGCCGCCGCTGGACTTCCACGTCTCGGACAGCTACTTCGTGGTGGCGCACTTCCACTACACCGTCTTCGGCACGGTCGTGTACGCGATGTTCGCCGGCTTCCACTTCTGGTGGCCGAAGTTCACCGGCAGGATGCTCGACGAGCGCCTCGGCAAGATCACCTTCTGGACCCTCACGGCCGGTTTCCACCTCACCTTCCTGGTCCAGCACTGGCTGGGCGTCGAGGGCATGCCCCGCCGCTACGCCGACTACCTCGCCGCCGACGGTTTCACCGCCCTGAACACCCTGTCCTCCATCGGGTCGTTCCTGCTCGGCCTGGCGATCCTGCCGTTCTTCTACAACGTCTGGAGGACGGCCAAGTACGGCGAGCCGGTCGGCGTCGACGACCCCTGGGGCTACGGCCGCTCCCTGGAGTGGGCGACCTCCTGCCCGCCGCCCCGGCACAACTTCCTCACCCTGGCGAAGATCCGCAGCGAGTCCCCGGCGTTCGACCTGCACCACCCCGGGATCGCCGCGACCGAGACGGCGGGGTGAGCCGTGCCGCAGCCCGTTCTGGCCCTGGGGTGCGCGGCGGTGACGGCCGCCGGCTGCGTCTGGTACCTGCCGGCCCTCGCCGACCTGCGCGCCGGAGCCGACCGGCCGCTGTCCTGCCGTACGGCGGCGATCGCCTGCCTGACCGGCTGGGGTTCCCTCGGGACGGTCGCCCTGGTGCTGCTCGTGGCCACGGAGTGGTGGGTGCCGGCGGGTGTGGCGGCCGTGGGCGGCACGGCCGCCGCCACCCTGCGGGCCGGCGCCGCCGTGCGACGCGCCGGTGAGCGGCGGGAGGCGGCCGGGCAGTGGGCGCAGTTCCCGTACGTGCCGTTGTCCGCCGGCGCTCACCGCCCCCGCGGAGTGGCGGTGACCGTGGCCGTCGTTCCCGTCATGGTCGTGGGTCTGTTCCTCGCGCTCGCCGGCCGGGGACTCCACGCCGGGTAGACGGCCCGGGGCGACCGCCCGCACGAGGCTCGGCACCGAACCATGCGGAACCTCGCCTCCCTCTTGCCCCGGCCCCCGATAATCCCTTGTGACCACTACGATTGAAGTACTACAACCGAAGTTATCAGTGACGAGTGCCGCCTACGGGAAGAGACCGCGTTGCGCAAGCTCACGTACTTCATCGCCTGTTCCATCGACGGCTTCATCGGGGACCCGGAGGGCGACGCGTCGGCCATGGTCTCCTTGGTCGACGAGGAGTTCTTCGAGTTCCTCAGGACGGAGTACCCGGAGACCCTGCCCACCCACGGCCGCCGCCCCCTCGGCCTGGACGACCTGCCGAACAAGCGGTTCGACACGGTCATCCAGGGCCGGGCCAGCTACGACGTGGCCCTGAAGGAGGGCATCACCAGCCCCTACGCCCACCTGCGCGAATACGTCGCCTTCCGCACGCTGGGGGAGTCGCCCGACCCCAACGTCGAGATCATCGCGGACGACCTGGTAGGCCGGGTGCGCGCGCTGAAGGCGGAGGACAGCCCGTACGACATCTACCTGTGCGGCGGGTCCGGGCTCGCCGGCGGGCTGGTCGACGAGATCGACGAAATGGTCATCAAGACGTACCCCGTCGTGCAGGGTTCCG
This sequence comes from Streptomyces pimonensis, assembly GCF_041380215.1. Lineage (NCBI taxonomy): Bacteria > Bacillati > Actinomycetota > Actinomycetes > Kitasatosporales > Streptomycetaceae > Streptomyces > Streptomyces pimonensis. The sequence goes on from NZ_JAHWZY010000002.1 coordinate 180,066, forward strand.
GCATGCCGATGTTCGCATCCGGCTTCGCGATCACGCACTTCGCGCTGGAGTCGGTGCGCTCGTTCGGCAACGGTGTGGTCGTGCGGACGTACAGCAGGAAGCGCTGAGCCCGCTCCGGGGCCTGTCCTGGGGCCACGGACAGCGAGCAGCCCGGCTGTCCCGCCCGCGGACGGCCGGTGGAGCAGGCGGTCCGGCGTCACAAGACGCCGGGCGCGTGGGTTCCGGTGTGGGCGCGCGGCCCGTGCCGCGACCTGGAACGCCGGGAATCCCGCTCGCGTGAAGCAGGGGAGCCAGGGAGACCGGTGTCCTCGATTCGGGCCGGGCCGGGAGGATGGCCGTGAGCCGGGCCCCCGCCAAGCGCTAGCGTTGCGGTATGGGCGTGATATGGCGGTGGGGCGTGGGCATCTGGACGGTCGTCGTGATCGTCGGGGGCGGACTGACCCTGTGGTTGCAGGAGAAGGCCGAACCGCCGGCCCCGGCCGGCTGGGAGAGGGCGGAGCCGAGCTCGGCCCCCGTCCTCCCGGGGGACTGGGAGACGCACTGCCCCACCCCCGAGCCGCCGCCGGACGTCGAGGAAGGCCTGACGGCCGTCGTCTGCCGCGTCACCACCGACTAGTCCGGCCGGCGGGCCGGACCGCCCGTCTGCGGATCGCGGTCGGTCAGACGGTACGCGCCGCCCGCCGGATCCCGCATCACCGTCCAGCGGTCGAACACGGCCACGCACACCGCACCCAGCTCCTCGTGCCGTGCCCGGGTCGCGTCGACGTCGGCGCAGGCGAGGTCCGGGTGGGCGAAGGCCGGTTGCTCCTCGGCCAGCCGCTGGAGCAGGACGCGCACGGGCAGCCCGGCCGGCGGCCTGACCACGTGGAACCCCGGGAGCGAACCGGCCACCGCTTCCCAGCCGGGCAACAGCCCGCTCCAGAAGACGACTTCCGCGTCATAGCCGGACGGCGGGAGGGCGAGGCACACCTGGTCCAGACGGCTGCCGTGCGCGACGGGCGGCCGTACCGACTCCCCGTGCCAGGGCACCGCGCAGAACAACTGCCCGGCGGGCGAACGCAGTACGGCCCACCCCTCGTGCTCGCCGGCCGTCTCCGCGCCCAGCCGCAGCGCGTTCGCGACGAACCCGGGCATGTCGTCGACGGAGAAGTCGAGATGGGCGCCGCCCGGGCCCGAAACGATCCGCTGCACCCCCACGCAGGCGTCGGCGCCGTCCGCCCGCAGGGTCACGAACTCCTCGCTGTCTCCGCTCGGTCCGGACGGCCGCGTCCCCGTGACGGCCGCCCAGAACCCGCCGGCCCGGTCGGCCCCGGACGCCGGCCGGTCGATGAAGGCGTACGTCCAGCGGACGTTCACCGCCGGGGCCGTTCCATGAAGCGCAGCATGTTCCCGGCCGGGTCACGGAACGCGCAGTCGCGCACCCCGTACGGCTGGTCCACCGGCTCCTGGAGCACGTCCACACCGGCGGCGCGGACGCGCTCGAAGAGGGCGTCGCAGTCGGCGGTGGTGAAGTTGACCCCGCGCAGCATGCCCTTGGCCAGCAGCTCGGCCATCGCCTGCTTGTCACCGGGGGAGGCGTCCGGGTGCGCGGCGGGCGACTCCAGCACGATCTCCGTATCCGGCTGCTCCGGAGAGGCGACCGTCACCCAGCGCATCCCCTCGAACCCCACGTCGTTGCGGACCTCGAGCCCCAGCACGTCACGGTAGAAGGCCAGCGCCTTGTCGTGGTCGTCGACGGCGATGAAGCACTGGGCGAGTCGTACGTCGTTTCCTGTGTGCATGCGCCCACGCTAGAAGGTTCCGCCCGGATCGACCCGGGGCCGGCCCCGGACCGGCCGGGTGTACGTGCGGGCCACGCACGGCGGAATGACCGCGCCCTCCTCGTGCGACCGGGCACGGTACGCGCTCGGCGTCTCCCCGACCAGCTCGGTGAACCGGGAACTGAACGACCCCAGCGAGGTACAGCCGACCGCGAGGCACACCTCCGTCACCGTGAGGTCGCCCCGCCGCAGCAGCGCCTTGGCCCGCTCGATGCGCCGCGTCATGAGGTAGGCGTACGGCGTCTGCCCGTACGCCGCGCGGAAGCTGCGCTGGAAGTGACCGGCCGACATCAGCGCGGTCCGCGCCAGCTCCGTGACGTCGAGAGGCTCGGCGTACTCCCGGTCCATCCGGTCCCGGGCCCGCCGCAGCCGCACCAGATCCTCCAGCTCCATCCGCCCAGCATGCCACCCTTCGCGGGACCGGTCACGGAGACGCCGAAGGGCCCCGCCCGGAGTGGCGGGGCCCTTCACCGCACCCGCGAACCGCGACGGTGTACCGATCGCCGTCGCGGAAGGAGGCCGGATCAGGCCTTCTTGGTCTCCCAGAAGATCTTGTCGATCTGGGCGATGTAGTCCAGAGCCTTCTGGCCGGTCGCCGGGTCCGTCGACGCCTTGGCGGCCGAGAGGGCCTTCAGGGTGTCGTTGACCAGCTGGTGCAGCTCCGGGTACTTCTCGAAGTGCGGGGGCTTGAAGTAGTCGCTCCACAGCACGGAGACGTGGTGCTTCGCCAGCTCGGCGCGCTGCTCCTTGATGACCGTGGCACGGGCCTGGAAGTGCGGGTCGTCGTTGCCGGCCATCTTCTCCTGGACGGCCTTCACCGACTCCGCCTCGATGCGGGCCTGGGCCGGGTCGTACACGCCGCAGGGCAGGTCGCAGTGGGCGCTGACCTTGACCTTGGGGGCAAACAGGCGGGAAAGCATGGAGCGTTTCCTTCCTCGTGATCGTCTTCTCACACTGGACATTACTCCGTGACGGACGGCTTTTCGCGGGTGCCCCCGCGGGCTTAGGACAAAAGTCCGGGGTGAGACTGGGACTGGTGGAGGACGAACCGGGGAGGTGCCGGGTGATGCCGGAGCCGTCGCAGGACGCCGAGCGGGCGAGGGCGCCGCTCCCCTTCGGGGTGGCCGAGGTGACCGGGCCGTCCATGGTGCCCACGCTGCACCACGGGGACCGGCTCCTGGTGCACTACGGCGCTCGGGTCAGACGCGGGGACGTGATCGTGCTGCGTCATCCGTTCCAGCAGGACCTGCTCGTCGTCAAGCGGGCCGCCGAGCGGCGCGCGGGCGGCTGGTGGGTGCTCGGGGACAACGCGTTCGCGGGCGGCGACAGCACCGACTACGGGGTGGTGCCCGACGAGTTGGTGCTCGGCCGGGTCCGGTTCCGTTACCGGCCGCGCGGCTCCGGGCGGCGTTCGCCGCTGGCAGTGGTGGGCTGGGCGCTGACGTCGGCCCGGCCCGTGTTCTCCGGCCGGCCGGCCTCCAGGCGTTTGCGGGCGCGGTAGGCGGCCACGTTGGCGCGGGTGGCGCAGCGGTCGGAGCAGTAGCGGCGGGAGCGGTTGGTGGAGGTGTCCAGGTAGGCGTTGCGGCAGGGCGACGCCTCGCACAGGCCGAGGCGGTCCACGCCGTACTCGGTGAGGTGGAAGGCCAGGCCCATCGCGGCGATGGCGGCGTAGCCGGCGGTGGCGTTGGACGGGTGGTGGGCCAGGTGCATGTGCCACAGCGGGCGGCCGTCGTCGTCGCGGAAGTCGTGACCGGAGATCTGCGGGCTGACCGGGAACTCCAGCAGCAGTGAGTTCAGCAGGTCGACGGCGAGGGTCTCGTCGCCGCCGTCCGCCGCCTCGAAGACCGAGCGGAGCCTGGCCCGGACCGAGCGGAACCGCGTCACGTCGGCGTCGGTGGTGCGCCGGGCCGCCGACTGGCTGGTGCCGAACAGGTCCCGGACGGCCTCGACCGAGGTCAGCGTGTCCTTCCCCCGGGCCGGTTCCTCGGTGTTGACGAGGCGCACGGCGTAGTCCGAGTAATAGGCCAGTTCCACTTGTAGTCCTTACGCAGGGGCTCTATCGTCAGGAGCGCGGTCTTGTAATGGACGATCGCGTATCCAGGGTATTACGGGACGTATATGAGGAAGGCGCTCGATGACGGACGCGGACACCACCACGGCCACCGCGGACTGGCGGGCCTGGCAGGAGAGCTGGGACCGGCAGCAGGAGTGGTACATGCCGGACCGCGAGGAACGCTTCCGGGTCATGCTCGACATGGTGGAGGCCCTCGTCGGCACCTCGCCGCGCGTGCTCGACCTCGCCTGCGGCACCGGCAGCATCACGGCCAGGCTGTTCGACCGGTTCCCGGACGCCACCAGCACCGGCGTCGACCTGGACCCGGCGCTGCTCGCCATCGCGGAGGGCACGTTCCAGGGGGACGGGCGGGTCTCCTTCGTGACGGCCGACCTCAAGGACCCCGAGTGGCCGGCGAAACTGCCGTACGACTCCTACGACGCCGTGCTGACCGCGACCGCCCTCCACTGGCTGCACCAGGAACCCCTCGCGGGCCTCTACGGGCAGATCGCGGGGCTCGTCCGCGACGGCGGTGTCTTCATGAACGCGGACCACATGATCGACGACACGACGCCCCGGATCAACGCGGCCGAGCGCGCCCTGCGCCACGCCCGTATGGACCGGGCCAAGCGGGACGGCGCCCTCGACTGGGCCCGGTGGTGGCAGCTCGCCGCCGAGGACCCGGTCCTCGCCGGACCGACGGCCCGCCGGTTCGAGATCTACGGCGAGCACGCCGACGGGGACATGCCGCCGGTCGCCTGGCACGCGCGCGTGCTGCGCGAGAAGGGGTTCGGCGAGGCGCGGCCGGTGTGGTGCTCGCCGTCGGACACCCTGCTGCTGGCGCTGAAGTAGCCGGAGGGGAACGCGAAGGGGCGGTACGGCCGGTCCGTACCGCCCCTTCGCGTGTCCGCTCAGAGCACCTTGGACAGGAACGCCTTCGTGCGCTCGTGCTGCGGGTCGGTCAGGACGTCGCGCGGATTGCCCGACTCGACCACCACACCGCCGTCCATGAAGACCAGGCTGTCGCCCACCTCGCGGGCGAAGCCCATCTCGTGGGTGACGACGACCATCGTCATACCGGACTCGGCGAGATCGCGCATGACGTCGAGGACGTCACCGACCAGTTCCGGGTCGAGCGCCGAGGTCGGCTCGTCGAAGAGCATCAGCTTGGGGTCCATGGCGAGCGCGCGGGCGATCGCCACGCGCTGCTGCTGGCCGCCGGAGAGCTGCGAGGGGTAGTTCCCCGCCTTGTCGCCGAGGCCCACGCGCTCCAGGAGCTGCATCGCGCGCTCCCTGGCCTGCCCCTTGCTCACGCCCTTGACCTGGACCGGCGCCTCCATGACGTTCTCGACGGCCGTCATGTGCGGGAACAGGTTGAAGCGCTGGAAGACCATGCCGATGTCCCGGCGCTTCAGGGCGACCTCGTTGTCCTTGAGCTCGTACAGCCTGTCGCCCCTCTGGCGGTAGCCGACCAGCTCCCCGTCGACGTACAGACGTCCGGCGTTGATCTTCTCGAGGTGGTTGATACACCTGAGGAAGGTGGACTTGCCGGAGCCGGAGGGGCCGATGAGGCAGAACACCTCGCCGGACCTCACCTCCAGGTCGATGCCCTTGAGGACCTCGACGGAACCGAAGGACTTGTGGACGCCCTCCGCCTTGACCATCGCGTTCGTCATGCCGTGACCCCCTTGCGGCTGGAGAAGGACGTCAGGTGGGCGCGGACCTTCTGCCACGGGGTGGGTGGCAGCTGACGGCTCGATCCACGGGCGTAGTACCGCTCGACGTAGTACTGGCCCACGCTGAGCACGGAGGTGAGGATCAGGTACCAGGCCGCCGCGAGGAACAGCATCTCGACCGTGGCGCCCGAGGTCGTGCCGATGTCCTGGGCGTAGCGCAGGAGCTCGTAGTACTGGACCGCCGCGACGAGCGAGGTGGTCTTCAGCATGTTGATGACCTCGTTGCCCGTGGGCGGCACGATCACGCGCATCGCCTGCGGGACGACGATCCGGCGCAGCGTCTTGGAGTGGCTCATGCCGAGCGCGTGGGCGGCCTCGGTCTGGCCCTCGTCGACGGCCAGCAGACCGGCGCGGCAGATCTCCGCCATGTACGCGGCCTCGTTCAGGCCGAGGCCGAGCAGCGCCGTCAGGAACGGCGTCATGAACTGGGCCCACTCGTCCTTGTAGACCGGGCCGAGGTTGACGTACTCGAAGACGAAGCCCAGGTTGAACCAGACGAACAGCTGGACCAGCACCGGGGTGCCGCGGAAGAACCAGATGTAGAACCAGGCGATCGACGAGGTCACCGGGTTCTTGGACAGCCGCATCACGGCCAGCAGGAGGCCGCCGACGATGCCGATGACCATCGAGAGGAAGGTCAGCCAGAGCGTCTCGCGGACACCGGTGAGGATGCGGTCGTTGAAGAAGTAGTCGGGGATCGCGCCCCAGTTGATGTCGCCGTTCGCGAAGGCCCAGACGAGCGCGAAGAAGATCGCGAGGGCGAGAACGGCTGAGACGTAGCGGCCGTAGTGCCGGACCGGAACGGCCTTGATGGCCTCCGGTCCGGCCGGCGGGGTGCTCGCCGGCCCGTCCGTCTTCTTGATGTCAGCAGTCACGGATCTTGCCTTTCAGCGCCGCGGGTGCGGTCACTTGCCGCCGTTGATGGTGGCTTCCTTCACGGCGCCCTCCGTGACGCCCCACTTCTCCAGGACCTTCTGGTAGTCGCCGTTCTCGATGACCGCGTCGAGCGCGGCCTTGAGGGCGTCCCGCAGCTCGGTGTCGTCCTTGGCGACCGCGATGCCGTACGGGGCGGCGTCGACCTGCTCGCCGACGAGCTGGAAGTCCTTGCCGCCGCCGGAGGTCTTCACGGCGTACGCGGCGACCGGGAAGTCGGAGGAACCGGCGTCGGCGCCGCCCGCGCGCAGACGGGTCTGGGCCTGCTGGTCGTTGTCGTAGGACTCGATGGCGATGGTCCTGCCCGCCGGGCACTTCTCCGCCTCGGCCTTGGCCAGGTCGTGCGAGACCGTGCCGCGCTGGACGACCAGCTTCTTGCCGCACAGGTCGGCCCAGGTCTTGATGCCCTGGTCGTCGCCCTTCTTGGTGTAGATCGAGACACCCGCGGTGAAGTAGTCGACGAAGTCGACGCCCTCGCCGACCTTCTTTCCGGTCTCGGAGTCGACGCCCTCCTGGCGGGCCTTGGTGTCGGTCATGGCGGACATGGCGATGTCGTACCGGTTCGAGCGCAGGCCGCCGAGCAGCGTGTCGAAGGTGCCGTTCTCGAACTCGAACTTCACGCCGAGCTGCTTGCCCATGGCGTCCGCGAGGTCCGGGTCGATACCGACGGTCTTGCCGGAACCGTCCTTGAACTCGACCGGGGCGTACGCGATGTCCGATCCCACCTTGATGACGCCCGCCTTGCGGATGTCGGCCGGGAGCCTGTCGGCGAGAGGCGCGGTGGACGAGTCCGCGGTGCTGCTGTCGCTGCCCTTGTCGGTCTGGTCGCCGCAACCGGTGAGAAGCAGTGCGCCTGCGACCGCGATCGCGCCGGCCGCCGCAAGACGGGAGCGCGCGGCGGTGGTACGACGGGTGGTGCTTGCGGTCATGGTGGGTTCCTCCGGCGGATGGGTGGAGATGCCGATGGGTGGGCCGCTGCCGACGGGTATCGGCAGCGCCGCAGGCCGACGAGAACACACGTCTTCGAGTGTCGCGACCTCGTGCGATTACGGCATCCTGCCATTTGGACGGAGCTGTTCAGGGGGCTCGCGATGTCAAAATCGGATAACGGGCGACGCCCGAACCGCACCACTCCTGGACATCTGGCCGGACAGTCTGTGGAAATCATCTGCTCAGGCCGGAAAATCTCCGGCGTATCTCGGGATGCGGACTCGCGCATCGTGGTTTTTGCCGTGGTTGTGGGTTTGCTCCTACTTCTTCTCGGCCTTGTCCTGATATCGAGCGACAGTGCGAGCTCCGGCATGTGACCTTCGCGTTATGGACTCGTCGCCGACGGCGTCCGTCCGGTAAGAAGGTTCTTTACACCCCTCATCCGGGGAGCAGGGCGTGTGTGCGGCGCGCCCGTCGTGTTCGGCCCGTACGTATCAACCCTCCGGGCCTTGCGCGGTCCCGCCCACCCCTCACCAGGAGTGGCAACCCTCAAACCATGAACACTTAAGGGGTAAAACCAAGTGGCAGCGGAGATTGTCAATCCTCGCAGCGACAGCGAAAGCCGGAACGGTCGTACAGGGCAGGACGACGGGGCCGAGCCCCTCGATTCCTTCGACCCGGCGTTCGCGCTGCACCGCGGCGGCAAGATGGCCGTGCAGGCCACCGTGCCGATCCGTGACAAGGACGATCTGTCCCTGGCTTACACGCCCGGCGTCGCGAAGGTCTGCAGCGCGATCGCCGAGCAGCCGGACCTCGTCCACGACTACACGTGGAAGTCGCAGGTCGTCGCCGTCGTGACGGACGGCACGGCCGTGCTGGGGCTCGGTGACATCGGGCCCGAGGCCTCCCTGCCGGTAATGGAGGGCAAGGCCATCCTCTTCAAGCAGTTCGGCGGCGTGGACGCCGTTCCGATCGCCCTGAGCTGCACCGACGTGGACGAGATCGTCGAGACCGTGGTCCGGCTCGCCCCGTCCTTCGGCGGGGTGAACCTGGAGGACATCTCCGCGCCCCGCTGCTTCGAGATCGAGAAGCGGCTGCAGGAGCGGCTGGACATCCCGGTCTTCCACGACGACCAGCACGGCACGGCGGTCGTGACGCTGGCCGCGCTGCGGAACGCCGCGCGGCTGAGCGGCCGTGCCCTCGGCGATCTGCGCGCCGTGATCTCGGGTGCGGGCGCCGCGGGTGTGGCGATCGCCAAGATGCTGGTCGAGGCCGGTGTCGGCGACGTCGCCGTGGCCGACCGCAAGGGCGTCGTGTCACGGGACCGCGAGGACCTCACGCCGATCAAGGCGGAGCTGGCGTCGTTCACCAACAAGGCCGGCCTCTCGGGGTCGCTGGAGTCGGCGCTGGCCGGCGCCGACGTCTTCATCGGCGTCTCCGGCGGCACGGTGCCGGAGACGGCGGTGGCGTCGATGGCCGGGGGCGCGTTCGTCTTCGCCATGGCCAACCCCGACCCGGAGGTGCACCCGGAGGTCGCGCACCGGTACGCGGCGGTCGTGGCCACCGGACGGTCGGACTTCCCGAACCAGATCAACAACGTGCTGGCGTTCCCCGGGATCTTCGCGGGGGCGCTGCAGGTGCGGGCCTCCCGGATCACCGAGGGGATGAAGCTGGCGGCGGCCGAGGCGCTGGCCTCGGTGGTCGGCGACGATCTCGCCGCCGACTACGTCATCCCGTCCCCGTTCGACGAGCGGGTCGCCCCCGCGGTGACGGCGGCGGTGGCCGCGGCCGCCCGGGCGGAGGGCGTCGCCCGCCGCTGAGGCGCGTGGAGCGCCGGCCGGCCCCGTCCCCGGGCGGGACGGGGCCGATGTCTTCCTCCGGGGGCTTGGGCCGTCCGGGCGGCGGGTCCCGCCGGGTGGCAAGAGGGCGTGTCTCACAGCCGGGCCTGGTTCCTTCGGCGGGGCGGGGAACCTATCGTCAAGGTCATGTTTGCCGTCTACGCCGCCCGAATCGACCGCGACCAGCCGCTCGCGGGTCTGGAGTCGGGGGAGCGCCCCGCCCCCGAGTCCCGGCCCGGCTGGAGCACCGTCACGGTCAGGGCCGCCTCCCTCAACCATCATGACCTCTGGTCCCTGCGGGGCGTGGGCCTCGCGGAGGACAAGCTGCCGATGATCCTCGGCTGCGACGCCGCCGGCGTCGACCAGGACGGCAACGAGGTCGTCCTGCACTCCGTGATCGGCCAGAGCGGACACGGGGTCGGCCCCGAGGAGCCCCGGTCCATCCTGACCGAGCGCTACCAGGGCACGTTCGCCGAGCAGGTCGCCGTGCCCACCTGGAACGTCCTGCCCAAGCCGAAGGAGCTCTCCTTCGAGGAGGCCGCCTGTCTGCCGACCGCCTGGCTGACCGCGTACCGGATGCTGTTCACCAACGCCGGGGTGCGGCCCGGGGATGCCGTGCTGGTGCAGGGGGCCGGTGGCGGCGTCGCCACCGCCGCGATCGTGCTCGGCAGAGCGGCGGGGCTGCGGGTCTTCGCCACCAGCCGGGACGAGGCCAAGCGGAAGCGGGCGCTGGAGCTCGGGGCCGTGGACGCCGTGGAGCCGGGGGCGCGGCTGCCGCAGCGGGTCGACGCGGTGATCGAGACCGTGGGGGCCGCCACCTGGTCCCACTCGGTGAAGTCGCTGCGGCCCGGCGGCACGCTGGTGATCTCCGGCGCCACCAGCGGTGACCGCCCCTCGCACGCCGAGCTGACCCGGATCTTCTTCCTGGAGCTCAAGGTCGTCGGGTCGACCATGGGGACCAAGGACGAGCTGGAGGACCTGCTCTCCTTCTGCGCCGCCACCGGTGTACGTCCCGTCATCGACGAGGCGCTGCCCATGGACCGGGCGCGGGAGGGCTTCGAACGGATGGAGTCCGGGGGTCAGTTCGGCAAGATCGTGCTCACTAATCCCTGAGGGGCGAAGTCCGCCTCGACGGCCGGTCCGGGCCCGTCGGGGTGGGAGCTCAGAGGGCTCAGGTTCGGTCCGGGTGGGCCGGGCCTGGGGGACGGTCGGGCTCCGCCGGGCCCGGTACGTCCTCACCGGGCCAGGAGCTCCGCGGGGCAGGTGGCTCGGAGGGGCCCGGCCCGGTTCGGGGCAGGTCGGTCGTGGGGCCACGGTCGGGTCCGGCGCGTCTCTGCCGGGCTCCTCGGAGGCTCGCGGGGGCGGGTGAGTCCAGGCGGCGTGTCGGTCTGGTGGTGTCAGGTCGGGTCAGGGGACCTACTGCTTCGGCGTGCGCAGTATCGCCCCGATGTGGGCCGCCGCCGTGGACAGATGGCGGCGGGCGTCGCGGAGCTGGTCGGTCGTGACTCCGTGGTCGCGGGCCGCGTCACGGATGTCGTCCCGGAAACGGTCCAGCAGGCGGTCCAGATCGCGGGCCGGGTCACCGGTGGAGTCCGAGGCGTCCTCGTGGGCCCAGGACGGGGTGTAATCGGCGGGGAAGTCCTCGGGGGTCCGGGAGTACGACGGCTCCGAAACCTTGCCGGAGGCCCCCGCACCGGTGCGGCCGAAGGTGAAGTCCTTGCCGAAACCGCCCATCTCCTTGGCCAGTTCACCGAGGCCCTCCCGCAGGCCCGTCGGCCAGTCGCCCCGGGCGAAGTGGCCCTGCACCTGTTCCTGGACCTGGCGCACGATGCGCTGCACCTCCTCCTGCGCCCTGTCCTGGGCCTCCTTGGCCTGGCGACGGGCGCGCTGGGCCTCCTCGCGGGAGCGGCGGCTCTCGTCCTTGGCACGGCGGGCCTGCTCCTTCCACTCCTGCTTGGCGCGGCGCATCTCCTCCTTGGCCGCCTGCCAGGCGTCCTTGTTGCCGAAGACCCCGAAGTCGCCGAAGAGGCCCTCCTCTTCGGCCCCGCCGGTACGGCTCTGGCGGGCCTTGCCGGCCGCGTCCCGCATCTCGCGGCGCAGGTCGCCCGCCGCGCCGCTGACGTCGGCCCGGATCTCGGCGGCCAGCTCGGCGACCGACTCCCGGATCTCCAGCTCCAGATCGGCCAGTTCGCCGCTGCGGTCGGCCAGTTCGGCGCGGCCGGCGTCCGTGATGGAGTACACCTTGCGGCCGCCTTCGGTGGTGTGGGTGACCAGTCCCTCCGCCTCCAGCTTGGCCAGCCGCGGGTAGACCGTGCCTGCCGACGGCGCGTACAGCCCCTGGAAACGCTCCTCCAGAAGGCGGATCACCTCGTAGCCGTGACGCGGGGCCTCGTCCAGCAGCTTCAGCAGGTAGAGACGGAGGCGTCCGTGGGCGAAGACGGGAGGCATGTCAGAGCACCTTCTTGTCGGTCGTACCGGCATTGTTCCCCGAGCCGCCCTGCGGTTCGGGTCCGTCCTCCCCGGCCGGGCGGCGCAGCAGGGCGATGGAGCCGGAGACGGTGGTGGCGCGCAGCGTGCCGCTGCCCGCGCCCAGGCGGCCGGTGAGCTTGTGGGCGCCCCACTGACCCTGTACCCGGAGGCCGTCGAAGGCGTTGGAGATCGCGCCGCTCGCGGTGTTGGCCTCCACCTCGGCGTCCGCCGGATACGGCAGCCGGACGGCGATCTCACCCGAGACGCTGGTCAGCCTGACGTCGGCGGGGCCGTCGGGATCGAGGTCGACGATCATGGATCCGCCGACCGTGTCCGCCCGCACGGAGGAGCCGGAGCCCTCGACGACGGTGAGGTCGCCGGAGACGGAGACGAAACGGAGGTCGCCGGTGACGGACTGGGCCTCCACGTTCCCGGACACGGTCTCCGCGCGGACCGGGCCGGAGAGGGCGACCAGGGCGGTGTCGCCGGCGACGCCCTTCACCGCGGCGGGGCCCCGGATGCCGGAGATCACGGCTCCGGCACCGACCACGCCCACCTCGACCCGGGTCCGGGCCGGGACCGCCAGGGAGACCACCGCGCTGCGGCACCAGCCCTTGCGGTCCAGCCACTTGAGGAAGCCCTTCCAGGGGAGGTCGTCGTAGGCCACCGTGAGGGTGCCGTCCTTCTGGGTGACCACCAGAGGCGGTCCCTCGATCTCGGAGACCTGGAGGTGGGCGGGGCCTTCGTCGAGGCCCACGATGTTCACGGCGCCGTTGACGATGCGGACGTGCAGGTCGCTCACGGGGGTGTCGAAGGTGAGCTTCGTGGGCTCCGCGACGGACCACTCGGGCATGGGGGACCTCCTGGGAACGCAGCGGCCGACAACGACGCGGCATATCGCGTCTTACGTGATTCACGATATATCGCGGCAGGGGAAAGTCAAGGCACTCGTTCCGGTGATCGGCCTTTCGCGGCGTGGTCGAAGTACGCCGATGCGCCGGCGCGGAGCGGGGGAGGGTTCGCGCGATCCGGCGTTCACGGGTGCCCCGCGCTGGTGCGGACCGGGGGCGCGGCCCGGTGCTTGCGGGGCGCCTCCTCCGCTCTCGGCTTCACTCGAGTGGGAGGCCCCCGCCGCCCCCCGCCACCGCACGTGCCGCCCTGCGGCACGGGCGCCCGCGGATCGCGGGGGCGGTGGCAGAGACAGCCTGCGGCCTGCGCCTGTGGCTGGCGCGGCGGGCGACTGGCGGCAGGCGCGGCGGTTGACGGCGCAGGGGCGGGTGTGGCGGGGGCGGGGACGCCGCCCCGTGGGGTGTTACTCGTCGTCCTCGTCGTCCAGGCGGGCCAGCCAGGTGGCCAGGCGTTCCACCGGGACCTCGAAGTCGGGGTTGAGGTCGACGAACGTGCGCAGCTGCTCGGCCAGCCACTCGAAGGTGACCTCCTCCTCCCCGCGCCGCTTCTCCAGTTCCTCGATGCCACGGTCCGTGAAGTACATGGGGACAAGGATAGGTGCGGGAAAACGGACGGGCCGCACCCCCCGTGAGAGGGGTGCGGCCCGCGCGCTGCCGCCGGTTACGCCTCGAAGACCTCGCGCACCAGCTGCTCCTGCTCGGCCTGGTGGCGCTTCGCGGAGCCGACCGCCGGGGACGAGCCGTGCGGCCGCGAGATGCGGCGCAGACGCTCGTCGTGCGGGAGGTCGGCGCCGACCGCCAGGTCGAGGTGGTCGATCAGGTTGAGCGCGATGAACGGCCAGGCGCCCTGGTTCGCCGGCTCCTCCTGGGCCCACAGGTACTTCTCGGCGTTCGGGTACTTCTTGATCTCCGCCTGGAGCTCCGCGCCCGGCAGCGGGTACAGACGCTCGATGCGGATGATCGCCGTGTCCGTCGCGCCGCGCTTCTGCCGCTCGGCATCGAGGTCGTAGTAGACCTTGCCGGCCGTGAAGACGACCTTCTTCACCGCGGCCGGGTCGACCGAGGCGTCGCCGATGACCGGGCGGAACTGGCCCGTGGTGAACTCCTCCGCCTTCGAGGCCGCGGCCTTCAGGCGCAGCATCGACTTCGGGGTGAAGACGACCAGCGGCTTGTGGTGCGGGTTGTGCACCTGCCACCGCAGCAGGTGGAAGTAGTTCGACGGCGAGGTCGGCATCGCGACCGTCATGTTGTTCTGGGCGCAGAGCTGCAGGAACCGCTCCGGGCGGGCCGAGGAGTGGTCCGGGCCCTGGCCCTCGTAGCCGTGCGGGAGGAGCAGGACCACACCGGAGGTCTGGTTCCACTTCTGCTCGGCCGACGAGATGAACTCGTCCACGACCGTCTGCGCGCCGTTGACGAAGTCGCCGAACTGCGCCTCCCACAGCACGAGCGCGTCGGGGCGGGCCAGCGAGTAGCCGTACTCGAAGCCCATCGCCGCGTACTCGGAGAGCAGGGAGTTGTAGACGTTGAGCCGCGCCTGGTCCTCGGAGAGGTACTGCAGCGGCGTGTACTCCTCGCCCGTGCTGCGGTCGATGATGACCGCGTGGCGCTGGCCGAAGGTGCCGCGCTGGGAGTCCTGGCCCGCGAGACGGACCGGGACGCCCTCCAGGAGGAGGGAGCCGAAGGCGAGGGTCTCGCCCATGCCCCAGTCGATGGTGCCGTCCTCGACCATCGTCGCGCGGCGCTGCAGCTGCGGCAGCAGACGCGGGTGGACGGTGATGTGGTCGGGGATGTTGACCTGGGACTCGGCGATCCGCTTGACGATCTCCGTGGTCACCGCGGTGTTCACGGCGACCGGGAACTCGGCCTGCGGGTCGGAGGACTCCACGGAGCCGGGCTGGCTGGTGGCCTCACGGACCTCCGTGAAGACCTTCTCCAGCTGGCCCTGGTAGTCCTGCAGCGCCTGCTCGGCCTCTTCCAGGGTGATGTCGCCGCGACCGATCAGGGACTCGGTGTACAGCTTGCGCACCGAGCGCTTCTTGTCGATCAGGTCGTACATCAGCGGCTGGGTGAAGGCCGGGTTGTCCGACTCGTTGTGACCGCGGCGGCGGTAACAGATGAGGTCGATCACCACGTCCTTGTTGAACGCCTGGCGGAACTCGAAGGCGAGCCGCGCGACGCGGACCACGGCCTCCGGGTCGTCGCCGTTCACGTGGAAGATCGGGGCCTCGATCATGCGGGCCACGTCCGTCGCGTACATCGACGAGCGCGACGACTCCGGGGCGGCGGTGAAGCCGACCTGGTTGTTGATGACGACGTGGACCGTGCCGCCGGTGCGGTAGCCGCGCAGCTGCGACATGTTCAGGGTCTCGGCCACCACGCCCTGGCCCGCGAAGGCCGCGTCGCCGTGGATCGCCACCGGCAGGACGGTGAAGTCCGTGCCGCCCTTGCCGACGATGTCCTGCTTGGCGCGGGCGACGCCCTCCAGGACCGGGTCCACCGCCTCCAGGTGCGAGGGGTTCGCGACCAGGGAGACCTTGATCTGCTCGCCGTCCAGGCCGGTGAAGGTGCCCTCGGCGCCCAGGTGGTACTTCACGTCGCCGGAGCCGTGCATCGACTTCGGGTCGAGGTTGCCCTCGAACTCGCGGAAGATCTGCGCGTACGACTTGCCGACGATGTTGGCCAGCACGTTCAGCCGGCCGCGGTGGGCCATGCCGATGACGACCTCGTCCAGGCGGGACTCGGCGGCCGAGTCCAGCACCGCGTCCAGCAGCGGGATGACGGACTCGCCGCCCTCCAGGGAGAAGCGCTTCTGGCCGACGTACTTCGTCTGCAGGAAGGTCTCGAAGGCCTCCGCGGCGTTCAGCCGGCGCAGGATGCGCAGCTGCTCCTCGCGCTCCGGCTTGGTGTGCGAGCGCTCGATGCGGTCCTGGATCCACTTGCGCTGCTTGGGGTCCTGGATGTGCATGAACTCGACGCCGGTGGTGCGGCAGTACGAGTCGCGCAGCACGCCGAGGATGTCGCGCAGCTTCATCAGGGACTTGCCGGCGAAGCCGCCGACGGCGAACTCGCGCTCCAGGTCCCACAGGGTGAGGCCGTGCTCGACGATGTCCAGGTCGGGGTGCTTGCGCTGGCGGTACTCCAGCGGGTCGGTGTCGGCCATGACGTGGCCGCGGACCCGGTAGGAGTGGATCAGCTCGAAGACGCGGGCGGCCTTGGTGACGTCGTCGTCGTGGGAGGTGTCGATGTCCTTGAGCCAGCGGACCGGCTCGTAGGGGATGCGCAGCGCCTCGAAGATCTCGTCGTAGAAGTTGTTCTCGCCGAGCAGGAGGTTGGCGACCGCGCGCAGGAACTCGCCGGAGGCGGCGCCCTGGATCACCCGGTGGTCGTAGGTCGACGTGAGCGTCATGACCTTGGAGATGCCGAGCTTGTTCAGGGTGTCCTGGGAGGTGCCCTGGAACTCCGCCGGGTAGTCCATGGAACCGACGCCCATGATCACCGACTGGCCGGGCATCAGGCGCGGCACGGAGTGGACGGTGCCGAGGCCGCCGGGGTTGGTCAGGGAGACCGTGACACCGGTGAAGTCGTCCATCGTCAGCTTGTTGTCGCGGGCGCGACGGACGATGTCCTCGTAGGCCTGCCAGAACTCGAAGAAGTTCAGCGTCTCGGCCTTCTTGATGGCCGCGACGACCAGCTGGCGGTCGCCGTTGGGCTTCACCAGGTCGATGGCCAGGCCGAGGTTGACGTGCTCCGGCTTGACCAGGGTGGGCTTGCCGTCCACCTTGGCGAACGAGTGGTTCATCGCCGGCATGGCCTTGATGGCCTGGACCATCGCGTAGCCGATGAGGTGCGTGAAGGAGATCTTCCCGCCCCGGGCCCGCTTGAGGTGGTTGTTGATGACGATGCGGTTGTCGAACAGCAGCTTCACCGGGACCGCGCGCACGGAGGTGGCCGTGGGCAGCTCCAGGGAGGCGTCCATGTTCTTCGCCACGGCGGCGGCCGGGCCGCGCAGGGTGACCTGCTCGGGGCCGGTCCTCGCCTCCGTGGCGGGCTCGGCCTTGGGCTTCGCGGCGGCCGGCCTGGCGGCAGGCGCGGCCTTCGCCGGGGCGGGGGCCTGGGCGGCCGGCTGCGCGGCCGCAGGCGCGGCGGGCTGGGCCGGAGCGGCCGGCCGGGCCGGGGGTCCTCCCGCGCGAGTCGGTCCGGGCGTGGGGGAGGTGGCCGCGGCCCCCGCGGCCGCGGTACCCGCCGGAGCCGAGGTCGCAGGCGCGCCCGGCTTGTAGTCGGCGAAGAAGTCCCACCAGGCTCGGTCCACCGAGTTCGGGTCCTGGAGGTACTGCTGGTAGATCTCGTCGACGAGCCATTCGTTGGCACCGAAGGCCGAAGCGGGGTTCTTACCCGCTTGGTCGGTGTCGGTCGAGATGCTCGAGTTACTGGGGGACTGTGGCGACACGGCGTCAACCGCCCTCTTCCGCTTCGCAAGATGATGGACAGCGGAAATAAAGGCTACGCCCCCCGGAGCGAGAAGGTCAGGCCGGGCCCGTTCATCGTCGCGTAAGTCACATCGCGACGGGTGTTTCGGTGCGTGAAATGGCGGGAAACAACCCTGGTTTTGATTCTACGGGACGTCTCAGGGATCGCTCGACCGGGCCCCGGCGCACAGCTCGCGCGGGCCTCTGCCTGATCACACGTGTCCGTCGGCGCGGACGCGGATGGATCCTGCGGTTCCGCTTCGAACTTTACGTCAACTTGGTGCGGACCACTCTCCCGGAAGAGTGATGAGAATGCGGCAGCCCCGCTCGGATTCGGCCACGCGGATCCGGCCGCCGTGCAGATCCACGGCCCAGCGGGCGATCGCCAGGCCGAGGCCGGTGCCGCCGTCGCTGCCCGGACCGTGCGGCCGGTTGACGTTGCCCCGGTTGAACCGCTCGAAGACGCGGTGCCACTCGGTCCGCGGAATGCCGGGCCCCTCGTCCAGCACCTCCAGCTCCAGCGACTCCGGCCGGTCCCCGCGCCGCGCCCGGACCGTCACCCGGCCGTGCGGCGGACTGTGCTTGACCGCGTTGTCGATGAGGTTGGCGACGACCTGGTGGATGCGCTCGGGGTCGGCGTGCGCGACAAGCTCCGGCGGCGACACGTCGAGGTGCAGGTGGACGTCCGTACGGGTGTGGCTGCCCGATCCGGAGGCCATGCCCGCCCGGGCGGAGGCGACCATGTTGGCCTCCTTCAGCACCCCGGACAGATACGGCCACACCTCGAACCGCCGCTTCCGCAGCGGGACCACGCCGTTGTCCAGGCGGGACAGGTCGAGCAGCGTCTCCACGAGGCGTCCGAGGCGCTCGGTCTGCTTCAGGGCCGTGCGCATCGTCTCGGGGTCGGCCTGCGTGACGCCGTCGACGATGTTCTCCAGCACCGCGCGCAGGCCGGCGATGGGGGTGCGCAGCTCGTGCGAGACGTTGGCGACCAGTTCCTTGCGCTGGCGGTCCTGGGCCTCCAGCTCGTCGGCCATGACGTTGATCGCCTGAGCCAGGTCGCCCAGCTCGTCCCGGCGGTTCTCGCGCACCCGACGGGTGTAGTCGCCGTGCGAGATGGAGCGGGCCACGGCGGTCATGTCGTCCAGCGGCGCGGTGAGCGAGTGCGCCACGAACTGCGTGATGAGCAGCGTCGCGATCATCGAGAAGACCGTGATGAAGCGCAGCTCCGTCTTGGTGTGCACGGCGATCACCGAGAGACCGGTGGTGATCAGGACCGAGACGACGACCAGCGCGCCGAGCTTGGTCTTGATCGAGAACGGGCGCACACCGCCCCAGGGCCGCCGCGCCCCGGGGCCCCTGCGTCCGGCCGGGCCGTCGCTCATGGCGTCGGCGTCTCCAGGGCGTAGCCCACGCCGTGCACGGTGCGGATGCGCTCGGCGCCGATCTTCCGGCGCAGCGCCTTGATGTGACTGTCGACCGTGCGGGTGCCGGAGGCGTCCGCCCAGTCCCAGACCTCGGCCAGCAACTGCTCACGGGAGAGCACCGCGCGGGGGGTGCTCGCCAGGCACACCAGGAGGTCGAACTCGGTGGGCGTCAGATGGACGTCCTCGCCGCGCACCCGCACCCTGCGCTGAGCGTGGTCGACCTCCAGTTCGCCCAGGCGCAGGGTGCCGCTGCGCGGGGTCGTCGCGGCGAGGGCCGCCCGCTCCATGCGGCGCAGCAGCACGTGCACGCGTGCCGCCAGCTCCCGCATGGAGAAGGGCTTCGTCATGTAGTCGTCGGCGCCGACGCCGAGGCCGACCAGCATGTCGGTCTCGTCGTCGCGCGCGGTGAGCATCAGCACCGGCACCGGACGCTGGGCCTGCACGCGCCGGCAGACCTCCAGACCGTCGAAGCCCGGCAGCATGATGTCGAGGATCAGCAGGTCGGGCTGCCAGGCCTCCGCCGTGTCCACCGCGGACGGGCCGTCGCCCGCCGTTTGCACCAGGAATCCCTCGGCGCGCAGGCGGGTCGCGATGGCGTCCACGATCGTCGCGTCGTCCTCGACCACCAGGACCCGGCGCTGGGCGCCGGGAGTGGTCGCGGCCGTGCCGTTGTGGGAGGTCTGTGTCTGCTCCATCGCCCGCCCCTGAGGTGTGCTTTTTCCGGAATCCGTGGGGTGATCCGTCGTCTGCGCATCGCTGCGATTGACGCTTGAATGACCGCGCCAGGGCAGCAGCGTACGGGGAGGCGCCGGGGCTTTGCTATCCAGGGCGGACGCCGAGGTGCACCACGTCCGGAACGCCCCGGGCAACGGGGATCTCTTCGGTACGCACCTGCTGGAACCCGGCATTCCGCAAGGTTCCCTCGAATTCCGGGGACGGTTTCGCCGACCACACGGCGAGTACCCCGCCCGGCTTCAGCACCCTTGCGCAGGCGGCCAGTCCGGCCGTCGAGTAGAGCCCGTCGTTGCTCTCGGTGACGGTCCAGCCGGGCCCGTTGTCGATGTCGAGGCAGAGCGCGTCGAACGTGTCCGGCGTCTCATCGACGTAACGGACGAGGTCTGCCTCGACGATCTCCGTGCGCGGGTCGGCGAGGGCCCGCGCGGAGAGTTTGGCCAGCGGCCCCGCGCGGTGCCACTCGATGATCGCCGGCTCGCGTTCCACCACGGCGATCCGTCCCCAGCGGGGCTGCCCGGCGGCGTGTGCGAGTGAGAAGCCGACCCCGAGACCGCCGATCAGGACGTGCGGGTCCGCCGCGCGTGCGTCGAGGGCGGTCAGGGCGGCGTCGACGAGCCGCCGTTCCGAACGGCCGTCGGAGGTGTCCATCAGGAAGCAGCCGTTGGCGATGATCTGCAGCAGGTCACCGTGCCTGCGCAGCACGACCTCGCCGTACGGGCCCTCGCGGCGGTCCAGGACTTCGGGGGGTTCGGGAATGTCGTACGGGGTGGACATGCGTTCATCCTGGCAGCTTCGTCCCGTCGGCGATCAGGGGCTTCGGCGCCCCGGATCGGTGATCGCTCAGAGCGAACAGGCCTTCGGGAACATTCGGCGGCTCACATGCATTGAGTCGGCATAGCTCAACTTGACTGCCGAAGGGGAGATCATGGCTGCTGAGTCCACATCGCTCGCCCTGCCTGTGCTGCCGCTCGACGACGAGGTCGTGCTGCCCGGGATGGTGGTTCCGCTGGACCTGAGCGATTCCGAGGTGCGCGCCGCGGTGGAGGCCGCCCAGGCCGCCGCCGGGACGGAGTCGGGAAAGCCCAGGGTGCTGCTGGTGCCACGCGTCGATGGGACCTACGCCGGCACCGGCGTGCTGGGCACGGTCGAGCAGGTCGGCAGGCTGGCCGACGGCGATCCCGGTGCCCTGATCCGCGGCCGGGGCCGCGTACGGATCGGTGCCGGGACCACCGGGCCGGGCGCGGCGCTGTGGGTGGAGGGCACCCGCATCGACGAGAGCGTGCCCGAGCCGCTGCCGGGCCACGTGACCGAGCTGGCCAAGGAGTACAAGGCGCTCGCCACCGCCTGGCTGCGCAAGCGCGGCGCCTGGCAGGTCGTCGACCGCGTCCAGGCCATCGACGACGTCTCCGCGCTCGCCGACAACTCCGGCTACTCGCCGTTCCTGACCACCGAGCAGAAGGTCGCCCTGCTGGAGACCACCGATCCGGTGGCCCGGCTGAGGCTCGCCACCCAGCAGCTGCGCGACCATCTCGCCGAGCAGGACGTCGCCGAGACCATCGCCAAGGACGTCCAGGAGGGCGTCGACAAGCAGCAGCGCGAGTTCCTGCTGCGCCGCCAGCTGGAGGCCGTCCGCAAGGAGCTGCGCGAACTCAACGGCGAGCAGGAGGGCGAGGAGTCCGACGACTACCGCGCCCGCGTCGAGGCCGCCGACCTGCCGGAGAAGGTCCGGGAGGCCGCGCTCAAGGAGGTCGGCAAGCTGGAGCGGTCCTCCGACCAGTCGCCCGAGGGCTCCTGGATCCGCACCTGGCTCGACACGGTCCTGGAGATGCCGTGGAACGAGCGCACCGAGGACGCCTACGACATCCGGGGCGCCCAGGCGGTCCTGGACGCCGAGCACGCGGGCCTGGCGGACGTGAAGGAGCGGATCACCGAGTACCTGGCGGTGCGCAAGCGGCGCAGCGACCGGGGCCTGGGCGTCGTCGGCGGACGGCGCGGCGGCGCCGTGCTCGCCCTCGTCGGCCCGCCCGGTGTCGGCAAGACCAGCCTCGGCGAGTCCGTCGCCCACGCGATGGGCCGGAAGTTCGTCCGCGTGGCCCTCGGCGGTGTCCGCGACGAGGCCGAGATCCGCGGCCACCGCCGTACGTACGTCGGCGCGCTGCCCGGCCGGATCGTGCGGGCGATCAAGGAGGCCGGGTCGATGAACCCGGTCGTGCTCCTCGACGAGATCGACAAGGTGGGGTCGGACTTCCGGGGCGACCCGGCCGCCGCACTGCTCGAGGTCCTCGACCCGGCGCAGAACCACACCTTCCGGGACCACTACCTGGAGGTCGAGCTCGACCTGTCCGACGTCGTGTTCCTGGCGACGGCCAACGTCCTGGAAGCCATCCCGGAGGCCCTCCTCGACCGGATGGAGCTGGTCCGCCTCGACGGCTACACCGAGGACGAGAAGATCGTCATCGCCCGTGACCACCTGCTCCCGCGCCAGCTGGAGCGCGCCGGACTGGCCGGGGACGAGGTCACGATCGACGAGGGCGCGCTGCGCAAGCTGGCCGGCGAGTACACGCGCGAGGCCGGCGTGCGCACCCTGGAGCGGTCCATCGCGCGGCTGCTGCGCAAGGTGGCGGCCCGGCACGAACTGGGGGAGCGGGAACTCCCGTTCACCGTGACGGACGCCGACCTGCGCGACCTGATCGGCCGGCCGCACCACGTGCCCGAGTCCGCCCAGGACCCGGCCGAGCGCCGCACCGCCGTCCCCGGCGTCGCCACCGGGCTCGCGGTGACCGGCGCGGGCGGGGACGTCCTCTACGTGGAGGCGTCCCTGGCCGACCCGGAGACGGGCGCGGCGGGACTGACCCTGACCGGCCAGCTGGGTGACGTGATGAAGGAGTCCGCGCAGATCGCGCTGAGCTTCCTGCGCAGCCACGGCGCCGAGCTGGAGCTGCCGGTGGGCGATCTGAAGGACCGGGGCGTGCACATCCACTTCCCGGCGGGCGCGGTGCCCAAGGACGGCCCGAGTGCGGGCGTCACCATGACCACCGCCCTGGCCTCGCTGCTCTCCGGCCGGCTGGTCCGCACGGATGTGGCGATGACCGGGGAGGTCTCGCTGACCGGGCGGGTGCTGCCGATCGGCGGGGTGAAGCAGAAGCTGCTCGCCGCGCACCGCGCGGGGATCACCACCGTGATCATCCCCAAGCGCAACGAGCCCGACCTGGACGACGTCCCGGCGGAGGTGCTGGACAAGCTCGACGTCCACGCCGTCACCGACGTCCGCCAGGTCCTGGAACTGGCGCTGTCGCCCGCGACGAACGGCGCGGCGCCGGAGGTTCCGGTCGCCGCGGTGGGAGCGTCCCCCGGGCTTTAGGCACGGAGGGAGGAGGCGGCCGGGCGGGTGAAGACCCGGGTCCCGTGAGGGAGGCCCGGGTCTTCACCGCGCCCGGGGCCGGCCTGTCGGTCGGTCGAGTGCGAAGGCCCGCGCCCGGGGCCGGCCTGTCGGTCGGTCGAGTGCGAAGGCCCGCGCCCGGGGCCGGCCTGCCGGTCAGCCGAGTGCGAAGGCCCGCAGCCGGTCCAGGGCACCGTTGAAGAGGTCGTGGTCCCCGACGGTCGGGCCGGTCGAGGTGTACTGCCACATCGTGTAGGCGTTCCAGCCGGCGGGCAGTTCACCCACGGTGGAGGCGTACCGGGCGATCCACAGCGGGGTGGTGGCGGCGAAGCCGGCGTAGTTGCCGGTGCACTGCTTCCACCAGCTGGTGGCCGTGTAGAGGACGGCGTCGCGGCCGGTGCGGTACCGGTACCGGTCCAGGAAGTCGCGGATCCAGCTCACCATCGCGCTCCGCGACTTGCCGTAGCAGGCGTCGCCGTACGGGTTCCACTCGATGTCGAGCACGCCCGGCAGGGTCCGTCCGTCCGCGGACCAGCCGCCGCCACGGTCGACGAAGTAGTCGGCCTGGGCGGCGCCGCTCGCCGTGTCGGGCGTGCCGAAGTGGTAGGCGCCGCGGATCATGCCGACGTCGTAGGAGCCGCCGTACTGCTGGGAGCGGTACGGGTTGGTGTAGTACGTCCCCTCCGTGGCCTTGACGTAGGCCCAGCGGACGCCGCTGTTCCACAGGGTTCTCCAGGCGACGTCGCCCTGGTGGCTGGAGACGTCCACGCCCTCCGTCCGGGTGGTGCGGACCGTGGGGAGACCGCCGCGGCCGTCGTGGGCGAGCACGCCCATGCCCATGTGGGCGGAGCCGCGCGGAGGAGCGCCGGGAGCGGATCCGGCCGCGACGGCCGGGCGGGGGAGGGAGAGCACCGCGAGCAGGACCGCACCGGCGGTCGCGAGCGCGCGTATGCGGGGGAGGGCGGATCTGTGCACAGGCATGACGCATCTCCGAAAGGTCGGTGTGGGGCGAACCCGGAATGTGTCCTACGTCCTATGTGGGGGCATGCCACGCAATCGCCTGGTAAGGAGACTGCGTACGTGGACCGCGGCGGGGGCGAGACGTCCGCGCGCTGCCACTGGTCCACGCCTGCGAAATACTGGTGGAGCTGCGGCGACGTCGCCACTTGGCGGAAGACTTTCAGAACCGGAAAACCGAAGCAGGGGCAGACGTGCACGAAGACGGACAGGGCGGCGAGGAGCGCGCCGCCTCCCCGGAGCCCGCGCAGGGTGTGGACCAGCCGGGGTTCCTCGCGCTGGAACGTGAGTTGACGGTGTTGCTGCGGCGCGCCCGGGCCAGCCAGGGGGAGATGGCCCGCGCGGTCCATCCTGACCTGGAGCCCTCCGCGTACGGGCTGCTGATCCGTCTGGACGAGTGCGGCCGGCAGCGGGCCACCGAGCTCGCCGCCTACATCGGCGTCGGCAAGGCGACGATGTCGCGTCAGTTGCGCGCGCTGGAGGAACTCGGTCTCGTCGCCCGCGAGCCGGACCCCGCCGACGGCCGTGCCTGGCTGATCGCCCTCACACCGGAGGGCCGCGCACGGGTCCGCAAGGTCCGTGAGGCCCGCCGCGCCCGCTACGCCGGACGGCTCGCCGACTGGGACCCCCGCGAGGTCACGGAACTCGCCCGGCTGCTGGGCCAGCTGAACCGGGGCATGGAGAAGTGACCCCGTACGGACTACCG
Organism: Streptomyces pimonensis; assembly: GCF_041380215.1. Taxonomy (NCBI): domain Bacteria; kingdom Bacillati; phylum Actinomycetota; class Actinomycetes; order Kitasatosporales; family Streptomycetaceae; genus Streptomyces; species Streptomyces pimonensis. The sequence continues at coordinate 204,483 of NZ_JAHWZY010000002.1, forward strand.
CTACCGGAGTGACAGCTCGGCGTACACCACCGTCGCGTCGTCGTGCGTCTTGCCGCGGCGCGGCGGCACCCGGCCCGCGTCCGCCCGTTCCTGGGTCCGTACGCGGTCCACCAGGGACCGGGCGCCCTCCTCGCGGACCAGGGCGAGGCAGTCCGCCCAGTCGCCCGCGTGGAACCGCTCCACCCAGCGCGCCGCACCGTCCGTCAGGGCGGCCAGGGCGCGCACCTCGTCGCGCGGCAGCGAACCGGTGACCGCGCGGGAGGCCACGGAGGGATCCGCCGCCGCCGTGAAGAAGCCGCCCTCCTTGTTGCGCAGCGTGGTGTCCACCAGGGCGTGACTGGCCAGGGCCGAACGGGGCAGCCGGTCCAGCCGGTCGTCCAGGAACGGGGTGACCGCGCCGTCGGGGGACTCGACGAGCAGGGCCGAGTCGGACAGCACCAGGTAGTCCACCGAGGCCGGTGACCAGCGGGCCAGCACCACCGTCGCCTGCGGCGTACGAGGGTGAGAAAGGTCACAGGTCGCCGCGTGGCTGCCGGCGGTACGCGCGAGGGCCCGGGACAGCAGTTCGGCGAGGGGAACATCCGGGAGGGAAACGGTCAGTTCGGTCAGCGCCCCGCCCAGTCGCGCGGTGAACCAGGGCACGGAATGCAGACATCCGCCGCCGTCCCCGGGGGGCGTGACCCCGTCCAGCACCACGAGCGAACCGCCCTGCCCGGAGGCCGGAAGCCCGACGCTCGCGAAGTCCTCGTTGGGGCGGCCGGGGTCACCGGGCTCCGAAACAAGCTCCGTACGCATCCAGCCAGTCTGCACGAGCCCCCCGCACGGCTCGCGAAAGGTCCTCGCCGGTCGCCGGATCCGTGCAGCCGCGCAGGTCAGACGCCTGATTTGAGAGGGAATGGAGTGCTCCGGGAAGGCGTGGCGGCGAATCCTGCCACCGCCTGCCGCAGACGTCCAACCGGTGCGCCGTGCGGGGCCGCCGCGAGAGGCGGCGGAACTTGCCCCCAACTCGCCTCCGGGGTTCACTCCTTCGAGTGGCGGGTCAGGTGATGCGCATCCACCGTCCACGGTCACTGGGAGGGTCGGGGAGCGATGGGGGCGCCTCGCTGCCCGAGCGCGGTCGAGAGCTCGGGGTGAACGCCCGCACCCGTTGACGGAGCGTCACCCGAACCGCGGGTACACGAGTCAGGAATGCGAGCACCGGTGCAGAAGTCGCGGCCTCGTCGCACAGGCAAGCAGACGACCCCCACGGGGGAAGCGGAGCGGACGGCCGGCGTGGGCAGGGGGCGCCCCACCCATGTACGCAACCGGCTCATCGTGGCCGTGGCCGTGGTGGCCGCCGCGATCGCCGCGGCCGGGGCGCCCTCCGTGCTCGCCGCCTCCGGGGAGCTCAAGGACTCGCAGGACCTGGTGACGTTCGCCGAGCAGACCCAGGACGCCCTCGCCCTGGCGCACTCCCTCGCCGACGAGCGCGACGAGGTCGTCCCCTACATCGCGGCCGGCCGCCCCAAGTCCAAGGCGCCCTCCGAGGAGCACAGCGCCCGCGTCGACCGGCAGATCAGGGAACTGCGCGTCGACACCGACATGCCGCAGGAGCTGCGCGACGGCCTCGACGCCGTCGCCACCGTGCGCAGAGCGGCGCTCACGGGCAAGAGCAGTGCTCTCGAAGCGCATCAGGCGTACTCCACCGCCATCACGCGACTGCACCGGCTCGCCGAACAGCTGGCCGAGCAGACCCCGCCCCGCGCCGGCTCGGGCGCCCACGCGCTCAGCGAACTGGACTCCGCCGTCCAGCAGGCCGCCGCCACCCGCGGACTGCTGCTCGCCGCCCTGAACGTGCCGCGCACCACCGAGACCGTGATCGACCCGTTCACCGGCCTGCCGTCCACCACCACCGGCTCCTCGGACGCCGACACCGAGCGGCGCGACGCGCTGACCGCCGCCGCGCTCCAGGCCCGGCTGCGCTCCGACGCCGCCCTCGCCCACTTCCGCGAGTCCGCGCCCCAGGCCGCCCGCGCCTCCTACGACTCCACGGTCACCGGCCCCGAGGTCGAGACCGCCGAGAGGTACCTGGCCCGCCTCACCGACGAGCCGACCCTCTCCGACGACGACCTCGACACCAGCGTCAAGAAGCTGCAGGCCGCGCTCACCGCGCGGGTCGAGACGATGCGCGGGGTGGAGTCCGCCCTCTTCGACAAGCGCACCAAGGACCTCGCCCGGCTGCGCGACGACGACGTCACCGCGCTGGAGATCCGGATCGCCGTCCTCGGCGCCCTGATGCTGCTCACGGTCGGCATCACCACCGCGATGGCCCGCACCCTGACGCGCCCGCTGTCGGTGCTGCGCCGGGGCTCCGCCCGCCTCGCCGAGGCGGAGGACCCCGTCGGCCAGGAACCGGTCGCCTTCACCGGCCGCAACGACGAGTTCGCCCAGGTCGTCCGCTCCGTCAACGTCCTGCACGCGCGCACCGTCGCCCTCGCCGAGCGGGTCGCCACACTGGAGGCCGACCGCAAACACCTCGTGGGCCAGCGGCAGAAGATGGCCGACGCCCGCGAGGAACTGCGCACCGAACTCGCCGAGTCCGCCGCCCACCTGGAGCGACTGCGCGCCGGCATCGGCGGTACGTTCGTCAGTCTGGCCCTGCGCACCCTCGGACTCGTCGAGCGTCAGCTCGGCGTCATCGAGGGACTGGAGGAGCGGGAGGAGGACCCGGACCGGCTGGCCACCCTCTTCAAGCTCGACCACTTCGCCACGGTCATGCGCCGGCACAACGAGAACCTCCTCGTCCTCGCCGGCACCGAGCAGGGCCGGCACACGACGGGTCCGGTCCCGCTGGTGGACGTCGTACGGGCCGCGGTCAGCGAGATCGAGCGGTACGAGCGGGTCCGTATCGCCGCGCTGCCGCCGCACGTGCACATCGCCGGGTTCGCCGCGGACGACCTGTCCCACCTGCTGGCCGAGCTCATGGAGAACGCCACCTCGTTCTCCCCGCCCGACCTGCCCGTCGAGGTCTCCGGCTGGCTGCTGGAGAACGGCGAGGTCGTGCTCTCCGTCCGGGACGAGGGCATCGGCATGACCGGGGAGCGGCTGGAGCGGCTCAACTCCCGGCTGTCCGACTTCGACCCGGAGACCACGTACGACGTGGAAACCGAGGACGGTCTCGGTCTCGGCCTGTACGTCGTGGCCCGGCTCGCCCACCGGCACGGGGTGCGGGTCCGGCTGCGTGAGCAGAAGCAGGGCGGCATCGCCGCGGTCGTCGTCCTCCCCGCTCCTCTCCTGGCGCCCGCCGCCCCCGACGCGGCCCCCGCCGGCGGCAGCGCCCCCCCGCGCGCGCTCCCGGGCGCCGGGGCCGAGGCCGGCTCCCACGGCCGCACGAAGTCGGACGACCCGCTGGTCGCCCTGGCGGAGAAGGCGGTACGCCACCAGGGCCCGCCCGGTGGGGAGAACCCGGACGAGCCGGCGGGGACGCCGGAGGCGGCCGACGCGGACGACTCCTCGCCGTCCCTCGCGGAGGAGGCGGCGGAGAACTCCGCCGGGCGGCCGGAGAAGGCCCGCGCCGAGGACGCCGGCGAGCCGGCGGGGAGCGGCGCCGACCGGCCGGTGGAGCCGCAGGCCCCTGGCGGGGCGGCACAGGATCTTGCGCGGGAGCGCGCGGGGCACGAGGACGCGGAGGGCGCCGACGTGCCGCTTGAGCGGCCCGCCGAGGTCACGATGGAGCTGCTGATCCCGGCGCAGCCGGAGACGGCCGACGAGCCGGCGCCCTCGCCGGAAGCCACCCGGGACCACGGGAGCGACGTCGGCCACGCCGACCGCACGGCCGTTCCCGGCGCCCGGGGAACCGGGAGCGGCGCCGTCACCGAAGCCGGTACCGGAGCGGCAGCCGAAGCCGGGACCGATGCCGGGACCGCCGGCCGGCCGGAGGGCGAGAGCGTTCGCCCGGGGCCAGGTCACACGGGCGGGAACGCTGCCCCGTCCGGGGCCGCGGGCGCTGCTCCGCAGCCGTTCGGCGCGGGGGCGGACGAGGTCGTCCGCCCGGGCGCCGGTCACGCGGCCGGAGACGGGGAAGCCCCTTCCGGCGCCGCGAGCCGGCCGGCCGGCGAGGACACGGAGGACGCCGCCCACCCGGCCGCGGCCCACGGGGACGCGTCCGGGGCGGACGCCGGGCCGGAGGGACGGCCCCCGGCGGGCGCCGACCTCGCGGACAGCCCCGTAGCCGGGGCCGGGAACCCGGAAGGACATTCGCGACGGCCGGACGCCGCGTCCGGGGACGGCGCCGCCGCGGAGCACGCGCACGTCGCCGACCGGAACGGAGACGGGAACGGGGAACCGGTCACGGCCAAGGGGCTGCCCAAGCGCACTCCGAGGACCACCGCGCCCACCGCGGCCCCGAGCCCGCGCACCGGGTCCGTCGACGCCGAGACCCTGCGCCGCCGGCTGGGCGGTTTCCGCCGGGGAGCGGACGCCGGGCGCCGGGACGCCGAGGCGGAACTCGCCGAACGGACCGGTGGCCACCGGGCGCCGTCCGACCCGGCCGCCACACCCGAAGAGACCACGGGGAGCACAGCCGAGGAGGCAAGCAGTTGACCGCGCCCAGTACTGTCGGACTGAGCAGTGAGGCCCGCAACCTGCACTGGCTGTTGAGCAACCTCGTCGAGGAGGTGCCCGGGATCCTCTCCGTCGCGGTGGTCTCCTCCGACGGCCTGCTCCTGCTCTCCTCCGACGACTCCCGCAACACCGAGGCCCGCGACGCACGGAGCACGAAGCGCACCGGCCCCCGCGGCTCCGCCGCCGACCTGGCCACCGTCGTCTCCGGCATCGGCAGCCTCACCGTCGGCGCCTCGAAGCTGATGGACTTCGGTCCGGTCAGGCACACGATGGTGGCGATGGACGAGGGCAGCCTGTTCGTGATGTCCATCAGTGACGGCTCCCTGCTCGGCGTGCACGGCTCCGCGGACTGCGACATGAGCGTGGTGGCGTACCACATGGCCCTGTTCGTCGGCCGCGCCGGCCATGTCCTGACGCCTGAACTCCGCAGCGAGCTGCGCCAGTCCCTGGAGAACGAGTCCACCGGGAGCCGCTGATGGGCAAGCCCGGGAAACGGCTCCCGGTCCGCGGCGGCGACCGCAGACCCGCCCGGGTCCGCCCCTACTCGCTCACCGGCGGTCGTACCCGCTTCGGCCACGTCCTGCTCGTCGAGACGTTCGTCGGCGCCACCGCCGCGCTCGAGGCCGCCGAGGAGCGCAAGGAGCTGACGAACGGCAACCTGGCCTCCCGCGTGACGCCGGAGATGCGGGCCATCGTCGTACTGTGCCGCCGTATGCGCACGGTGGCCGAGATCGCCGCGCTGCTGAGGATGCCGCTCGGTTACTTCTCCCGCACGTACGACCTCGTGCTCGTCTCGGCCGGCAAGGGCGAGCTGGTGCAGATGTTCGCCCGCGACGCGGAGCGGTCCCCGTACAGCGAGCCGCAGCGCGCCCTCGCGGTGGCCTACGTCCACGGCCTCGGCCCGCGTCCGGAGCACCCGGACATGGAGGCGGTCCGCTGCAACCTGGTCCCCGGGGTCGGCGAGATGTTCGTCATGCCGACGTTCACCACCTCGGGCCGCGCCGACATCCTGTTCTGGGAGGGTGTCCCCGGCGGCCCGCTGGACGCCTTCGAGGACGTCAGGGACCCCGCGGAACACCTCTCCCTGACCCTGGAACCCATGGAGAGGTTCCTCCCCTGGGAGTACGCGCGGGCCACCGAGGTCGAACTGACCGACGCCGGCGGCACCCTCGCCGGCCGCTACGCCCCCACCGTCCGCAACCCGGTCGGCCGACTGCCCTCCGGCGGCCTCGTCCTCGGCGTCGCCGACGTGGTCGTCGCCGACGACCCGATCACCGGCCAGGGCTCCAACTCGGCGTCCAAGTGCGCCGCCTTCTACCTCGCCTCGATCCTGGAGCACGGGGAGGAGGAGTTCGACGAGGCCTGGATGCAGGCGACCTTCGACCGCTACTGGGAGACGGCGCGGCACGTCACCAAGTGGACGAACGCCATGCTCGGCCCGCCGCCGGAGCACGTCCTGAACCTGATCGGCGCGGCCGGACAGCTCCAGCCGGTCGCCGACCGCTTCGCCAACGGCTTCAACGACCCGGCCGACTTCGAGAACTTCTTCTACGACCCGAAGAAGACCGGGGGCTACCTGATGGAGGTCTCGGGCGCGTCCGGCGCGTGACCGGAGGCGTACCCCTCGTCGGACCCCTCCGCCGCCCCTCCGGGGAGCTCCGGCGGCACGTACCGCGGCACGGGCTCCGCGGCCGGGTCGGGGCGCACGGCGCCCAGCACCGGGTTGGCCGCGATCGGTGAGACCTTGATCCGCGCGCCGGGGCGGGGCGCCTGCACCACCTTGCCGTCGCCGAGGTAGAGGGCGACGTGCGTGGCCTCCGGGAAGTACACGACGAGGTCCCCCGGCCGCAGCTCCGCCAGCGGCACCCGCTCCAGCCGCGCCCACTGCTCCTGGCTGGTACGGGGGATCGGCGTCCCGGCGGCGGCCCAGGCCTCGGACGTCAGCCCCGAGCAGTCGTACGCGGCGGGCCCCTCCGCACCCCACTCGTACGGCTTCCCGAGCTGCTCCACGGCGTGGCGCACGGCCCGCTCGCCCGCAGCCGAGGGAGGAGTGCCGCCGCTGCCCAGCGCGCCGGAGGTCACCAGCTCCTCCTGTGCCTCGGCCACCGTCTCCCGCTCCAGCTCGGCCAGCGCGGCGAGCTGTTCGGCGGTGAGCGAGGCGAGCAGTTCCTCGACCGCGTGGAGCCGTTCGAGGACCTCGTCCCGCTCCTTCCTGCGCCGCTCGGTGAGGGCGAGCCGGGCGTCGAGGGCCTTGCGCGCCCGGCGGGCCAGTGCGCCGGCCTCCTTCTCGTCGCCGGTCAGCCGGACCACCGTCCGGGCCCGCTCCCGCGCCATCCGCCCGATCACGTGCTCCTGGTCGAGCGCGCGCCGCGGATCGCGCGCGAGCAGCAGCCCCAGGTAGGGGGAGAGGCCGCTGACGCTCTGGTACTGCTGGCGGGCCAGCCGTCCGGCCGCGCCCCGGCTGTCGTGCAGGGAGTGCCGGGTACGGGCGAGGGCCCGCTCCAGCCGCTCGGTCTCGGCGCGCTGCCTCTTCAGCCGTTCCTCGGTGGCGTTGTAGGTCTCGGTGGCCTTCCCGGCCTCCCGGTACAGGGCCTGAAGCTCCGTCAGCAGCTCGGCGACGGAACGCTCGCCGGTGCCGCCACCCGGCTCCGGAACGGCCGCCGCGGGCGCGGGGGCGAGGACGGCCCCGGCCGCCAGCGCCGCCGTGCACACCAGACGCAGAAGCTTTCCTGACATACCATCACCTCCGACGCGGGGCGGCTCGTCCGCTCCGCACCGCGAGCATCGGGCGGGTGTGCGCGGCCCGCTCGCCGAGTGTGCGCGGTTCGGCGCAACCCGGTCACCCGTCGGCGTCGTCCGGCTTGCCCTTCGGCGTGGCGTCTGGATCGGGCGCGGCCCTCGACCACGGCCACCTCCGGCGGCCGGCCTGCCCCGTGGGGTCGTACAGGTACTTCCAGCCCCGTGTCAGCCCGGTCCGCGCGCCCCGGGCCCGGGGCACCCGTCGGTAGACCAGCACGGTGGGCGGGCCGCCGTCCGGGGCGGGGACGGGGATGCGGTACGTCTTCGGCGGGTGCCCGGTGATGCCCAGCAGCACGGGCAGGACGCGCCCGTCCATGGGCCCGCCCTCGAACGGGGTGTCTTCGCTCTTCACGCCCCCAGTGTCGGCGACGCGCGGTCCGTCAGAGGTCCGTGGCCAGTGCCTGCACCAGCGCGTCGGTCTGCGTGTCGCGCCGTGCGGTCACCGCCGGCACCGCCACGAACTGCTCCACGAGCCGGTCCTGCGGTTCGTCCGGCGGGGGACGCCCCCGGTGTCGGCGGCGCGCGGTCCGTCAGAGGTCCGTGGCCAGTGCCTGCACCAGCGCGTCGGTCTGCGTGTCGCGCCGTGCGGTCACCGCCAGCACTGCCACGAACTGCTCCACGAGCCAGTCCCGCAGTTCGTCCGAAGGCGGCTGCTTGTCCTCGTCGAGCCAGATCAGCGAGGCCGCCTCCACTGCGGTGATCCACATCCGGATCGTCATCCGCAGCCGGGGTCCGGGCTCGGCGACCCCGAGGTGGCTGAGGATGTGCTCGGCGGCGGTCCGCCGCACGCCGTCCACGATGGCGGTCGTACGGGAGGTCTCCACGACGCTCCCGCCCTGGAGCAGCGCGCTGAACCCGGTGTCGTGCAGGTCGACGAAGGCGAGGTAGCGGTCGAGGGCCCGGGACAGCCGGGGCAGCAGCGGACCCTCGTGCGGCTCGTCGAAGCAGTGCCGCAGCTCGTCGGCGGCGGACATCAGGGCCACCTCGTACAGTTGCTGCTTGCCGCCCGGGAAGTACCGGTACACCAGGGGGCGTGACACGCCGGCCGCCTCCGCCACGTCGTCCAGGGAGATGTCCTCCGGGGCGCGGTGGGCGAAGAGGGACAGCGCGGCCTCGAGCAGCTGGCTGCGGCGTTCCTCGACGCTGAGTCGCCGGTAGGCGGGGGTGGGGACCTGCGGGGTCATGCCCGCAGGGTATCCGCCCGCCCGTCCGCACGAGCAGCCCCGACGACCGCCGCGGTTTCCCTCCGGCGGCGGGCCTGCCGGTGCGGTCGTTCCGGCGGCGTGTCTGTCCGGGCCGGTGGCCCGGACGACCGCCGCGGTCTCCGTCCGGAGCCGTGTGGCGCGTCGGTGCGGTCGGGGCTGTGTCCGAGGGGGCCCGTCGTGCGGCGGTGGGTTTGCCGGTGCGGTCGCTTCGTCGTCGCGTCCGCTACGCGAGCAGCCCCGACGACCGCCACAGCTTCCGTCCGGCGCCGCGCAGCACGCCGATGTCGTCGAGGAAGTCGGTGAGTCTCCTCGCCCCCTGCTGCATCACGTCCCGGCGGTGGGCGCTCGCCCTGACCTGGGTGACGGCCTTCCGTCTGTCCAGGCCGACGCTCGTGTAGACCTCGGGGTTCACGAAGGCCACGGAGAACGCTCGGGCGAACTCCCCGGAGGTGACCCGGGTGAACTCCTGCGACCACCTGGGCGCGGTCACCATCTGGCGCCGCAGCTCCTCACGGGCGTAGCGCACGTGCCGCGCCTCCTCCACGACATGGATGCGCGTGACGCCCCGGACCAGCGGCTGGACCCGCTCGTCCGGGAAGGTCAGCCGCTGCATCCAGTCCAGGACCTCCTCACCGAGCAGGGTCGCGGTGAAGGAGCCGGGGGTGGTGGAGATCGTCTTGAAGAGCCGGCCGAGGTTCTGGTGGACGCGGCCCACCGGGTACCAGGGGGTGCCGACGCGAGTGATCAGCCGGGCGAACATCCTGGAGTGCCGGCACTCGTCCTCGATCTCGGTGAGCGCGTAGCGCACGTGCGCGCTCGTGGCGGCCTTGTCGTAGACGTGCCGGACCAGCAGCTGCATCAGGATCAGCTCGAACCAGATGCCCAGCGAGGCGAGCGCCGCCGCCTCGTGCCGGGAGAGCAGGAGGCGCTGCTCCTCGCTCATCCGCCGCCACATCGGGGTGCCGTACAGCGACACCAGCTCCGGCGGCCAGAACCACTTGCCCTCCTCGAAGGGCGCCTCCCAGTCCAGCTCCTCGTCCGGGTCGAAGGAGTGCCTGGCGGACGCGTCGAGCAGCCGCTGGGCCACCTGTTCCCGGTCCTTGAGCGGCCCGAGCGCGTCCCGCAGGCCATCGAGCGCGTCGGTTTCCGGCAGGGTCGTCATGACGGTTCCACCTCGGGGGCGTCTCGGGTTACCGGCGGGTCACCCACTTATGAGACTGCCTGTCAGCAAGGCCGTCAATCCCCCGCGCGCGACTCGTCGATGGCCACCGCCGCTACGCCGAGCAGCCCAGACCCTCCGGCACCTCGCCGACCAGGGGCTCCGCGCCTCCCGCCGGGAACGCCGTGCGCAGGGTGAAGGCGTACGGGGTCGGACCGTGGGTGCGCAGGTGAAGGAGACGGGACTCGGCCTCCGCGACCGTCGGGCGGTGGCCCGCCGGGACCCACCACAGCGCCACCATCGCCTCCCCGACGCGCTCGAACCACTCCCTGCGCCGGGCCGGCATCTCGCGGTGGCGTCCCTGGTACATGAACCCCGTCAGGGAACCGGCGCCCCGCCACACCGACATGTTGATGATCAGCCAGGAGTCGCCGAAGACGGCGATGTCCGTGGCGTCGCCCCCTTCGCTCCGCAGGCGCCAGACGAAGCCGTCGGCGGCGTCGGCGTCCGCGTTCACCGGGTCGAGGTGGTCGACGAAGTCCTTCAACTGCGGGGAATCCAACGGGGCTTTCAGGCGGGCGATGTTCACCTGGGCGAGTTCGTACGCGATCTCGGTCATGTACGGAACGCTAGGCCGGGAAGGCGATGGTCCGGCGCCCCCGTCTCACCGGGCGGTCCGCTCACTCCAGGAGTTCAGCACCGCCTCCATCACCGCCCGCGCGATCGGCGCCGCCGTCCCGCCCCCGCTGATCTCCCGCCGGTTCGCCGCCGCGTCCTCGACCACCACCGCCACCGCCACCTTCGCCTCCATGTCCGCACCGCCCTGCGCCCAGGAGATGAACCAGGCGTACGGCGTACCGGAGTTGCCGAGACCGTGCTGGGCGGTACCGGTCTTGCCGCCGACGATCGCACCGGGGATCGCCGCCTTCGTGCCGGTGCCGTCCTCCACCACGCCCCGCATCAGCTCCCGCATCCGCACCGCCGTCGCCGGATGCATGGCCCGCCGCACCGGACGCGAACCCGCCGCCGACACCGTGCCGCCGCCCGCCCGTGTGGTCCGCTCCACCAGATACGGCTCCCGCACCTGTCCGCCGCTCGCCACGGCCGCCGCGACCGTCGCCATCTGCAGCGGCGTCGCCCGGGTGTTGTACTGCCCGATCGACGACAGCGCGAGCTGCGCCCGGTCCACCGTGGTGTCGAAGGTGCTGCGCGCCACCCGGAACGGGACGCGTACGTCCGGGTCGTTGAAACCGAATTTCCCGGCCGTCGCCCCCATCCTCGCCGCCCCCGTGCCCACCCCCAGCCCGGCGAACACCGTGTTGCAGGACCAGACGAACGCCTCCCGCACCGTGGCGTCCTCACAGCCCCGGGACCCGTTGGTCAGCCGGGTCCTCGTCCCCGGCAGGGTGTACGGGTCGGGGGAGTCGGTCGGCTCGTCCAGGTCCTTCACCACGCCCGCGTCCAGCGCTGCCGCGGCGGTGACCACCTTGAACGTCGAACCCGGCGGGTACGTCCGCTGCACCGCCCGGTTCAGCATCGGCCGGTCCGGATCGGCGTTCAGCCGCGCCCAGGCGTCCCGTGCCGTCGCGCCGTTGCCGGACAGCAGCTCCGGGTCGTACGACGGGAGCGACACCAGCGCCAGGATCCGGCCGGTCGCCGGCTCCACCGCCGCCACCGCGCCCTTCCGTGAGCGCAGCCCCTCGTACGCCGCCCGCTGCGCCGCCGGATCGATCGTGGTCACCACGTCGCCGCCCGCGCTGCGGGAGCGCGTGAACTCGTTCCACAGCGGCAGCGGCGCGAGCAGCGGGGCGGTTCCCGACAGCAGCGCGTCCTCCGTGTGCTCCAGCAGCGTCGTCCCGTACTCCTGCGAGGCGAAGCCGGTCACCGGGGCGTACAACGGCCCTTCGCGGTACGTCCGTTCGTAGCGCAGCTGCTCCCCGGTGTCCCGTGAGCCGGTGACCGGCCGCCCGTCGACCAGGATGTCGCCGCGAGGCTGCTGGTAGCGGGCGATGGCGGCCCGGCGGTTGGCCGGGTTGCTGTCGTAGGCGTCGGCCCGCAGCACCTGGACGCGGGCGGCGTTCACCAGCAGAGCCAGCAGCAGCAGGGCGCAGAACAGCGCGGCGTGCCGGATGTGCCGGGTCACCGGACCGCGCCTCCACCGCCGCGCCGGACGCGCCGGCTCACCGGACGGCACCCCCGTCGCCCTGCCGCCGCGCGGAGTCGCTCAGCCGCACCAGCAGCGCCACGATCGCCCAGTTGGTCACCACCGACGAGCCGCCCTGCGCCAGGAAGGGCATCGCCATCCCGGTCAGCGGGATCAGCCCGGTCACCCCGCCCGCGATCACGAACACCTGGAGCGCCACGAGCGAGGCGAGGCCCACCGCGAGCAGTTGTCCGAAGGGGTCGCGCAGGGCCAGCCCCGCCCGGTAGCCGCGCTCCACCAGCAGCCCGTAGAGCAGGAAGATCGCGGACAGGCCGGCCAGGCCCAGCTCCTCGCCGGCCGTCGCCAGGATGAAGTCGGACTTGACCGCGAAGCCGATGAGCACCGAGTGCCCGAGCCCGAGCCCGGTGCCGAGCGTCCCGCCCTCCGCGAAGGCGAACAGGGACTGGGCGAGCTGGTTCGGGCCCTCGCCCGCCTCGATGGAGCCGAACGGGTGCAGCCAGGTCTCGATCCTGTGGTGCACGTGCGGCTCCAGCCGGCCCACCGCCACCGCCCCCAGGGAGGCCAGCAGCAGTCCCACCGCGATCCAGCCCGTGCGGCCGGTGGCGACGTACAGCAGGACCACGAACAGGCCGAAGAACAGCAGTGAGGTGCCGAGGTCCCGCTCCAGCACCAGCACGCCCACACTGACCAGCCAGACGGCGACGATCGGGCCGAGCACCCGCCCGGTGGGCAGCCGCAGCCACCGGACGCGGCGGCCGGCGTAGGTGAGGGCGCCCCGGTTCGCGGCGAGGTACGCGGCGAAGAAGACCGCCAGCAGCACCTTCGCGAACTCCCCGGGCTGGATGGAGAAACCGGCGACCCGGATCCAGATCCTGGCCCCGTTCACCGCCGGGAAGAAAATCGGGACCGTCAGCAGCACCAGCGCGGTGGTGACGCAGACATAGGCGTAGTTCTGGAGCACCCGGTGGTCGCGCAGCACCAGGACGACCACGGTGAACAGCGCCACGCCCAGCGTCGACCAGACCAGCTGGGTCGGGGCCGCCGGATCGCCCGGCGTCTCCAGGTCGAGCCGGTAGATCAGCACCAGGCCGAGGCCGTTGAGCAGCACCCCGATGGGGAGCAGCACCGGGTCGGCGTACGGGGCGCGCCAGCGCACCGCCAGATGGGCGACCAGCGCGAGCACGCCGAGCCCGGCGCCGTAACCGGCGGCGCCGGGCGGGACGGTGCCGTTCCTGGCGAGGCCGACGGCGCAGTAGCCGTACACCGACAGCAGGACGGCCAGGACGATCAGGGCGAGTTCGACGCCGCGGCGCCCGGTGGGGCGGACGGTGGGCGCGGGCGGATCCGCCGTCGCCGGGGTGATGCCGACCTTGCTCATGCCGGGAACTTACCCAAAGAGGACGCTTTGTGTGCTTTGATCATCAGCACCAGCGTGGCGCGGGACCGATGTTGTCGATGTGGGCGGCCGACCCCCAGGCCCAGGTGCCGTCCGTGAGGAGGTACCAGAGCGGGTTGCCGTTCACCTTGTCGCCCGGGACCTTGCAGAAGATCGAGACGACGTCGCCCTTGTGGGCGTACCGGATGATCTGGGAACCCCGGTCCGGGGCGCTGCGCAGGGCCAGGGACGGCGCCGTGACGACGCCCTTGTACTGGCCCTGGTCGCCGTGGTTGCCGCCGGCCGGGTTGTTGAAGCCGCTGTTGCCACCTTGCTGGTGGGCGTTGCCGCCTTGCTGGTTCCCGCCCTGCTGGTTGCCGTTGCCACCTTGCTGGTGGGCGTTGCCGCCTTGCTGGTTCCCGCCGCCCTGCTGGTTTCCGTTGTCCGGCGGGTAGGCGTTGCCACCCTGCTGGTTTCCGCTGCTGCCTTGCTGGTGGCCGTTGCCGCCTTGCTGGTTACCGCCTTGCTGGTGGGCGTTGCCGCCCTGCTGGTTGCCGACCTGCTGGTTTCCGTTGCCGCCCTGCTGGGTCCAGTTCCCCTGACCGCCGCCCTGGTTCGGGTCGTCGGCGGCGACGGCGGGGGTGACGGCGGTCGCGACCGCCAGGGCCCCGGTGGCGAGAGCTATGGGCAGGCGGCGGGTGAGCGGGGAACGCAGGGACATGGCAGTACCTCCACATGCGAGGAAAGCGGGTCGAAGGAGACTTATCGCCACACTAGGAGCGCCCTTCCGTGCCCGCCCGCCCTGCTGCGCCATCGGGGACGGCACCGCCCACCCCGCCTACTCCTCCAGTAACCGTGCCGTGGTCAGCCCGGCACGGAGGTAGTCGACGAACAGGTCGTTGTGCAGGGCCCAGGGCGAGCGGCGGGAGCGGATCAGCCGGATCGCCGCCTCGGCGGTCCCGCCCTGCCGCATCAATGCGTGCGCGACCACCAGGCCCGAGCGGTTGTACCCGTGGTAACAGCGCACGAGGACCGTACGGCCGCCGTCCAGCGTCTCGCACACCGCTTCGGCCAGCCGGATCACGCCCGCGAGCTGTGTCCCGTCCAGCGGCCCGTCGGGGATCGGCCACACATGGTGCTCGACCCCGGGATCCGGCCCGTGCCCGGGCAGCCGCAGCAGCGTCTGCACAAGATCGAACCGGTGGTTCACCACGGCGGACTCCAGCCGGCCGGAAAGGCCCCGGAACTCGTGTCCGCCCATCCACAGGCCGGGCACGATCTCGTTCCACGGAGTGTCCGGAGCCGGTACGTCGGGTTGCTTCCCGCGGGTACGCAACGGCGCCTCCCCACCCTCACCGCCCAGCTTCTCTCCAAGACAAACGGCTTCTTGCCCCTGGAGCATCCCTCCTGTTCCCATGGATATGGGGTGATGGTGCATGGACGGACTGCGCGTCGTACCGACCTACCGGCACGGCCGGGAGAGGCTGTACGTCTGTCTCCCGGACGGCAGCGACCTCGCCTGGTACGACCGTGAGACGGCCCGGGTGAACCTGCTCGACGGGGACCACGAGGAGGACGTGCTCAACGCACTGGGTCCCCTCCTCACCGGCCCGGTCTCGGTCGGCCCGCCCCCGGTCCCCACCCCCGCCGAGCTGGCCCGTCTGTCCCTGCACCCCGACGACGACCTCGCGCCGAACCGCCCCGGCGAGGCGCTGCTGATCGACCTCGACCGCGCCCCCGGCCCGGCCCACCGGCTCCGCCCCGACCCGCGCCGCAGGGCGCTCGCCGCGGAGCGGGCGGTGGGCGAGGCCCTGGACCGCATGGACGGCGCCGGCTGGCACGCCCTGCACTCGATCCCGCTCCCCGGCGGCGACCGCATCCACCACCTGCTGATCGGCCCCGGCGGTCTGTACGCCGTCCACGCCCTGTACGCCCGCCGGCAGCGGGTGACGGTCGCCGACCCCGGGGTCGGCCTGGGCCGCCACGAACCGCGCCCCCTGCTGCACCGGGTCCGGGCCGACGCCGACCGCGCCTCCTACGCGCTGACGGCCGAGGTCCGCCCGGTGCTCGTCCTGGTCGGCGCGTCGGCCGTGACGGTCCCGGCCCCGCCCCGCGGGGTGCGCGTCCTGACGGACGCCGACGTGGAGGCCCTGGCCCGTACGGGCGGAGTCCTGAAACCGGCCGACACGGAGGCCCTGTACGCGACGGCCCGGGACCGGAACACCTGGGCCCGGCTGTGACCTGCCGGAGCGCCGGGGTCCGCTTCCCGTGAGCGCCGCGGAGTGACCGGGCCTCCCCGTGAGCGTCACGGGGCGGCCCGGGGCGGCCTGAGGTCCCGGCCCCGGGCCGCCCGGCGCGGCACCTCCTGCGGGGTACCGGGCGCGAGCCGTCGCCCCTCGTCCCGGCGACGTGCATCATAAGATGGAAATATCTCGCAAAAGGCGACAAACGCCCCGAAGGTGATCGGCGGGCGACCGGGAAGGTGCCGCACATGAGATCCATCTGGAACGGCGTGATCTCGTTCGGCCTGGTCAGAGTCCCGATCAAGCTCGTGAACGCCACCGAGAGCCACGCGGTCCCCTTCCGCGAGATCCACACGGAGGACGGCGGCCGGATCCGCCACCGCAAGTTCTGCGAGCTGGAGGACCGCGAGGTCACCGCCCAGGAGATCAGCAGGGGCTACGAGGAGGCGGACGGCACGATCATCCCGATCACCGACGAGGACCTGGCCCACCTGCCGATCCCCACCGCCAGGACGATCGAGATCGTCACCTTCGTCCCCGAGGACAGCATCGACCCGCTCCAGCTGGGCGCCGCGTACTACCTGGCGGCGGGCAGGGCGCCGGCCGCCCGGCCCTACACGCTTCTGCGGGAGACCCTGAAGCGCGGCAACAGGGTGGCCATCGCGAAGTTCGCGCTGCGGGGCAGGGAGCGCCTGGGCATGCTCCGCGTGGTTGGCGAGGCGATCGCCCTGCACGGTCTGCTCTGGCCGGACGAGGTCCGCGCCCCCGAAGGGATCGCCCCCGACGCGGACGTCACCCTCCACGACAAGGAGCTGAACCTCGCGGACACCCTGATGGACGCCCTCAGCGAGGTCGGCCTGGAGGACCTGCGCGACGGATACCGCGAGGCGGTGGAGCAGGTCGTCGCCGCCAAGATCTCCGGCAAGGCCCTGCCCGAGGCGCCCGAACCGGAGCGCGGCGTCGAGGTCCTGGACCTGACGACGGCCCTGGAGCGGAGCGTCCGCGCGGTCCGCGGTGAGCCGGCGGAGCCCGAGGCCGAGCGGCCGCCGCGGCGCAGGACGTCCCGCCCGTCCACCGGGGGAGCCGGCGGCGGGAAGGCCCCGTCGACGGCGGAGAAGAAGACGGCGTCCTCGGCTCGGAAGCCGACACCGACACCGACACCGACACCGAGGACGAGCCGGTCGGGGAAGAAGACGACGGCGAAGAGCACGGCCAAGAGCGCGCCCGAGGACACGGCGGGGGACACGCCCTCGAAGAAGACCCGGGCGACGAGGACGACGTCCCGCAAGCGCTCGGCCTGACCCGCCGCGGAACCGCCGCCACACGCCCGCCCGCACCCGCGTGCGTCGCGCCGACTCCCCGACGTCCCGCACGTCTCTGGCGAGCAGCCGGACGGCGGCCAGCAGCCGCACCCGGCGATCCGCGCGTACCCGGCGATCGCGCACGTACCCGGCGAAGTCACCGTCCCCGGGCCGCACCCGGGACGAACGCGCCGGGCGGAAAGGGGAGTGCGCCACGCCCGTGACGGCGGGCCGGCGCATCCCGGCACCCGTGTTCGACGTCTTCCTCCAGGGCTGTGCTTCGATGTGCGCGACCCGCGGAACCCGTACGCACGGCGAGGCTGCCGGGTCGCACGGGACGTCCGGGACACCGGGGGAGGGCATGACCGAGGAAGCCTCCCCGCAGGGGATCGGAAGGGCCGCTCCTTCGCCCACCGCAGGAGATCCACCGCGTGCCGCCGGCCGGCGAACCCTTCGCCGGCCGGGGAACGCAGCGGGTCGTCGCTCCACAGGACGATCCGCCCGAGCGATGAGAGGCCCCGCGGGACGCCCCCGCACGGCACCATGGACCGTATGGCCGACAACCGGATCGTGAACACCCACCAGTCCGAGGCGTGGAACGGCTACGAGGGCCGGCACTGGGCCGACCACCAGTCCCGCTACGACGCCCTCAACGACCCCACCAACGCCCCGCTCCTGGCCGCCGCCCGCATCCGGGAGACCGACAGCGTCCTCGACATCGGCTGCGGCAACGGACGCCTCACCCGCCTGGCCGCCCGCACCGCCGCCCGCGCCGTAGGAGTCGACCTCTCCGCGCCCATGCTGGAACGCGCCCGCGCGAGCGCCGCCGCGGAACACCTCGCCAACGTCTCCCACCTCCGGGCCGACGCCCAGGTGCACCCGTTCGAGGAGGCCGCCTTCGACGTCGCCCTGAGCCGCTTCGGCATCATGTTCTTCGCCGACCCGGTCGCCGCGTTCACGAACATCGGACGCGCCCTGCGGCCGGGCGGACGTCTGGCCTTCGTCTGCCCGCAGTCCGTCGACAGGATGGACCAGTCGGTCGTCTTCGCGGCCGTCGCCGAGCACGTGACCCTGCCCGACTTCTCCGAGAGGACGGAGACCGGCCCCGCCGCCTTCGCGGACCCGGAACGCACCACACGCGTCCTGGGAGGAGCCGGGTTCGAAGCGATCGGCGCCGAACCACTCGAAGTGCCGCAGATGTGGGGCACGGACGCCGCGGACGCCGCCGCCTTCCTCTTCGGCTGGGGCCCCATGCGCCACTGGCTGCGCGACGCCGCCCCCGAGGCCGTCGACCGCGCCCGCCTGGCCGCCACCGACGCCTTCCGCGCCTACGAGACGGAGGACGGCGTACGCCTCACGGCCTGCCACTGGCTGGTGACCGCGACCTGGCCGGGACCCGCGTGACCCACCGGACCGCGGACCCCCGCCCCGCCCGGCGCCTCCACCACCGCCCTGTTCCCGCCCGGCGCCCGGTCGGCCTCCCCGCACCGTCCTACAGTGGCCCGGGGCGACGACGGCGTAGTACGGGGGCGAGTGCTGTGCGATCAGGCGGGACCCGACGAACGGGCGTGGCCGCCCTGCTCTGCGCCGTCGCCACCGACGCGTGACCGGGCTCATCCGCTTTCCAGCGGGTGAGCCCGGTCACCTCCGGCACCGCCGGACCACCGTCACGGACGGCGACCGGCCGCCTTGGGCCGTACCGCACCCGCATCCGGAAACGGCTCCGGACCGTCCTCCGGGCGGAGATGTTCGTCGTCCCCGAAGTCCGGGGCGCGGAAGGGATGTGTCGCCGGAGGCGGAGCCACTGCGGAAGCAGGGCGAGGCGCTCCTTCCGGAGCGGAGAACTGAAAGGTCAGATCGATGAGGGGGCTCCCATTCATGGCGAGTCCCCGGGGGGACCCGACGTACTGTGACCGGATACAGCGGTCCTACAGCTTGGTCATCTTGGAGTACGGGCTCAGGATCCGCCGTTCCGCCGAGCCGAAGTTCACGACCGCGGCGATCCCCTCCTCGATACCGGTGACCCGGCCGAGGCCGTACATGTCGTGCGTGACCTGGTCGCCCACGGCGAACTGCTTGGGAGGCAGCGCGACCGGGGCCTTGAAGGGGCTGGTGGGCAGGTGGCGTTTGGGCGCAGCAGACTTTGTCATTGCCTCCAGTATGCGCCCATCACGGGCGCAGGGAGTCGGAGATGCCCGGGGAAATCAGCGGATCAGGCCCCCGTCAGGTCTCCTCCTGCCCGCGCACCCCCCGACCGTCCGGGCCTCTGACCTGCGCCGGGACGGCTACGTGAGGGCGGGGGATCCGTGATGAGCATGTCCTTCGACACTGGCGGCGGGACACTGCGGAACCCGTCCAACGGAGCCTGCCGCCTCCCCAGGAGCCGAGCGGGTTCCCGCACGACCGCGATGCACGCCGATCGTTCCGGCCGGCCCGCAAGGGCCGAAGGTCCGCTGCGTCTCGGCCGTGTGCCGTCGTCCGTCGGTTGCCGACCACACCTGCCGTGTCGTCCCGCGTCCCGCCGGCGGACTCCTGCCCCAGACGTCCCGTCCGGTTCGCGCCCTACGCCCGGGCCGCCGAGCTGGCGACCCTCATGGTATGGGGGTTCTGGAGGAGGAGCCGAGGCGGCTGGGCGGTGGACGGTTCCGCTGCCCGTACTGCGGGCTGCCGCAGGAGCGGGCGACGACGCTGGAGCACGACTGGGTGCTGCTGGAACCGGACATGAACCCACTGGCCCACACCGTGCCGGCGGAGCACCGCTGGATCGAGCTGTCCGACGGACGGGTGACGGTCTACGGAGTGTGCCCGCCGGACCAGTTCCAGCGCTGCCGCATCGAGCACCGCCTCGCCTGCCCGGAACAGCCTCTGCCGGACCTGTGGCGATGGCTGACGACCCTGAGGGAGGAGAACGCCCGGCAAGCGGCCCGGCAGGAGGACCCGGAACCGTCTCTGCCGCCCGAGGAATGGCCGGACGCCGGCTGACGCCCAGCAGGTCACCCTGCCGGCCGAGGGGCCGCGCACCGAGGAGTGCCCTTACTGCGTCGCGTCGCAGCTCATACAGCGGCTCACAGCCGTCCGCTCGGTGTTGCCCTGGGTGGCGCGGAGCGGGCTGGAGGGAGCGAGGCGACGCCATGCCCCGGGCGAGGGGGTGAGCACCCAGCCGTAGAGGGGCGGCCGGATGTCGGCCGGGACGATGTGCATGCAGCCCGGAAGGTGGGCCTTGCCGCTGGCGTGGATGATGATCGAGGCCGCCGGCCAGCCGTCCCATTCACTGGTGGCAGGCGCGCTACCGTGAGGTGCGCGCGGAGCGCCGCAATCGGCGCAGTTGTGCATTTCATGACGCTCGCAGTACTGCATCGTCCTCACCCCGTCGGGTCTCGAACTGTCGCTCGGTGCGCTCGAGCCGCCCTCGGTACCGGTGCGCGAAGTCATACCCGGTCGGCTCGGTTCCTCGGTCCATCGGTCCATCGCGGTGCATCGGTCTCGAATCCTCCCAGACGGTGCCTCGGTGCGGGCCCGACACCACCAACAGCGACGCACAGCCGCATCCCTGCTCGCCGAGGAACACCGCCCCACCTCCTGCGCGTCACAATCGCATGGATTGTCATACTGTCCGACTAGCCTTCGGCGTATGGGACTTGGCGACATCAGGTACGAGGACGTCATCGCGGCGACCGAGGAGTTCCGCCGTCTGGGCCGGGACGACTTCCTCCGGACGTACGGCTTCGGGCGAGCCAGGTCGTACGAGCTGGTCCTGGACGGCCTTCGCTACGACTCGAAGGCCATTTCCGGTGTCGCCCACGGGTATGCCACGGGCGACTTCCTGAGCGCGGGGGACTTCAGCGGCGGTGCGGCCACGGTGGCGCGACGCCTGCGCGAGCTCGGCTTCGTGGTGGAGACCGGGGAGATGCCCCTCGACCGCTCCGCCCTGCTGGAGCGCCTCCGGAAACTCAAGGTCTCCCGCGGCCCCGGGAACCCGGCCCCCAGCCGTCACCAGCCGCTGAGCCTCCTGTGGGCGATATCCCGCGAAGCCGACGAACGGCCCCGCATGACCCCGTGGCCACGGTTCCGGGACGAGGTCGGCCCGCTCCTGGTCGAGTTCGGCCTCCCCAACGCGAAGGCCACGCCGGAGTACCCGTTCTGGCACCTCCGGGGCAGCGGACTGTGGGAGGTTCAGGGCATACCCACCGAGGCGGCCGAGGAGATGCCGAAGGTGAGCGTCCTCGACGCGCACCACCCGCAGGCGGGCTTCAAGGAGGAGGTCGTCGGCCTCCTCCGGGACCCGGTGACCCGCCTCGACGCCATCGCCGCGATCTGCGAGACGTATCTCCAGGACGTCGACCACCAGGCCCTCCTCGAGCGAACAGGCCTGGACGGATACACCACAGCCGGCAGCCTGGTGAACCCGTCGGAGGACGGGAGCGGCGGTGCCGCCATGGACCGGTACGGGCGGGCGACCGGCCCCGCACCGCGCCGTGACACGACCCGCTCCGTCATCGTCCGCGACGGCTCCCTGGCCAGGAAGGTCAAGGAGCTCGAGGGCGACCGGTGCCAGATCTGCGACACGGCGCTCCGCTACCTGAACCGCCCGTACAGCCAGGCGGCGCACATAAGAGGCCTGGGCAGGCCCCACCACGGCCCCGACGAACTGCGGAACCTCCTGTGCCTGTGCGCCAACTGCCACGTCCTCTTCGACGGCCTGGAGATCTACGTCGATCCCGACGGCCTGGTCAGGGACACGAGAGGCGGCAGAGAACCCCGCCCGCTCCGCCGCGACCCCGGACATCCGCTGGACGAGGCGCACATCGCCTATCACCGCAGTCTGTGCAACCTCAACGCTCGCAAGCCTGCCGTCGGCTGACTTGGCCCAGGGACGAGGCCGGACAGCCGCCCGAGGTCACCGAACGCGCGGGAACCGTGTCCCTCGGCGACGGCGCGCTGCGGGCCCTACAGCAGGTGGTCGGCCTTACCGGCCTTGATGTCGGTGATGAGGGTGCGCAGGGCTTCGAGGGAGTCGGTGAGAGGGTTCTCCTCCTGACCGGCGACAGCTATGTACCCGTTGCCGTCGGCGTCGGTACCGAGACGGAAGCAGGAACTGCCCTCGGCGCAGAACGGGGCTTCCCAGACGATGTCGGGCATCGGTACTCCTCATAGTTGGCGTGAGATGTCACGAACGAAGTCTCTGGACTGCTCTGGCGGCAGAGCCAGACTTTCCAACAGATCGAGTTGCGCCCGGTATTTCGCCAACTGGCCTTCGGCGTGGAGGAAGGTGGGTCCGTGGGAGCTGTCCACCTGCACCGTATCGAGCTGCGGAACGGGCCCTTCGATGTGGACGACCGTCTGCCCGGCACCAGGGAAGGCGCCGTGGGCGAAGGGCAGAACGAGCACGGTGACATTGTCCCGCTCAGAGACTTCCAGAAGGTACTCCAACTGGGCGCGGGCCACGTCGGCGCCGCCGAACTGCATCCGGAGTGCCGCCTCGTGGATGACCGCGACGTACGGGACCGCCCTGTCGCCGGTGATCACCTGTTGGCGTTCGGCACGCAGCGCAAGTCGCAGAGCAACCTCGTGCTCGGGCAAGGCAGGAACCGCAGCCCGGAAGATGGCCATCGCCTGTTCCGAGGTCTGGAGCAGGCCGGGTACGTGCACGGTGTTGGCGCCGCGCATGCGCACCGCGTGGCTTTCCGCCTCCGCGATGTCCAGCAAGCCCTGAGGCAGGATGCCTCGGTAGCGCTCCCACCAACCCGTACTCGCCTGAGCCATCTCGACGAGCGCCTCGATGTACGTCTCATCGGTCACATCGCAGTTGCAGGCCAATGTGCGCAGGCGGTCGGCGCTGATACCCCGGACTCCGGACTCGATGTTGGAGATTTTGCCTCGGTCCACACCCAGTAGGCCCGCCGCGAACTCTGCGGACATCCCTGAGGCGGTACGGATGCGCCGCAGCTCGCTTCCCAGCCGCTTCTGTCGTTCTGTGGGGGTCGTCCTCGGGGGCATCGGGATTCCTTCCATCCGGGGCAGGGGCCGCTCGGCGGCACTCGGAGACCGCCCTACCTCTCCGTGGTGAATTCTCTTGAGTGCGTGGGAAATTTACCACCGGCTGCTCTACTGTCAGTATCGCGCAAGCTACGCACCGCAATGCCGGAAGTGCACCGCGCGAGCATGCCCGCCTGCCCTGGGACGGGTGTGCCCGCGACCAGGGCGGTAGGCCACCGGCGACCTTAAAACCCTTGCACAGCAATGGAGTTCGTCATGCCCGAGATCCCCCTGGTGCCTGTCCACTGGCGCTTCCCCGCCCATCCCGCCTCCGTACGAAGGGCCCGCCACGCCGTCGCCGAATCGCTGCCGCACGTCCTCCGCCCGCACCTGGGCGACGACCTGGGCCTGTTGACCTCCGAACTGGTCACCAACGCCATCCGTCACGGGGCTTGCCGGGAGGACGAGGACCTCATCGAACTCGTGCTGTGGCCCGCCGACGGACACTACTGGCTCGCCGTCTCCGACCCCGGCACCGGCAAACCCGCACTGGCCCACCCGGACACGGACTCCGAGAACGGCCGGGGCCTGCTCCTCGTCGACCGCCTCGCCGCCGCCTGGACCGTCCGTCCCCGCCCCACACGCGGAACATCCGTGGTCGCGGGCCTCTCCTTCCGCCAAGGCGGCTGACCCAGCGGAACGGTCGGCCGCGCCGGTCGGACAGCACGGCCCTACCCGTGCTGTCCGACCGGCTGGCCCAACTCGATGGAACCGGAGTCGTCGAACGCGACCATCGACCAGGCCGGCCACCGAGAGTGCGCCACGAACTCGTCTCAAGTGGACACCGCCTCGGCCTTGTCCTCCGGGCTCTGCGCGACTGGAGGCGGAGACCTCAACACAAGACGGCGGAACTGAGACCAGCTGTGCGACAAGCCCTCTTCACCGACCGGCCGACCAGCCGTCTCACCTGTGGCAAGGCCCAAGAATCCGTCCGCACTTGGCCCTCGGCCCCGGCACAAGGCTGCTCCAAGCGGTGTACGCCTGCACATACGCGAAGACCCCGGCCTCAGCGTTTCCGCTGATGACGGGGTCTTCGGGCACCTCATGCTGGGTGCCCCCGGCAGGATTCGAACCTGCGCACACGGCTCCGGAGGCCGTTGCTCTATCCCCTGAGCTACGGGGGCGTGTCCTCCGCGCGGTGATCGCGGCGACGGGTAGAACACTACCAGCTCCCCGGAGGTGGTCATGAACCCGTTTCCGCAGGAGGCGTCAGCGAGGCGGGGTCGGTCCGGAGCGCGGTGGCTCGCCCGTGCGGGGTGGAATGGGGGAAACGCCGGACGCGGTGGCCGGGGGCGACCTACTCTCGAGTTGTGCCAGGCACGCCGGGCCGGGTCCTTGTCGTGGACGACAACAAGGTCATCCGGCAGTTGATCAGGGTCAACCTCGAGCTGGAGGGCATCGAGGTCGTGACCGCGGCCGATGGTGTCGAGTGTCTGGAAGTCGTCCATCGGGTGCGGCCCGACCTCGTCACCCTGGATGTCGCCATGCCGCGGCTCGACGGGCTCCGGACGGCCGCCCGGCTGCGCACCGATCCCCGGACCGCTCACCTTCCGCTCGTCATGGTCAGCGCCTGCACCCGGTACGAGATCGAGAGCGGGCTCGACGTGGGGGTGGACGCCTTCCTCGCCAAGCCCTTCGATCCCGCGGAGCTCGTCCGGACCGTCCGGCGGCTGGTCCTCGGTCCCCTCGGACGTGTGCGCGGGTCCGGGGACGCCGAGCCTGCCGCCGGGCACGCGGGAGGATGAGACCGGCGGCCGTCCACATCTCGGGACCGTGGTCCAACTCATTCGGCTACCCACCCCCCTCCTCCCCTACGCTTGTCCCGTGACCCCCGTCGAGCTCTCCCGCACCGTGCTGCACGCGGTGCGCCGTGCCGTCGACGAGGGGGAGCTGAGGGTGTCGGCCCTGCCCGAGCGGGTGCGCGTGACGCCTCCGGGGCCCGGGGGGTGCGGGGACTACGCGACCAGTGTCGCCCTTCAGCTCGCGCGGCCGGCGGGGCAGCCCGCTCAGCGTGTCGCCGAGATTCTCCAGCCCCGCCTCCTGGGGGCCCCCGGCATCAGCGACGTCGTCGTCACCGGGCCCGGGTTCCTCAACATCAGCCTCGCCCGCGCCGGGAGCGCCGGTCTCGTCCGCGAGGTCCTGCGGTGCGGTTCCCGGTACGGGCACGGTGACGCCCTGAGCGGTCACACCGTCCGGCTCCGTGCGGTACCCGAGGTGCGGGCCGTCGTCCAGGCCGAGGCGCTCGGCCGGATCCTCCGGTCCCAGGGCGCCGTCGTGCGCCTCGACGACGAGCACGGTGCCGTCGTGCACCCGGACGACGAGGACGACGAGCGCGCCACCGTCGTGCGGCCCGTTCCCGCGCCCGCCGATCCCTTCCGCCTCGGCCCCGACGCCGCCCACTGGGCCCTGCTGTACCCCGCCCCGCACGACCGGCCCCGGATCGGCGGTGAGCACCTGGTGCAGCGGGAGAGCAACCCCCTCTTCCGCGTCCGGTACGCCCACGCCCGCACCCGGGCGCTCCTGCGCAACGCCGCCGATCTCGGGTTCGGGCCCGAGCCCGGTCCCGTGGCGGAGGACCGGTCGTTGGTCCAGGTCCTCGCCGACCACCCCCGGATCCTCGCGGCCGCCGCCGCCCACCGTGCGCCCGACCGGCTCGCCCGGCAGCTCGTCGCCGTCGCCGATGCCGTGATGCCGCTGCTTCCCGCCGTGCTGCCCCTCGGTGAGGAGAAACCCTCGGCCGCCCACCGCGCCCGGCTCGCGCTCGCCGACGCCGCCGGGACGGTGCTGGCCGGCGGCCTGTCCCTGCTCGGCATCGACGCACCCGACCACCTCTGAGAGAGCCCAGAGAGAAGACCATGAGCCGTTCCGCACACCCCGCCGGGCCCCGTCACGCCGACGTCCTCCCCGAGGGGCACTACTCCGCACCGCCCGCCGACCTCAACGCCCTCGACCCCAAGGTGTGGGCCGAGACCGTCACGCGTGACGAGCACGGTGTGCTCACTGTCGGCGGGATCGACGTCAAGCGGCTCGCCGAGGAGTTCGGCACCCCTGCCTACTTCCTCGACGAGCAGGACTTCCGGGCCCGGGCGCGGGCCTGGCGCACCGCCTTCGGCGGCGACGCCGACGTCTTCTACGCCGGCAAGGCGTTCCTCTCCCGGGCCGTCGTGCGGTGGCTGGACGAGGAGGGGCTGAACCTCGACGTGTGCTCCGGCGGCGAGCTGGCCACCGCGCTGTCCGCCGGGATGCCCGCCGAGCGGATCGCCTTCCACGGCAACAACAAGTCCGTCGCGGAGATCCGGCGGGCCGTCGAGGCCGGGGTCGGGCGGATCGTGCTCGACTCGTTCCAGGAGATCGTCCGCGTCGCGCACGTCGCGCAGGAGCTGGGCAGGCGGCAGCGGGTGCAGATCCGCATCACCGTGGGCGTCGAGGCGCACACGCACGAGTTCATCGCCACCGCCCACGAGGACCAGAAGTTCGGCATCCCGCTGGCCGGGGGGCAGGCGGCGGAAGCCGTGCGGCGGGCCCTGGGGCTCGACGGGATCGAGCTCATCGGGATCCACTCCCACATCGGGTCGCAGATCTTCGACATGTCCGGGTTCGAGGTGGCCGCGCACCGGGTGGTGGGGCTGCTCGAGGACATCCGCGACGAGCACGGGGTCGAGCTGCCCGAGATCGACCTCGGGGGCGGGCTCGGGATCGCGTACACCAGCGACGACGACCCGCGCGAGCCGCACGAGATCGCCAAGGCGCTGACCGAGATCGTCACGCGGGAGTGCGCGGCCGCGCGGCTGACGACCCCCCGGATCTCCGTGGAGCCGGGGCGCGCCGTCGTCGGGCCCACCGCCTTCACGCTCTACGAGGTCGGCACCGTCAAGCCGCTGGAGGGGCTGCGGACCTACGTGTCCGTGGACGGCGGGATGTCGGACAACATCCGGACCGCGCTGTACGACGCCGAGTACAGCGTGGTCCTGGCCTCCCGGGTGTCCGACGCCGAGCCGGTGCTGTGCCGGGTCGTCGGCAAGCACTGCGAGAGTGGTGACATCGTGGTGAAGGACGCCTTCCTGCCGGGGGACCTGGCGCCGGGCGACCTCATCGCCGTGCCGGCGACCGGGGCGTACTGCCGGTCCATGGCCAGCAACTACAACCACGTCCTGCGTCCGCCCGTCGTCGCCGTCCGGGACGGCGAGGCGCGCGCGATCGTGCGGCGGGAGACGGAGGAGGACCTCCTCCGTCTCGACGTCGGATGAGCGGCGATGCCGGACGAGCCGCGATGCCGGACGAACGGCGACGTCGGAGAAGCAGCGATGCCGGACGAGCAGCGACGTCGGATGAGTGACGACAGCCGGATGAGTGAGGACAGGGGGGACCGTGATCGGGCGGCGGAAGATCTTCTGTCTTTCCGGTCATGAAAATGAAATAGACGTCTCACGATCCGGACCAGGGAAAGAAACCCCCGTCCGGTGAGTGAGACTGGTGCAACCGAGACGGTAATCAGGAATCGAGGTCGGATGATGCGTACGCGTCCGCTGAAGGTGGCGCTGCTGGGCTGTGGAGTGGTCGGCTCAGAGGTGGCGCGCATCATGACGACGCACGCCGACGACCTCGCCGCCCGCATCGGGGCTCCGGTGGAGCTGGCGGGCGTGGCCGTGCGGCGGCCGGACAGGGTGCGCGAGGGGATCGACCCCGCCCTGGTCACCACCGACGCCACCGCGCTCGTCAAACGGGGCGACCTCGACATCGTCGTGGAGGTCATCGGCGGGATCGAGCCCGCCCGTACGCTCATCACCACCGCCTTCGAGCACGGCGCGTCCGTCGTCTCCGCGAACAAGGCGCTGCTCGCCCAGGACGGCGCCGCGCTGCACGCCGCCGCCGAGGAGCACGGCAAGGACCTCTACTACGAGGCCGCCGTCGCCGGCGCCATCCCGCTGATCCGCCCGCTGCGCGAGTCGCTCGCCGGGGACAAGGTCAACCGGGTGCTCGGCATCGTCAACGGGACGACCAACTTCATCCTCGACAAGATGGACACCACCGGCGCCGGCTACCAGGAGGCCCTCGACGAGGCCACCGCGCTCGGGTACGCCGAGGCCGACCCCACCGCCGACGTGGAGGGCTTCGACGCCGCCGCCAAGGCCGCCATCCTGGCCGGGATCGCCTTCCACACCCGGGTGCGCCTCGACGACGTCCACCGCGAGGGCATGACCGAGGTCACCGCCGCCGACTTCGCCTCCGCGAAGGAGATGGGCTGCACCATCAAGCTGCTCGCCATCTGCGAGCGGGCCGGGGACGGTGCGTCGGTCACCGCGCGGGTGCATCCGGCGATGATCCCGCTCGGCCACCCGCTCGCCTCCGTGCGCGGCGCCTACAACGCCGTGTTCGTCGAGTCGGACGCCTCCGGGCAGCTGATGTTCTACGGGCCGGGCGCGGGCGGTGCGCCGACCGCCTCCGCCGTGCTCGGTGACCTGGTCGCCGTGGGGCGCAACCGGGTCGGCGGGACAACCGGGCCGGGGGAGTCGGCGTACGCCGCGCTGCCCGTCTCGTCGATGGGCGAGGTCGTCACGCGCTACCACATCAGCCTCGACGTGGCCGACAAGCCGGGTGTCCTGGCCCAGGTCGCGACCGTGTTCGCCGAGCACGGCGTCTCGATCGACACGGTCCGCCAGCAGGGCAAGGACGGTGAGGCCTCCCTCGTCGTCGTCACCCACCGTGCGTCCGACGCGGCCCTCGGAGGGACCGTCGAGACGTTGCGCAAGCTCGACACCGTGCGCGGTGTCGCCAGCATCATGCGGGTTGAAGGAGAGTAACCAGCAATGACCCACCAGTGGCGCGGAATCATCGAGGAGTACCGGGACCGGCTGCCGGTATCCGACACCACGCCGGTCGTGACGCTCCGTGAGGGCGGCACGCCGCTCGTGCCCGCGCAGGTGCTCTCCGAGCGCACGGGCTGCGAGGTGCACCTCAAGGTCGAGGGCGCGAACCCGACCGGGTCCTTCAAGGACCGCGGGATGACCATGGCCATCTCCAAGGCCAAGGAGGAGGGCGCACAGGCCGTCATCTGCGCCTCCACCGGCAACACCTCCGCCTCCGCCGCCGCGTACGGCGTGCGCGCGGGCATGGTCTCCGCCGTGCTCGTGCCCCAGGGCAAGATCGCGCTCGGCAAGATGGGCCAGGCGCTGGTCCACGGCGCGAAGATCCTCCAGGTCGACGGAAACTTCGACGACTGCCTCACGCTGGCCCGCGCGCTGAGCGACAACTACCCCGTGGCGCTGGTCAATTCGGTCAACCCGGTGCGTATCGAGGGGCAGAAGACCGCCGCCTTCGAGATCGTGGACATGCTGGGCGACGCGCCCGACATCCACGTCCTGCCGGTGGGCAACGCGGGCAACATCACCGCGTACTGGAAGGGTTACAAGGAGTACGCCGCCGACGGGGTCAGCACGAGGGCGCCGCGCATGTGGGGCTTCCAGGCCTCCGGCAGCGCGCCGATCGTGCGCGGCGAGGTCGTCAAGGAGCCGTCGACCATCGCCACCGCCATCCGCATCGGCAACCCCGCCTCCTGGGACTTCGCGCTCGCCGCGCGGGACGAGTCGGGCGGCGCCATCGACGAGGTGACGGACCGTGAGATCCTGCGCGCCTACCGGCTGTTGGCCTCGCAGGAGGGCGTCTTCGTCGAGCCCGCGTCCGCCGCTTCGGTGGCCGGTCTGCTGAAGGCCGCCGAGCAGGGCAAGGTCGACCCGGGGCAGAAGATCGTGTGCACCGTCACCGGCAACGGTCTGAAGGACCCGGACTGGGCCGTCGCCGGCGCCCCACAGCCGGTCACCGTCCCGGTGGACGCCGCGACCGCCGCCGAGCGGCTCGGCCTCGTCCAGGGCGAGCGGCCCGGGGCACGGTCCGCGGAACGGGCGTAGGAACGCGCCCGCCCGGGAAAGTTCTTCACAGGGGGTGCACAGGGGGCTCGCGACACGCATCGTGCGCCTCCTGTGCGCCCTATGTCGCCACTGAACCTTCCTTCGATAGGCTGTACTGAATCCGCCCACCGCATATGCCGCGGTGCCGCGGTGCCTCCGTGGTCCCGGAAGCGGCCCGGAGGGTCCGGAGAGCGGTCGGCCACCCCGGTCGACGGCGATCCCAGAGGGTTTCGTACGCCCTCGCATGTCCATCGGATGTCGTCGAATTCCGTTCGACAGTCACGCAGCTCAAGGAGAGTCTTCGAGCGATGGCCGGTCCCGCGTTCCGCGCCGCCGCCGTCCGGGTGCGCGTCCCCGCCACCAGCGCCAACCTCGGCCCGGGCTTCGACGCCCTCGGCCTCGCGCTGGGTCTCTACGACGACGTGGTCGTCCGGGTGGCCGACTCCGGGCTGCACATCGACATCGCCGGTGAGGGCAGCGAGACCCTCCCGCGCGACGAGAGCCATCTGCTCGTGCGCTCCCTGCGCACCGCCTTCGACCTGCTCGGCGGACAGCCGCGCGGCCTGGAGATCGTCTGTGCCAACCGCATCCCGCACGGCCGCGGCCTGGGCTCCTCCTCCGCCGCCATCTGCGCCGGGATCGTCGCCGCCCGCGCCGTGACCATAGGCGCCGAGGCCAGGCTCGACGACACCGCGCTCCTCGAACTCGCCACCGAGATCGAGGGCCACCCGGACAACGTCGCGGCCTGCCTGCTGGGCGGTTTCACCCTGTCCTGGATGGAGGGCGGCGCGGCCCGGGCGATCAGGATGGAGCCCGCCGATTCCATCGTTCCGGTGGTTTTCGTGCCCGGGAAGCCGGTCCTCACCGAGACCGCGCGCGGGCTGCTCCCGCGCACCGTGCCGCACGTCGACGCCGCCGCCAACGCGGGCCGTGCGGCCCTGCTCGTCGAGGCCCTGACCAGGCGCCCCGAGCTGCTGCTGCCCGCCACCGAGGACCGACTGCACCAGGAGTACCGCGCCCCGGCCATGCCGGAGAGCGCCGCCCTGGTGGAGCGGCTGCGCGGGGACGGCATCCCCGCGGTGATCTCCGGCGCCGGTCCCACGGTCATGGCGCTGGCGGACGCGGGCACGGCCGACAAGGTCGAAGCACTGGCCGGCACCGGCTGGGCCGCCAATCGGCTCGGTCTCGACGTGCAGGGCGCGAGCGTGCTTCCGCTCGCCACCTGACACACGGTCGCCGGATTTCGAGAGGGGGAATGTTTGTTGGATCCGGTAGTGTTAATCTCAAGTCTGCACCCGACCCCACCATGGCGAGGTGCCTCGTGTCCCCGTCCGGGACAGACATTCTTCCGGGAGCCCCCCAAGCCGCACTGTGTTCTCTGCTACGTACGCGGGCAGTACGTCGTACGCGGACGCTGAACGGCCCGCGGGGCGGGCTTCGGAACCGGTGCGACCACGCCACGTGACACTGGGTGCCACGGCTCGGGGGAGCACCATCACCAGATATTTCTTCCGCCGTTCAGGCGGACAACCGCCCCGGCACGGTTCACACAGCAAGGACCGATGCCGGACAGCACAACCGGTCGCCGAGCCAGACAGGCCGACGTCCGCTCCAGGGAAGGACCCTTCGTGAGCGACACCACCGATCTGATGGGCGCACGTGTCGAGGAGACCGCTGCCGCGCCCGCCACGGACGCCTCCGCGCCTGCCAGCGGTGCCGGCTCCCGGCGGCGCCGCGGTACCGGCCTCGAGGGCATGGTGCTGGCCGAGTTGCAGCAGGTCGCGTCCGGCCTCGGGATCAGGGGCACCGCGCGCATGCGCAAGAGCCAGCTGATCGAGGTCATCAAGGAGGCGCAGGCCGCCGGAGGCGCCGCCCCGGCCAAGGCCGAGGCCGCCGCCGAGACCAAGCCCAAGCGCCGCGCCACCTCCCGGACCCGTACGGGGGAGGCCGCCGAGAAGAAGGCCGCCGCCGAGGCCGAGCAGGCCCCCGCCGAAAAGGCCGCGGCCCAGCAGCAGATCGACATCCCGGGCCAGCCCTCCCCGAAGGCCCCGGCCGAGCCGGCCGAGGAGGCCGCCCCCGCCGAGCGCCGCCGCCGTCGCGCCACCGCCGAGGCGGGCGCCCCGGTCGCCGCCGCGACCGAGACGGTCACCGCCGAGGCGAAGGCCGAGCCCCGGGCCGAGACCCCGGCCCAGCAGCAGTCGCAGCAGCAGGGCGACGCCAGGGCCGACCACGACGGCGGCGAGGGCCGCCGCCGCGACCGCCGTGAGCGCGGCCGCGACCGTGACCGCGGCGAGCGTGGTGAGCGCGGCGACCGCGGTGACCGTCGCGGCAAGGGCGACGACCAGCAGCAGGGCCAGGGCCGTCAGCAGAACCAGCAGGGCGGCGGCCGACAGGACCGTCAGCACGACGACGACGACCTCGAGGGCGGCCGTCGCGGCCGTCGCGGGCGCTACCGCGACCGCCGTGGCCGTCGTGGCCGCGACGAGATGACCTCCGAGCCGCAGCTCACCGACGACGACGTCCTGATCCCGGTCGCCGGCATCCTCGACATCCTCGACAACTACGCGTTCATCCGGACCTCCGGCTACCTGCCCGGTCCGAACGACGTGTACGTCTCCCTCGCCCAGGTCCGCAAGAACGGCCTGCGCAAGGGCGACCACGTCACCGGCGCCGTGCGCCAGCCCAAGGAGGGCGAGCGCCGCGAGAAGTTCAACGCGCTGGTCCGCCTCGACTCCGTCAACGGCATGGCGCCCGAACACGGCCGCGGCCGCCCGGAGTTCAACAAGCTCACCCCGCTCTACCCGCAGGACCGCCTCCGCCTGGAGACGGACCCGGGCGTGCTGACCACCCGGATCATCGACCTCGTGTCGCCGATCGGCAAGGGCCAGCGCGGTCTGATCGTGGCCCCGCCGAAGACCGGCAAGACCATGATCATGCAGGCGGTCGCCAACGCGATCACCCACAACAACCCCGAGTGCCACCTGATGGTCGTCCTCGTCGACGAGCGTCCGGAAGAGGTCACCGACATGCAGCGGTCGGTCAAGGGCGAGGTCATCTCCTCGACCTTCGACCGCCCGGCCGAGGACCACACCACGGTCGCCGAGCTCGCCATCGAGCGCGCCAAGCGCCTGGTGGAGCTGGGCCACGACGTCGTCGTGCTGCTCGACTCGATCACGCGTCTGGGCCGTGCGTACAACCTCGCCGCCCCGGCCTCCGGCCGCATCCTGTCCGGTGGTGTCGACTCGACCGCCCTGTACCCGCCGAAGCGCTTCTTCGGTGCGGCCCGCAACATCGAGGACGGCGGCTCGCTGACCATCCTCGCCACCGCCCTGGTGGACACCGGGTCCCGCATGGACGAGGTGATCTTCGAGGAGTTCAAGGGCACCGGCAACATGGAGCTCAAGCTCGACCGGAAGCTCGCCGACAAGCGCATCTTCCCCGCGGTGGACGTCGACGCGTCCGGTACCCGTAAGGAAGAGATCCTGCTCGGCAACGAGGAACTGGCCGTC
The DNA here is from genome assembly GCF_041380215.1 of Streptomyces pimonensis. NCBI lineage: Bacteria > Bacillati > Actinomycetota > Actinomycetes > Kitasatosporales > Streptomycetaceae > Streptomyces > Streptomyces pimonensis. Next base: position 237,781 of record NZ_JAHWZY010000002.1, read on the forward strand.
GTCTGGAAGCTGCGCCGGGTGCTGCACGCGCTCGACCAGCAGCAGGCGATCGAGCTGCTCCTCGACAAGATGAAGCAGACCAAGTCGAACGTCGAGTTCCTGATGCAGATCCAGAAGACGACGCCGACGCCGGGCAACGGCGACTGACGTCGGGCCTTCCGCCGAAAGGGCCGCTCCCGCCGGGGAGCGGCCCTTTCGCGTGCGGTGGGAGATGCGGTGAGGGCTCCGCGGCCACGGCGAGGTCCGTCGGGACCGAGGCGGGGACGTACGCCCCCTCCGGCCGGCCCGCGGGCCGGCCGGGTGTCGCGCCGGTCCCGTGCGGAACTCCGCGCCCCCGGAGGCGCACCGGCCCGGCACGGCCCGCCGTGCGACCCCGTCCCGCGTTTTCCCGTTCACTCCGATGGCGGGACGATGGGTGTTGTACGGCTGTGAAGGCCGGGTCCGGTACCGGGCGCAGGCCAGGTCCGGTACCGGGTGCGGTGCCAGGTCCGGCACCGGGTGCGGAGGCAGGTCCGCTCCCGGGTGCAGGGCCGGGTCCGGTGCCGGGTGCGGGAACGACCGACCGAGGACGAGTCGAGGAGCACATGTCCGCCGAGAGCACACCGGGTCGCCGGGACAGGCGGCGCCGGGGCCTGAAGGCCGCGGCCTGGACCGCCGCCGGCATCGTCGCCCTCGGCGGCGCCGGCGCCGGATACCTGTACGTCAGGCTCGACGGCAACATCGAGAGCCTCGACATCGACCGGGCCCTCGGCGCCGACCGGCCCGAGAAGGCCGGCAACGGCTCCGAGAACATACTCGTCCTCGGCTCCGACACCCGCTCCGGCGACAACGGGAAGCTCGGCGGCGGCGCCGACGGGGGTGGCGCCCGCTCGGACACCGCGATGATCGTGCACGTCCACGGGGGCCGCGAGAAGGCGAGCGTGGTCTCCCTCCCGCGCGACACCGTCGTCGACCGCCCCGAGTGCACCGACGCCGACGGCGGCACCCATCCCGCGGCGAGCGGCGTGATGTTCAACTCCGCCTACGCCACGGGCGGGGCGGCCTGCGCGGTGAGGACCGTCGAGTCGATCACCGGCCTGCGCCTCGACCACTACCTGGAGGTCGACTTCACCGGCTTCCAGAAGCTCGTCGACGAACTCGGCGGCGTCGAGGTCACCACCGGCAGGGACATCGACGACCCCGACAGCCGTCTGGAACTCGAGGCCGGCACCCACCGGCTCGACGGCGAGCAGGCCCTCGGCCTGGTGCGCACCCGGCACGGCGTCGGCGACGGCTCCGACCTCGGCCGCATCCGGCTCCAGCAGGCCTTCGTCAAGGCCCTGGTACGGCAGATCGGGGAGGTCGGCGTCCTCACCCACCCCAAGAAGCTGTACGACCTCGCCGACACCGCCACCCGGGCCGTCACCACCGACTCCGGCCTGGGCTCGGTGAACTCCCTGATGTCCTTCGCCGGCGGCCTGAAGGACATCACCCCCGCCGACCTGCACATGATCACCCTGCCGGTCCGGTACGACCCGGCGGACGGCAACCGGGTCCTGGTGCGGGAGGCCGAGGCCGAACAGGTCTGGGACGCCCTGAGGAACGACGTCCCCGTCCCCGTGAGCGCCACCGGGAACACGGCCGGGGGCGAGGCGGAGGACGTCGTGGACCCCGGCTAGGGGCGCGCGGGGCCGTACCGGTGTGCGGCTCCGCCGCCCGGGCCGGGGGCCTCCGCGGGCCTTCGGGGAATACCCGGCCCCCGCCCCCGGTTTTGGGTGATGACCCCAGTGCTGGCAAACTGGTGAGTCGGCCCCGGTTCACGCTCCCGCAGCCCGCGGATGCGACCCGGCGCCCTCCCGAACCTAGGAGACACCTTGAAGCGCGACATCCACCCCGAGTACGTCGAGACGCAGGTCAGCTGCACCTGCGGCGCGTCGTTCACCACCCGCAGCACGATCGACAGCGGCACCATCCGCGCCGAGGTCTGCTCCGAGTGCCACCCGTTCTACACGGGCAAGCAGAAGATCCTCGACACCGGTGGCCGTGTGGCCCGCTTCGAGGCCCGCTTCGGCAAGGCCGCCGGCTCCAAGAAGTAGCGAGCCCTCTAGGGCCTGTCCGGCGGATCCTGTCGGGGACGCGGGGCCTGGCACGCACCTCTGCGGCGTTGTCGTCAGTCGCCGGCTCCCCCACGCTCGGCTGTGCTCACGCAGGAGGGATTCCATCGCGTCGACTCCCTCCTCCGCCTCGCAGCTGCACGCACCAGGCCCGCCCACCGGCACGGAGAGGTACGGCGGATCACCTCCGACCTGATCCGCCGGGCAGGCCCTAGCGCCGGTCCACGGCCGCGTCCCCCGCCCGGGGACGGGCCGGGACCGGCGTTTTTGGTCGCCCGCCCTTCACCCACGTACCAGCAGGAGCCCAAGATGTTCGAGGCCGTCGAGGAACTCGTCGCCGAGCACGCCGACCTGGAGAAGAAGCTCGCCGACCCGTCGGTCCACGCCGACCAGGCCAACGCGCGCAAGCTGAACAAGCGCTACGCCGAGCTCACCCCGATCGTCGCCACGTACCGCTCCTGGAAGCAGACGGGCGACGACGTCGAGACCGCGCGCGAACTGGCCGCCGACGACCCCGACTTCGCCGCCGAGGTCAAGGACCTGGAGCGACAGCGCGAGGAGCTCACCGAGAAGCTCCGGCTGCTGCTGGTCCCGCGCGACCCCAGCGACGACAAGGACGTCATCCTCGAGATCAAGGCGGGCGCGGGCGGCGACGAGTCCGCCCTGTTCGCCGGCGACCTGCTGCGCATGTACCTGCGCTACGCCGAGCGCGTCGGCTGGAAGACCGAGATCATCGACGCCACCGAGTCCGAGCTGGGCGGCTACAAGGACGTCCAGGTGGCCGTGAAGGCCCGCGGGCAGACCGAGCCCGGCCAGGGCGTGTGGGCCCGGCTGAAGTACGAGGGCGGCGTGCACCGCGTGCAGCGGGTGCCGGCCACCGAGTCGCAGGGCCGCATCCACACCTCCGCGGCGGGTGTCCTGGTGACCCCCGAGGCGGAGGAGGTCGACGTCGAGATCAACCCGAACGACCTGCGCATCGACGTCTACCGCTCCTCGGGACCCGGCGGCCAGTCCGTCAACACCACCGACTCCGCGGTGCGCATCACGCACATCCCGACCGGGGTCGTCGCCTCCTGCCAGAACGAGAAGAGCCAGCTGCAGAACAAGGAGCAGGCACTGCGTATCCTGCGCTCCAGGCTCCTCGCGGCGGCGCAGGAGGAGGCGGAGCGGGAGGCCGCCGACGCCCGCCGCAGCCAGGTCCGCACCGTCGACCGCTCCGAGAAGATCCGTACGTACAACTTCCCGGAGAACCGCATCTCGGACCACCGCGTCGGCTTCAAGGCGTACAACCTGGACCAGGTCCTGGACGGCGACCTCGCCGCGGTGATCCAGGCCTGCGTCGACGCGGACTCGGCCGCCAAGCTCGCCGCCGCGTAAATCCCGTAGACAGCCCGGAGGACCGTCGTGAACCTGCTGCTCGCCGAGGTGGCCCAGGCCACCCAGCGGCTCGCCGACGCCGGCGTGCCCTCGCCGCGCACCGACGCGGAGGAGCTCGCCGCGTTCGTGCACGGGGTCAAGCGCGGTGAGCTGCACAGGGTGAAGGACTCCGACTTCGACGCCCGGTACTGGGAGGTCATCGCGCGCCGCGAGGCGCGCGAGCCGCTCCAGCACATCACCGGGCGCGCGTACTTCCGCTATCTGGAGCTCCAGGTCGGGCCGGGGGTGTTCGTGCCGCGCCCCGAGACCGAGTCGGTGGTCGGCTGGGCGATAGACGCCGTCCGCGCCATGGACGTCGTCGAGCCGTGCATCGTCGACCTGTGCACCGGTTCGGGCGCCATCGCGCTGGCCCTGGCCCAGGAGGTGCCGCGCTCGCGCGTGTACGCCGTGGAGCTGTCCGAGGACGCCCTCCGGTGGACCCGCAGGAACACGGAGGGGTCAAGGGTCGAGCTGCGCCAGGGGGACGCCCTGACGGCCTTCCCGGACCTCGACGGCCAGGTCGACCTGGTCGTCTCCAATCCGCCGTACATCCCGCTCACCGAGTGGGAGTACGTCGCGCCGGAGGCCCGCGACTACGATCCCGACCTGGCCCTGTTCTCCGGAGAGGACGGGCTCGACCTGATCCGCGGCCTGGAGCGCACCGCGCACCGGCTGCTGCGGCCCGGCGGGGTGGTCGTCGTCGAGCACGCCGACACCCAGGGCGGACAGGTGCCGTGGATCTTCGCCGAGGACCGCGGCTGGACCGACGCGGCCGACCACCCCGACCTGAACAACCGCCCCCGGTTCGCCACCGCCCGCAAGGCGCTGCCGTGACCGTCCCGCACACCCCATCCCCCCAGCAGCACCCGTACGAGGAGGCCCGCTAAATGGCTCGGCGATACGACACCAACGACGCGACCGACCGCACGACCGGTCTGCGCGAGGCCGCGTCCGCCGTCCGCCGGGGCGAGCTCGTGGTGCTGCCGACGGACACCGTGTACGGGATCGGCGCCGACGCGTTCACCTCGGAGGCCGTCGCCGACCTGCTGGAGGCCAAGGGCCGGGGCCGCAACATGCCCACACCCGTCCTCATCGGCTCCCCGAACACCCTGCACGGCCTGGTCACGGACTTCTCCGAGATGGCCTGGGAACTGGTCGACGCGTTCTGGCCGGGCGCGCTGACGCTGGTCGCCAAGCACCAGCCGTCGCTCCAGTGGGACCTCGGGGACACCCGCGGCACGGTCGCCGTGCGGATGCCGCTGCACCCGGTCGCCATCGAGCTGCTCACCGAGGTCGGGCCCATGGCCGTCTCGTCCGCCAATCTCACCGGTCACCCGGCGCCGGAGAACTGCGACGCCGCGCAGGAGATGCTCGGCGACTCCGTCTCCGTGTACCTGGACGGCGGTCCGACGCCCGGCAACGTGCCCTCCTCGATCGTCGACGTCACCCGCCCCGTGCCGGTGCTGCTGCGCGAGGGGGCGCTCTCGCCGGAGGAACTGCGCAAGGTGGTACCCGACCTCGAGGTGGCGAATTGACGGCCCCCGAGTCGGGGCGTGGCATAGGCAACGGGGAATCCAGCGCGGAGATCACGACGACCTTCGGGTTTCCGCGCGACACCTTCCGCATCCTCCACGTCAGTACCGGAAACGTGTGCCGCTCGCCCATCACCGAACGGCTGACCCGGCATTTCGTGAGCCAGCGGCTGGGGATCCTGGGGGGCGGGCTGATCGTGGAGAGCGCGGGCACCTGGGGGCACGAGGGCGCGCCCATGGAGGCCCACGCGGAGACCGTGCTGGCGGACTTCGGGGCGGACGCGTCGGGGTTCGTGGGGCGCGAGCTGCTGGACGAGCACGTGATCCGGGCGGATCTGGTGCTGACGGCCACGCGGGACCACCGGGCGCAGGTCATTTCGATGGGGCACTCGGCGGGGCTGCGGACGTTCACGCTCAAGGAGTTCACACGGCTGGTCGACGCCATCGACCCGGCGACCCTGCCGCCCCTGGACGAAGGGCTGGTCATGCGCGCCCGGGCGTTGGTGCGGGCTGCCGCGGCTCTCCGCGGGTGGCTTCTGGCACCGACGGCCGAGGCGGACGAGGTGTACGACCCGTACGGGGCGCCGCTGACGTTCTTCCGGTCCATCGGGGACGAGATATTCGAGGCGCTGGATCCGGTGGTGACGGCGTTGACCGGGGTGCCTGCCCGGGCCTAGGGCCTGTCGTCAAATGTCACGCCCGCATCAGGAGTGAGGCGAGGGTGACGGCCGCTTCGTCGGAACGCTCGGGGATTGTGTGCGGTATGCCCGACGGCGGAGCCAGGCGCGGATCGCCTTTGAGTGGTAGCCCTTGCCGCTCAGGATGTGATCAGGCCGGGTGAGGGGCCGTCCCGGTCCGGTCCGGGGCACCCGGACCCTTTCCATCACGGTGGTGAACCGGGTGCAGTCGTTGGAGTTGCCGCCCGTGACGACGAAAGCGAGAGGGCCTTGCCGGGGGCGGAGTCGAGATCCACCGGCCCGCGGTCTCACTCTCCTTCTGGGCCGCACCTCCGCCAATGCCTCGCTCCTCGCCTATCGTCGCCTGCTGTGCAAGCCCGTCGTCCCTGAAATCCTCGGCCTCGTCGCCAGCTGGCTGGTTGCGCCCCCGCCTGACCGGATCTCGGTGAGTGGTGTCAATCGCCCGAGCGATGACCTACGTCCAGCTGTAAACCGCCGTCCAGCTGTAAACCGCGTCTATAAACCAGGTGTATATACCCTGTGTATAGTCGGGGCATGGCTGCTACCGATTCGACCGTTTCACCCCGCCTGCGCTTGAAGAGCGCCCCGGGCGCGGCTGTTCTATGCCTCGGCGCAGGGCTTGTCGGGGGCATCCTGACGAACCTGGCGCAGGGCTGGCTGCCCGGGGCGTGGAACAACCTGGCGAACTCCGGTGCGGTGTGGACGATGTTCGCGTTTGCCGCGGGCGCCTCCCTCGCACACCGCACCGACGGCCATCGCCTTCCGGCGGCAGCCGGAGCCCTGGCGGAGATCGGCCTCGTCGTCGGCTACTACGGGTACGCCGAGTTCGGGCGGGACGGAATGGGCTCGCTCACATTTCCACTGCTCTGGCTCGCGATGGCGTGCGTCGCGGGACCGCTGTTCGGCGTCGCGGGCGCGTGGTCGAGACGCGGTACTCGGCCCTGGCTGCGCTACATGGCGCTCGGCGCACTCGGCGGCCTTTTCGGCAGCGAAGGCCTCCACTACTGGCTCGGCCTGGGGTACCTACCGCAGGCGGTGGTCTGCGGTGCTCTCGCCTGCGGTCTTCCGCTGCTGTTGGGGCGGACCTGGAAGGAACGCGGTCTGAGCCTCGCTGCGGCGATCCCCGCGTCCTTCGTCACCTATCAGATCCTCTATGGCCTCCTGGACGCGGTGTCCGGCTGAGTGGGCCCGCCGGGTAGGGGCACGGCTGTCAGCGACGGCCACTAGGCTTGTCATGCAATATCAGGCCCACGTCAGGAGTGAGGCGAGGGTGACGGCCGCTTCGTAGGACTGGGCGGTCTTGTCGTAGCGGGTGGCGATGCCGCGCCACTGCTTTAGGCGGTTGAAGCACCGTTCCACGACGTTGCGGTGCTTGTAGGCCTCACGGTCGAAGGTCGGCAGGCGGCCACCGTGGCGACCTCGCCGGGCCCGGTTGCTGACCTGGTCAGCCCGCTCGGGAATCGTGTGTGGGATGCCCCGGCGGCGGAGCCAGGCGCGGATTGCCCTTGAGCTGTAGCCCTTGTCGCCCAGGACGTGATCGGGCCGGGTGCGGGGCCGTCCCGGTCCGATCCGGGGCACCCGGACCCTTTCCATCACGGTGGTGAACCGGGTGCAGTCGTTGGTGTTGCCGCCCGTGACGACGAAAGCGAGAGGCCGGCCCCGACCGTCACACGCCAGGTGAATCTTGCTGGTCAGACCACCTCTGGACCGGCCGAGGGCCGGGTCGCGGAGCCCCCTTTTCGGGCCCCCGCCGCATGCTGGTGGGCCCGGACGATCGTGGAATCGACCGACACCAGCCACTCGATGTCGCCCGCCGCATCCGCCTTCGCCTGCGCGGCCCGCAGCATCCGGTCGAACGTCCCGTCCGCCACCCACCTGCGAAAACGCGTATGCAGCGTGGCCCACGAACCGTAGCGGTCGGGCACATCCCGCCAGGCCGTCCCGGTCCGGAACTTCCACACGATCCCGTTCGGAACCCTGCGGTCATCCAGCCGCTTCCGCCCCCGCAACGACACGGGCAGCAGCGGCCGGACGAACTCCCACTCAGCATCCGACAGTTCATGACGACGTATCACGACACCATGATCCACCACCTATAACATTTGACGACACGGCCTAGGCGCCGCTGCCGGGGCGGGTCACCGGGCCTCCGGCGTGGTGCCGCTGTGCCCCCGTCCTCCCCATCGCCCCAGGGCGTGGGAGGCGCCCACCGCCCTGCGGAACGATCGCCCACGGCGACGAGGGGCGCGGCAACGGGGGCGTTTTCGGGGTGTACGGCCTACATTGGGCCTTATGACGGTCGGGCACGTCCTCGAGGGCGATGTGGTGCGGCGGCAGGATCCCGAGCTGGCCGATGTGCTGCTCGCGGAACGGGAGCGGCAGTCGGGCACGCTCCAGCTGGTCGCCGCCGAGAACTTCATGTCGCCGGCCGTGCTGGCCGCCCTCGGCTCACCGCTGGCCAACAAGTACGCCGAGGGGTACCCCGGCAGCCGGCACCACGGCGGCTGCGAGGTCGTCGACGTCGCCGAGCGCCTCGCCGTGGAGCGGGCCACGGCGCTGTTCGGCGCCGAGCACGCCAACGTGCAGGCGCACTCCGGCTCGTCCGCCGTGCTCGCCGCGTACGCCGTCCTGCTGCGCCCCGGCGACACCGTGCTCGCCCTCGGCCTGCCGCACGGCGGTCATCTCACCCACGGTTCGCCCGTCAACTTCTCCGGCCGCTGGTTCGACTTCGTCGGCTACGGCGTGGACGCGGAGAGCGGGCTCATCGACCACGACCAGGTCCGCGCCCTGGCCCGCAGCCACCGCCCCAAGGCGATCGTCTGCGGCTCCATCGCCTATCCGCGCCACCTCGACTACGCCTTCTTCCGTGAGGTCGCCGACGAGGTCGGCGCCCACCTCATCGCGGACGCCGCCCACCCCATCGGCCTGGTCGCCGGGGGAGCGGCGCCCAGTCCGGTGCCGTACGCGGACATCGTGTGCGCGACGACGCACAAGGTGCTGCGGGGGCCGCGCGGCGGGATGATCCTGTGCGGCGGCGAACTGGCCGAGCGGGTCGACCGCGCCGTCTTCCCCTTCACCCAGGGCGGCGCCCAGATGAACGCCGTCGCGGCCAAGGCCGTCGCGTTCGGGGAGGCGGCGACACCGGCGTTCGCCGCGTACGCGCGCCAGGTGGTCGCCAACGCGCGGACGCTGGCCGCGGCGCTGGCCGCCGAGGGGCTGGTCGTCACCACCGGCGGCACGGACACCCACCTGATCGTCGCCGACCCGGCGCCGCTCGGCGTCGACGGACGCACCGCGCGCGGCCGGCTCGCGGCGGCCGGAATCGTCCTGGACTGCTGCGCGCTCCCGCACGACGACGACCGGGGGCTGCGCCTGGGCACGGCGGCGGTGACCACACAGGGCATGGGGGCCAGGGAGATGACGTTCGTCGCGGGGCTGCTGGCGAGCGTCCTGCGGGGCGGCACCGAGCCCGCGAGGGCCCGGAGGGACGTGCGGGAACTGGCGGCGGCGTTCCCGCCGTACCCCCGCTGAACGGGTCGGTTCCGGGGGAGGCGGCGCGGTCGTGCGGTCGCGCGTGCAACCATCGTCGCCACCCGGAAGTCCTCACCCGTATGTGCGCCTCGCTAGGGTGTGGGGCTGTGATGGCCAGCGAGACCTGTGGGGAAGCCCGTGCGTGAATACCTGCTGACGCTCTGCATCACGGCCGCGGTGACGTACCTGCTGACAGGGCCGGTGCGGAAGTTCGCGATCGTGGCCGGGGCGATGCCGGAGATCCGGGCACGTGACGTGCACCGGGAACCCACTCCGCGACTCGGCGGTATCGCCATGTTCTTCGGTTTGTGCGCGGGTCTGCTGACCGCCGACCACCTCACCAACCTGGGCCAGCTCTTCGAGAGGTCCAACGAACCGCGGGCGCTGCTCTCCGGGGCTGCGCTGATCTGGCTGATCGGTGTGCTGGACGACAAGTTCGAGATCGACGCGCTGATCAAGCTCGGCGGCCAGATGATCGCCGCCGGTGTGATGGTCATGCAGGGCCTGACGATCCTGTGGCTGCCGGTCCCGGGCGTCGGCACGGTCGCGCTGACCCAGTGGCAGGGCACCCTGCTCACGGTGGCACTGGTCGTCATCACCATCAACGCGGTCAACTTCGTGGACGGCCTCGACGGCCTCGCCGCCGGCATGGTGTGCATCGCGTCGGCCGCGTTCTTCATGTACGCCTACCGCATCTGGTACTCGTACGGCATCGAGGCCGCCGCCCCCGCGACGCTGTTCGCGGCCATCCTGATGGGTATGTGCCTGGGCTTCCTGCCGCACAACATGCACCCCGCGCGGATCTTCATGGGCGATTCGGGTTCGATGCTGATCGGTCTGGTCCTGGCGGCGGGCGCGATCTCCATCACGGGGCAGGTGGACCCGGACAGCCTGTTCGGCGGGTCCGAGCGCAGCACGGTGCACCAGATGGTGCCGGTCTACATCCCGCTGGTGATGCCGCTGACGATCATCGCGATCCCGGCCGCAGACCTGATCCTGGCGATCGTGCGGCGCACCTGGCGGGGCCAGTCGCCGTTCGCGGCGGACCGGGGGCACCTGCACCACCGACTGCTGGAGATCGGCCACTCGCACAGCCGGGCGGTGCTGATCATGTACTTCTGGTCGGCGCTGATCGGCTTCGGCGCGCTGGCCTACTCCGTGCACTCGGCGTCGATGTGGATCGTGCTGGGCGTCGTGGTCCTCTCCACGCTCGGTCTGGTCCTGCTCCTGCTGCCCCGCTTCAGGCCGCGCGCCCCGCGCTGGGCGGAGGCCGTCGTGCCGCCGCGGTACCGGCGCCGGCGGACCTCGGCGTCCGCTTCCGGCGCGGACGCCTCCGGGACCGCCCAGGAGGCTCCCGGCGGGGCTCCCGGCGAGGACCGCACCCCGGTGGCCGCGGGCGCCTCCGGCGTCAACGGGGCGACCGCCGTCGGATCCCGCGCCCGCCCGGTCGACCGGTCGCGGCCAAGGTAAGAATCCGACTAGAGCATTGCCAAGTCGTGGGGACCCGATGGGGCGTCGTTGGGGTGACGAAACGCCCCAATACCAGACAAGAAGCCCCCAGGCGCGCTCAGCTGCGGGATTTCACTCTCATGCGTGATGGGTGGCACACCAGGTAGGTAAAGACTGCATCAAATAGTTTGTGATACCGTTCACGAGTCCCGCCGGGCGGAGCCGACGGACCGTGGTGCGACGGTCCGCAGGCACCCGAAAACCACACGCCGCCCGGGGGTTACGCTCGTCCATGACGACACCCTTTGCACCCCCCTTTTCTTGTTGTGCCCCCTTGCGAAAAGCGGAGTTGCCGCCATGCCGTCCAACGACGTCCGGATCCTGATCCAGGCTGCCGTGCCCACCGCTGCCGTCGGTGCGGTCGCAGTCGCGATCGGTGCTGCCGTCGAAGGCGGCAAGGGCGCGATCGGAGCGGTGCTCGGAGCCGTGCTCGTGCTCCTCCTCATGGGGGTCGGGCTGTACGTGCTCCAGAGGACCGCCAAGCAGCTGCCCCATCTGTTCCAGGCGATGGGGCTGATGATGTACATGACGCAGCTCCTGCTGATCTTCGTCTTCATCGCGCTCTTCAAGGACACGACGCTGTTCCACCCGAAGGTGTTCGCGCTGAGCCTGCTCGCATGCACCCTGACCTGGGTCGCAGCGCAGACGCGCGCCACCATGACGGCCAAGACCCTCTACGTGGAGCCCGATTCCTCGACGGACGAGAGCAGGAAGACCGGGAGCGCTCGTCGTGAGCCGTAGGGCCGGGATAAAGGCGTACGGAAGACCCTGCTATCGTCCGGTGCCAACTGCGGCATCGCGGGCGCGGGCATCCGAGCTGACGCCTGTCACATCGCGAGGCGAGATGCCCCACAGCCGCCCCCACATCCGTAACACCAGTTCCGTGCCGATCCGCGGCCCCGTTCCGCGCCGACACCACGAGGTTGCCGAATCCATGCGCCACGCCGAAGGAGCCCGCGGTGAGTGCTGACCCGACGCAGGTGCTCGCCTTCGAGACCGACTGCCACATCTTCGACGGCTGTGGCTTCCCGTCTCCCGGGCTGCACTCGTTCCTCTACAAGCCCCTCTGGGGCGACGGCGACAGCAACCTGTACTTCAACAAGCCCATGCTGCTGGCGCTGCTCGGCTCGATCGTCATCGTCGGCTTCTTCTGGGCGGCCTTCCGCCGGCCCCAGGTCGTCCCCGGCAAGCTCCAGATGGTCGCCGAGGCGGGCTACGACTTCGTCCGCCGGGGTGTCGTCTACGAGACGATGGGCAAGCGCGAGGGCGAGAAGTACGTCCCGTTCGTCGTCGCCCTGTTCTTCTTCGTGTGGATGATGAACCTCTGGTCGATCATCCCGCTCGCCCAGTTCCCGGTGACGTCGATCATCGCGTACCCGGCGGCGCTCGCACTGATCGTGTACCTGGTGTGGGTCTCCCTGACCTTCAGGAGGCACGGCTTCGTCGGCGCCCTGAAGAACTTCACCGGCTACGACAAGTCGCTCGGTGCGGCCCTGCCGGTCGTCATGCTGATCGAGGCCTTCTCGAACCTGCTCGTGCGGCCCTTCACCCACGCCGTGCGACTCTTCGCGAACATGTTCGCGGGCCACATCCTGCTGGTGCTCTTCACCATCGCCAGCTGGTACCTGCTGAACGGCATCGGAATCGCCTACGCCGGTGTCTCGTTCGTGATGGTCCTCGTGATGACCGCCTTCGAGCTGTTCATCCAGGCCCTGCAGGCGTACGTCTTCGTCCTGCTGACCGTGACCTACATCCAGGGCGCGCTCGCCGAGCACCACTGAGCGTCCCGTCCCCGCCCCCAGTCGTCCGGTGGCCCACCCCCACCGGAACCGTGAAGAAAAGGAAGAACTGGCATGTCCCAGACCCTCGCCGCCGTCACCGGCTCGATCGCTTCCATCGGCTACGGCATCGCCGCCTTCGGCCCCGGCATCGGCGTCGGCATCATCTTCGGTAAGGGCACCGAAGCCATCGCCCGCCAGCCCGAGGCCGCCGGCCTGATCCGCGCCAACCAGATCCTCGGCTTCGCCTTCTGTGAGGCGCTCGCCCTGATCGGCCTGGTCATGCCGTTCGTCTACGGCCTGTAATCACCTGATCCACGACCGGGTCACCAGACGAAAGGCACTCTGATATGAGCCCACTGCTTCATATCGCGGCCGAGGAGGCGCAGAACCCCCTCGTCCCGCCGATTCCCGAGCTCGTCATCGGCCTGCTCGCCTTCGTCATCGTCTTCGGTTTCCTCGCCAAGAAGCTCCTCCCGAACATCAACAAGGTTCTGGAGCAGCGCCGCGAGGCGATCGAGGGCGGGATCGAGAAGGCCGAGGCGGCTCAGACCGAGGCCCAGAGCGTGCTGGAGCAGTACAAGGCTCAGCTCGCCGAGGCCCGTCACGAGGCCGCGCGCCTGCGCCAGGAGGCACAGGAGCAGGGCGCCGCGCTCATCGCCGAGATGCGCGCGGAAGGCCAGCGGCAGCGTGAGGAGATCATCGCCGCCGGTCACACCCAGGTCGAGGCGGACCGCAAGGCCGCCGCGTCCGCGCTGCGCCAGGACGTCGGCAAGCTCGCCACCGACCTGGCCGGCAAGCTCGTCGGCGAGTCCCTCGAGGACCACGCCCGGCAGAGCCGCGTGATCGACCGCTTCCTCGACGAGCTCGAGGAGAAGGCCGAGGCCGCGCGATGAACGGAGCGAGCCGCGAGGCCCTGGCAGCCGCACGCGAGCGTCTCGACGCGCTGACGGACTCCACGTCCGTGGACGCGGCGCAGCTCGCCGACGAGCTGGCCGCCGTCACCGCGCTGCTCGACCGCGAGGTCAGCTTGCGCCGGGTCCTCACCGACCCGGCGCAGGCCGCCGACGCCAAGGCCGAACTGGCCGGGCGCATCTTCGGCGGCCAGGTCGGCGGCCCGACCGCCGACCTGGTGGCCGGGACGGTGCGCTCCCGCTGGTCGCAGTCGCGCGACCTGGTGGACGCGCTGGAGGAGCTGGCCGCCACGGCCGACCTCACGGCGGCCCAGCGGGCCGGCACTCTTGACGAGGTCGAGGACGAGCTGTTCCGGTTCGGCCGGATCGTGTCGTCCGACACGGAACTGCGGGCCGCGCTGACCAGTCGCGCCGCGAGCGGGACGGCCAAGGGCGAGCTGCTGCGGCAGCTGCTCGGCGGCCGTGCCAGGGCCACCACCGAGCGTCTGGTGACGCGCCTGGTCAACGCGCCGCGGGGACGTAGTCTGGAGACGGGACTCGAGTCCCTGTCCAAGCTCGCCGCCGAGCGTCGCGACCGCACGGTCGCCGTCGTCACCTCGGCGGTCCCGCTGAGCGACATCCAGAAGCGCCGCCTCGGCGCCGCACTGGCCAAGCTCTACGGCCGCGAGATGCACCTGAACCTCGACGTGGACCCCGAGGTCCTCGGCGGGATCCGGGTGCGGGTCGGCGACGAGATCATCAACGGCTCGCTCGCGGATCGGCTCGAGGACGTCGCCCGCCGCATGGCGGGCTAGCAGCAACTCCATACGTATTTACGACGGCCCGCGTTGGGCCGTGCAGAGGATTCACCTCGTATCGGGGGGAGTCCCCATACCCCCCCAAGTGAAACTTCGGGCCCAACAAGGAGAGCAGGGAACTCAGATGGCGGAGCTCACGATCCGGCCGGAGGAGATCCGGGACGCACTGGAGAACTTCGTCCAGTCGTACAAGCCGGACGCGGCCTCGCGCGAGGAGGTCGGTACGGTCACCCTTGCCGGCGACGGCATCGCGAAGGTCGAGGGCCTGCCCTCGGCCATGGCCAACGAGCTGCTGAAGTTCGAGGACGGCACCCTCGGTCTCGCCCTCAACCTCGAGGAGCGCGAGATCGGTGCCATCGTCCTCGGTGAGTTCAGCGGCATCGAGGAGGGCCAGCCGGTCACCCGCACCGGCGAGGTCCTGTCCGTCGCGGTCGGCGAGGGCTACCTCGGCCGTGTGGTCGACCCGCTCGGCAACCCGATCGACGGCCTCGGCGAGATCGAGACCGAGGGCCGTCGCGCCCTCGAACTGCAGGCCCCCACGGTCATGCAGCGCAAGTCGGTGCACGAGCCGATGGAGACGGGCTACAAGGCCGTCGACGCCATGACCCCGATCGGCCGTGGTCAGCGCCAGCTGGTCATCGGCGACCGCCAGACCGGCAAGACCGCCCTGGCCGTCGACACGATCATCAACCAGCGCGACAACTGGCGCTCGGGCGACCCGAAGAAGCAGGTCCGCTGCATCTACGTCGCCATCGGCCAGAAGGGCTCCACCATCGCGTCGGTCCGCCGCGCGCTGGAGGAGAACGGCGCGCTGGAGTACACGACCATCGTCGCCGCCCCGGCGTCCGACCCGGCCGGCTTCAAGTACCTGGCGCCGTACACCGGTTCGGCCATCGGCCAGCAGTGGATGTACGAGGGCAAGCACGTTCTGATCATCTTCGACGACCTGTCGAAGCAGGCCGACGCCTACCGCGCCGTGTCCCTGCTGCTGCGCCGCCCGCCGGGCCGTGAGGCCTACCCGGGTGACGTCTTCTACCTGCACTCCCGTCTGCTGGAGCGCTGCGCCAAGCTCTCCGACGACATGGGCGCGGGCTCGATGACCGGTCTGCCGATCGTCGAGACCAAGGCCAACGACGTGTCGGCGTTCATCCCGACCAACGTCATCTCCATCACCGACGGCCAGTGCTTCCTGGAGTCGGACCTGTTCAACGCCGGTCAGCGCCCCGCGCTGAACGTCGGTATCTCCGTCTCCCGAGTCGGCGGTTCCGCGCAGCACAAGGCGATGAGGCAGGTCTCCGGCCGTCTGCGCGTGGACCTCGCCCAGTTCCGCGAGCTGGAGGCGTTCGCCGCCTTCGGTTCCGACCTGGACGCCGCCTCCAAGGCGCAGCTGGAGCGCGGTCAGCGCATGGTCGAGCTGCTGAAGCAGGACCAGTACCAGCCGATGTCCACCGAGGACCAGGTCGTCTCCGTCTGGGCCGGCACCACCGGCAGGATGGACGACGTGCCGGTCGCCGACATCCGCCGCTTCGAGAGGGAGCTGCTCGAGTACCTGCACCGCAGCGAGCAGGGCCTCATGACCTCCATCCGCGAGGGCGGCAAGATGTCCGACGACACCCTGCAGGCCATGGCCGAGGCGATCGCGACCTTCAAGAAGCAGTTCGAGACGAGCGACGGCAAGCTGCTCGGCGAGGACGCCCCGTCCACCGCCAAGTGACGTAAGGAAGGGACCTGACTCATGGGAGCCCAGCTCCGGGTCTACAAGCGTCGCATCCGATCCGTCACCGCGACCAAGAAGATCACCAAGGCGATGGAGATGATCGCCGCCTCGCGCGTCGTCAAGGCGCAGCGCAAGGTGGCGGCCTCCACGCCGTACGCGCGGGAACTCACCCGCGCGGTCACGGCGGTCGGAACCGGGTCGAACACCAAGCACCCGCTCACCACGGAGGCGGAGAACCCGACCCGTGCCGCGGTCCTGCTCATCACCAGCGACCGCGGTCTGGCAGGCGCCTTCAACTCCAACGCCATCAAGGCGGCGGAGCAGCTGACCGAGCGCCTGGAGCGCGAGGGCAAGCAGGTCGAGACGTACATCGTCGGCCGGCGCGGTGTCGCCCACTACAACTTCCGCGAGCGCAAGATCGCGGAGTCGTTCACGGGCTTCACCGACGAGCCCTCGTACGCGGACGCCAAGAAGGTCGCGGCCCCGCTGATCGAGGCGCTCCAGACGGAGACGGCGGACGGCGGCGTGGACGAGCTCCACATCGTCTACACCGAGTTCGTGTCGATGATGACGCAGACGGCGGTCGGCTCCCGGATGCTCCCGCTGCGCCTCGAAGAGGCCGCGCAGGCGGGGACGTCAGCGGCTGACGCCGCGGGGTCCGCCAAGGACGCGCCCCTGCCGCTGTACGACTTCGAACCCTCGGCGGAGGACGTCCTCGACGCCCTGCTGCCGCGGTACGTCGAGAGCCGGATCTACAACGCGCTGCTCCAGTCGGCCGCTTCGAAGCACGCCGCCACACGGCGCGCGATGAAGTCGGCCACCGACAACGCGGGCGAGCTGATCAACACGCTCTCCCGTCTTGCCAACGCGGCTCGCCAGGCCGAAATCACCCAGGAAATCAGCGAGATCGTCGGTGGCGCCAGTGCCCTGGCCGACGCGAACGCGGGGAGTGACAACTAATGACCACCACTGTTGAGACCGCGACGGCCACGGGCCGCGTCGCCCGGGTCATCGGCCCGGTCGTCGACGTGGAGTTCCCCGTCGACGCGATGCCGGAGATCTACAACGCGCTGCACGTCCAGGTCGCCGACCCGGCCAAGGAGGGCGAGCTCAAGAAGCTGACCCTCGAGGTCGCCCAGCACCTGGGTGACGGCCTGGTCCGCACCATCTCCATGCAGCCCACCGACGGCCTGGTCCGCCAGGCCCCGGTGACCGACACCGGCTCCGCCATCTCGGTGCCGGTCGGCGACTTCACCACCGGCAAGGTGTTCAACACCCTCGGTGAGGTGCTGAACAGCGACGAGGAGTACACGGGCGAGCGCTGGCCGATCCACCGCAAGGCGCCCAACTTCGACGAGCTCGAGTCGAAGACCGAGATGTTCGAGACCGGCGTCAAGGTCATCGACCTCCTCACCCCGTACGTCAAGGGTGGAAAGATCGGTCTGTTCGGCGGCGCCGGCGTCGGCAAGACGGTGCTCATCCAGGAGATGATCTACCGCGTCGCCAACAACCACGACGGTGTGTCGGTGTTCGCCGGTGTCGGCGAGCGCACCCGTGAGGGCAACGACCTCATCGACGAGATGAGCGAGTCGGGCGTCATCGACAAGACCGCCCTGGTCTTCGGCCAGATGGACGAGCCCCCGGGCACCCGTCTGCGCGTGGCCCTCGCCGGTCTGACCATGGCGGAGTACTTCCGCGATGTGCAGAAGCAGGACGTGCTGTTCTTCATCGACAACATCTTCCGCTTCACCCAGGCCGGCTCCGAGGTGTCGACCCTGCTCGGCCGCATGCCCTCCGCGGTGGGTTACCAGCCGAACCTGGCCGACGAGATGGGTCTCCTCCAGGAGCGCATCACCTCGACCCGTGGTCACTCGATCACCTCGATGCAGGCGATCTACGTCCCCGCGGACGACCTGACCGACCCGGCCCCGGCCACCACCTTCGCCCACCTCGACGCGACGACGGTCCTCTCCCGTCCGATCTCGGAGAAGGGCATCTACCCGGCCGTGGACCCGCTGGACTCGACGTCCCGGATCCTGGACCCGCGCTACATCGCGCAGGACCACTACAACGCGGCCATGCGTGTGAAGAACATCCTGCAGAAGTACAAGGACCTGCAGGACATCATCGCGATCCTCGGTATCGACGAGCTCGGCGAGGAGGACAAGCTCGTCGTCCACCGTGCCCGTCGCGTGGAGCGCTTCCTGTCCCAGAACACCCACGTCGCCAAGCAGTTCACCGGCGTGGACGGTTCGGACGTGCCGCTGGACGAGTCGATCGCCGCGTTCAACGCGATCTGCGACGGTGAGTACGACCACTTCCCGGAGCAGGCGTTCTTCATGTGCGGTGGCATCGAGGACCTGAAGAAGAACGCGAAGGAGCTGGGCGTCTCCTGAGCATCAGGCTCACCGTGAACCCCTGAGGCTCACACCTGAGGGGGCGGGTGCGTCCCGCCCCCTCAGCCACGCCCCTTAGACTTGTAACCAACACCCGGCACAACCGCCGGGTGGTGACCCGAGGAGCCACCTTGGCTGCTGAGCTGCACGTCGCGCTGGTCGCGGCCGACCGAGAGGTCTGGTCCGGCGAGGCCACCCTGGTCGTCGCGCGCACCACGTCCGGCGACATCGGCGTCATGCCCGGTCACCAGCCGCTGCTCGGTGTGCTGGAGTCGGGCCCGGTGACCGTGCGTACGCCTGAGGGCGGGACGGTCGTCGCCGCGGTGCACGGCGGTTTCATCTCGTTCGCGGACGACAAGCTGTCGCTGCTGGCCGAGACCGCCGAGCTGGCGGACGAGATCGACGTCCACAGCGCGGAGCAGGAGCTGGCCCGCGCGAAGGCGGAGGACGACACCGAGGCGGAGCGCCGCGCGGATGTCCGTCTGCGGGCGGCGTCGGCGGGACGCTGACATCGGCGCGACGGGATGACGTCACTCAGCCGCGGCCGGCACCGGAGCGATCCGGAGCCGGCCGCGGCTGAGGCAGATCCGGGTGGTTTTTCCGTTCCGTTACCTAGGAGACGAGGAGGTCGGTGCCGATGGTCCTCGCTCTGACTGTGTGCGGAATCGTGGTGGCCCTCGTGCTGGTGGGGCTCTTCGTCTTCGGCCTGCGCCGCCGCCTCATCCAGCGCTCCGGCGGGACGTTCGACTGCAGCCTGCGCTGGGACGCGCCCGAGTCGGGCGACTCCGGCGGCAAGGGCTGGGCGTACGGGGTGGCACGTTACAACGGTGACCGGGTCGAGTGGTTCCGGGTGTTCTCCTACGCCCCCCGGCCGCGCCGCGTTCTGGAGCGTTCCGCGATCGAGGTGGCCGGCCGCCGCCTGCCCGAGGGCGAGGAGGAGCTGGCGCTGCTGTCGGACTCGGTGGTCCTCGCCTGTCTGCACCGGGGCACGCGTCTGGAGCTCGCGATGAGCGAGGACGCGCTGACCGGTTTCCTCGCGTGGCTCGAGGCGGCCCCGCCCGGACAGCGGGTGAACGTCGCGTAGAGCGACGTCCGGCCCCGCTGGGTGAGGATGCCGGCAGCGGAGCCGCTGGAGGAGGTGAACGTGGCGCGACCGCGCTCACCCTCCCCCGGAGACGAAGGCGGGGGAGGGCGGACGTCGCGTGGTACCGCTCGAGGGCTACTTCAGGCCGTTGTCGATGGCCGTCACCAGTTCACCGTTGGCGGTGTCGCCGCTGAACTCCCAGAAGAAGGCGCCGCCCAGGCCCTGGTTCCTGGCCCAGGACATCTTCGTGCCGATGGTGGCCGGGGTGTCGTAGGACCACCAGTCGGTGCCGCAGTGGGCGTACGCCGTGCCGGCGACGGTGCCGGTGACCGGGCAGGAGTTCTTCAGGATCTTGTAGTCCTCGATGCCCGGCTCGTAGGTGCCCGGGGCCGCGCCGGTCGCCGAGCCGCCGGGGGCGGACTGGGTGACGCCGGTCCAGCCGCGGCCGTAGAAGCCGATGCCGAGCAGCAGCTTGGCGGACGGGACGCCCTTCGACTTCAGCCTGGTGATCGCGTCGGCCGAGTTGAAGCCGGCCTGCGGGATGCCGTTGTACGAGGTGAGCGGCGAGTGCGGGGCCGTCGGACCCTGCGCGTTGAAGGCGCCGAAGTAGTCGTACGTCATCACGTTGTACCAGTCGAGGTACTGCGCGGCGCCGCCGTAGTCGGCCGCGTCGATCTTGCCGCCGTTCGAGCCGTCGGCGGTGATGGCGGCGGTGACCAGGTAGTCCTCGCCGAATTCGGCGCGCAGGGCCTGCGAGAGGTTCTTGAACGCCGCCGGGCCGCTGGTGTCACAGGTGAGGCCGCAGGCGTTCGGGTACTCCCAGTCGATGTCGATGCCGTCGAAGACGTCGGCCCAGCGCGGGTCCTCCACGACCTGCTTGCAGGACTCGGCGAACGCGGCCGGGTTCTGCGCGGCCTGGCCGAAGCCGCCGGAGTAGGTCCAGCCGCCGAAGGAGTAGAGCACCTTGATGTGCGGGTACTTTGCCTTCAGCTGGCGCAGCTGGTTGAAGTTGCCGCGCAGCGGCTGGTCCCAGGTGTCGGCGGTGCCGCTGACGGACTGGTCGGCGGTGTAGGCCCTGTCGTAGGCGGCGTAGGTGTCGTCGACGGTGCACTGACCGTTCTTGACGTTGCCGAACGCGTAGTTGATGTGGGTGATCTTGGCGGCGGAGCCGGACGTCACCAGGTTCTTGACGTGGTAGTTGCGGCCGTAGACGCCCCACTCGGTGAAGTAGCCGAGCTTGATCTCGTCGCCGGCGGGCGGCGGCTCCTCGCTGGTGCCGGTGGTGCGGACCTTCACCGCGCCGCTGGCCGGGCCGGTCTGGTCGCCGGTGTCACGGGCCCGCACGGTGTAGGAGTAGTCGGTGCCCTTGCTGAGGCCGGTGTCCGTGTGGGAGGTGCCGGTCACGGTGGCGACCCTGGTGCCGTCGCGCAGCACGTCGTAGTTCTTGACGCCCTGGTCGTCGGTCGCCGCCGACCAGGACAGCTTCACCGAGGTGTCGGTGATGTCGGAGGCGGTGGGGGTGCCGGGCGCGGACGGGGCCGCGTCGCCGGGGACGGAGGCGCCGTCGCAGCTGCCGCCGTTGAGCTTGCAGCCGGTCGGGGCGCCGGAGCCGCTGCCGTTGAAGCCGAAACTGACCGACGCCCCGGGGGCGAGGGTGCCGTTCCAGCCGACGTTCCTGGCGGTCCAGTGATCACCGGAGTTGGTGACGGTGGCGTCCCAGGCGGAGGTGACCTTGGTGCCGGAGGGGAAGTCCCACTCGACGGTCCAGGAGCTGAGGGTCGTGGTGCCGGTGTTCTTCACCGTCCACCTGCCCTCGAAGCCGGAGCCCCAGTCCTGGGTCTTGGCGTAGGTGGCGGTCGCCGAGGCGGCGGCCTGGGCGGGGCTTGCCAGGCCGACGAGGCCGGCGACGGGGAGCAGCAGGGTCGCGAACCCCGCGGCGGCTCTGTGTCCGAAGCGCATGCTGCGCCTCCTTATGGGGAGAAGCCGTGGTGGGCGTGACTGAGCCATCACGCCCGCGGTGCCGCGAGAATAGAAAGGTCTGGACCACGGGTCAATAGGTCTGGACCACTGTCCCCGAAACCCGAGCGGGCTTCCGTCAGATCCCCAACTCCCGGGCCAGCACCGCCGCCTGCACCCGGCTGCGCAGCTCCAGCTTGCCCAGCAGACGGCTGACGTGCGTCTTCACCGTCGCCTCCGCCATGTCGAGGCGCGCCGCGATGCCGGCGTTGGACAACCCCTCACCCAGACAGGACAGCACCTCGCGCTCGCGCCGGGTCAGGGCGTCCAGCACCGCCGGATCGGCCGTCGCCCGGCGGGCGGGCTTCGCGGCGAACTCCGCGATCAGCCGCCGGGTGACGGCCGGGGCGACGACGCCCTCCCCACGCGCCACCGTGCGCACCGAGGCGATGAGGTCCTTCGCGTCCGTGTTCTTCAGCAGGAACCCGGCCGCCCCGGCCCGCAGCGCCCCGAACACGTACTCGTCGAGGTCGAAGGTGGTCAGCACCAGCACGTCGGCGAGCCCCTCCCCGACCACCTGCCGGGTCGCCGACACCCCGTCCAGGCGCGGCATCTGCACGTCCATCAGCACCAGGTCGGGGCGGAGTTCACGGGCGAGGGCGACCGCCCGCTCGCCGTCCTCCGCCTCGCCGACCACCTCGATGTCGGGCGCGCTGCGCAGGATCAGCACCAGTCCGGCGCGGACGGCGGACTGGTCCTCGGCGACCAGGACCCGGATCATTCCAGCTCTCCTCGGGTGATGTCGGTGACGGGAAGGCAGGCGCGTACGACCCACAGTCCGCCGTCCGGACCGCTCTCCGGTCCGGCCTCGAACGTGCCGTCCAGCAGGGCCACCCGCTCCCGCATGCCGACCAGCCCGGCTCCGGACCCCGGTGCGCGCGGGGTGTCCCGGCCGCCGTACGGGCTGCTCACCCGGATGCCGAGGCCGCCGTCGAGGTGGCGCAGCCGCACGGTGACCTTCCCCGGCGCGGCGTGCTTCAGCGCGTTCGTCAGCGACTCCTGCACGATCCTGTAGGCGGCGAGCTCGACCGGGGCGGGCACGGGGTGGTGGGCGGCGTCGAGGGTGACGTCCAGTCCGTTGGCGCGGGCGCCCTCGACCAGTGCGCCGAGGCCGTCGAGGGTGGGGGTCACGGCGGGCTCCCGGTCGCCGGTCCCGTCACGCAGGATGCCGATGAGCCGTCGCATCTCGGACAGCCCCTGGACGCTGTTCTCCCGGATCACGGCGAGCGCCTCGCGGGAGGTCCTCTCGTCCTCCAGGGAGAGCGCGGCCGTGGAGTGGATGGCGATCGCGGAGAGGTGGTTGGCGACCATGTCGTGCAACTCCCGTGCCATCCGGGCGCGTTCCGCCGTCACCGCCTGGACGCGGTCGGTCTCCGCGAGCAGCGCTGTCTGTTCGGCGCGCAGCCGGGCGGCCTCGGCGGCGTCGCGGTGGTTGCGCACGATGAGACCGGTCGAGGCGGGCGTGAACATCACGGCGCCGACGACGAGACCGATCAGCAGCGCCTCCGGCACCCTCCACACGGCGTACGGCACCAGCGTCGCGGCGATCGCGAGGATCCCGGTGATCCGCGGCAGGCGGCGGGCCGTGGCGGGCGTTCCGTACAGGACGGCGGCGTACATCAGGTCGGTGTACATCACGATCGTGGCGATGCTGCCCTGGGTCACCGTGTCCGCGGCCAGCGCCAGCGTGCCGATCAGCAGCGCGGTGCGCGGGGCGGTGCGGCGCAGCAGCTCGCAGCCGGCGATCACCACGAGCGGCACGAGGAGCGGTCCGCCGCCATCGAGGAGGACCTGCGGATCGTTTGCCCTCCGCATGCTCAGCCCGAACCCCCACAGCAGCAGACCGCCGGCGAGTCCGGCGAGCGCGACCCACGGGTCGAAGCGGGGCGGGCGAGGTGGTCGCAGGGCCATGGCACCATCCAACACGGTGCGCGCACCCGGTGCCTGATCCCCGCGGACGGTCCTGGACTGCATCCTTCGATGTACCGCGGGTTCGTCGTCGGCGACGAGGAAACGGGCCGGTCCGCACGGGAGCCTGAGGAGGTGACCGAAGGGAGCGAACCATGATCGTCGCCTTGATCGCCGTCTGCGAGGTCGGCTTCTGGGTGCTGCTGGCCGCCGGACTGGCCTGCCGGTACCTGCTGAGGATGCCCCGCGCCGGCCTCGCGCTGCTGCTGTGCGAGCCACTGCTGGAGGTCGTCCTGCTGGTCGCCACCGTGCTGGACCTGAGGAACGGCGCCGAGCCGAACTGGCCCCACGGCCTGGCCGCGCTCTACATCGGCTACACCGTGGGCCACGGCCACCGCACGGTGAAGTGGCTCGACGGCCACGCCGCCCACCGGCTGGGCGGAGCGCCCAAGCCGCTCGGCCCGCCGCGTCACGGCCTGGCCCGCGCCCGGCACGAGACCAAGGTCTGGCTGGGCACGCTGATCGGCGCCGCCGTGGCGACCACGCTGCTCCAGCTCGCCATCTGGTACGTCGACGACCCGAGCCGCACCACCTCCCTGGAGGGGTGGCGCTTCACGGCCTGGCAGGCGGCCGGCCTCCACGGCCTGGTGGCCCTGAGCTACTGGGTCTGGCCGAAGAAGGCCCCGGCGGGCGGGGCCCCGGCCGAGCCGGACCTCGGCAAGGAGCGTGCCGGCCGATGAAGCGGGCTTCTGGGAACCTCCTCGCGGGGGCCGCGACGCTGGTGGCCGGCCTGGGGCTGTGGCTGTTCGCCGGGGGCGCGGACCTGCCGGTGGTCGACCCCGTCAAGGCGGGCGTGGTCATGATGTGCGTCGGCGGCGCGGAGGTCCTGCTGGGTCTGTACCGGGCCGCGCGCGGCCCGGCGGAGCCCCGGTAGGGCTCAGCGCTCCCCACCGGGCACCCACAGGACGTCCCCGGTCTCCTTGTTGGCGATGCGGGCCAGGATGAACAGGAGGTCGGAGAGGCGGTTGAGGTAGGTGGCGGTGAGGGGGTTCATGGTCTCGCCGTGGACCTCCAGCGCCGCCCAGGTGGAGCGCTCGGCGCGGCGCACGACCGTGCAGGCCTGATGGAGCAGGGCCGCGCCGGGCGTGCCGCCGGGCAGGATGAAGGAGCGCAGCTTCTCCAGCCGCTCGTTGAAGCGGTCGCAGTCCGCCTCCAGCCGGTCGACGTAGAACTGCTCGACCCGCAGCGGCGGGTACTCGGGGTTCTCCGTCACCGGCGTCGACAGGTCGGCGCCGACGTCGAACAGGTCGTTCTGGACGCGGGTGAGGACCTCGACGACCTCCTCCTCCAGCCCGCCCAGCGCGATCGCCGTGCCGATCACCGCGTTCGCCTCGTTGGCGTCGGCGTAGGCGGAGATCCGCAGATCGGTCTTGGCGACCCGGCTCATGTCACCGAGAGCGGTGGTGCCCTTGTCGCCGGTCCTCGTGTAGATACGCGTCAGGTTGACCATGGGGCCAGCCTAGTTACGCTCCGGCCGTCCGGAACACGCGTGTGCCCACCGTCACGGCGAGTACCGCGAAGCCGACGGCGACGACGACCCCGTACAGCATGTGGGCCGTCGCGTAGGAGCCGACGTAGGCGTCCCGTACCGCGTCGACCAGATAGCGGAACGGCATCAGGTGGGACAGGACGTCCAGCCAAGTGGGGCCCAGGGTCATCGGGAGCATGAGGCCCGACAGCAGCATCGACGGCATGGTCAGGGCGTTGACCGCAGGCCCGAACGTCTGCGGGGTCTCCATCCTCATGGCGAGCGCGTAGGACAGCGCGGCGAGGGACACGGTCAGCAGGGCGACGAAGGCGAAGCCGATCAGCACGCCGGCCAGGGGCGCCCGCAGCCCCATCACCAGCGCCGCCAGCACCAGCAGCACCGCCTGGAAGACGAACACGGTGGCGTCCCGCAGGACCCGGCCCAGCAGCAGGGCGAGACGGCTGACCGGCGTGACCCGCATCCGCTCGACCACCCCCTGGCCCTTCTCGATGATGACCGAGAAACCGGCGAACGAGGCTCCGAACAGGCCGAGTTGCAGTAACAGCCCCGGTACGAGCAACTGCCAGGAGCTGCCCGGTCCGCCGAGCGGCAGGCCGGTCAGCAGGGGGCCGAAGAACAGCAGGTACAGCAGCGGCATCAGCACGCCGAAGAGCAGCGCGAAGCGCGAGCGCAGGGACTGGCGCAGATAGCGCCCGTAGATGAGCGCGGTGTCGTGGAGCAGCATCGTGGAGGTCCTGTACGGCTACGGGGGCGGTGCCGGCCGGCGTGGCGCTGCGGCCGGTGACGGCGAGGAGCGTGTCCTGGAGCGAGGCGTCGATCGAGCCGCCGTGCTCCAGCTTCAGGGCGCTCGGTGTGCCCTCGGCGACGACCACGCCCCGGTCGACGACGACCAGCCGGTCCGCGAGCGCGTCCGCCTCGTCGAGGTAGTGGGTGGTCAGGAACACGGTGGTGCCGTGCTCGTCGCGCAGCCGTCGCACCAGGTCCCAGAGGCCGGCGCG
This sequence comes from Streptomyces pimonensis, assembly GCF_041380215.1. Lineage (NCBI taxonomy): Bacteria > Bacillati > Actinomycetota > Actinomycetes > Kitasatosporales > Streptomycetaceae > Streptomyces > Streptomyces pimonensis. Next base: position 263,717 of record NZ_JAHWZY010000002.1, read on the forward strand.
GCTGCCGGGGTCGAGACCGGTCGTCGGCTCGTCCAGGAACAGCACCTCCGGGCGGTGGGTGAGCGCCATCGCGATGTCCAGGCGGCGCCGCTGGCCGCCGGAGAGCGCGGCGCACTTGCGGTCGAGCAGTTCGGTGAGGTCCAGGTCGCGGGCCAGTTCCTCGGCGCGCTCGGCGGCCCGCGCCCTGCCGAGCCGGTACAGGCGGCCCTGGGTGACCAGCTCCTCCCGCACCGTGATCTGCGGATCGACTCCGCCGGACTGCGCCACGTGGCCGCAGGCCCGCCGCACGCCGGCCGGGTCGGTCGCCAGGTCGTGGCCGGCGACGGTGGCCGCGCCGCCGGTGGGGGCGAGCAGGGTGGTGAGCATCCGGAGGGTGGTGGTCTTGCCGGCGCCGTTGGGTCCGAGGAAGCCGAGGATCTCGCCCTCGTGGACGGTGAGGTCGATACCGCGCACGGCTTCCACCGGACCGCGCTTGGTCGGGAAGGTACGGGCCAGTCCGGCCGCACTGATGATTGCCATGACCCCAGAGAAACAGAGTCATTGAATTTTTGCAACGACACCAAATTTTAAGAAGACCCAGTGAGTGTCGGGCCGACCTACGATGGGAGGCATGGCAGAGGGGCTCAGGGAGCGGAAGAAGCGCGAGACCAGGCAGCGGATCTCGGACATCGCCACCGGACTCTTCCTGGAGCACGGCTTCGTGACCGTGACGATGGCGGAGGTGGCGGAGGCCGCCGACGTCTCCGTGAACACGGTCTACAACTACTTCCCCGCCAAGGAGGACCTCTTCTTCGACCGCTCCAAGGACGTCGTCGACCAGCTCTCCCGCTGGGTCCGGGGCCGGAACGCGGGGGAGTCGGCCGCCCGTGCCGTACTGCGCGAACTGCGTGCCGACATCGAGGGCGTGTCACCCCGGGTGGGCCTGATGGAGGGGTACGACCGCTTCATGCGCGTCATCCACGACTCCCCGCCGCTGCGCTCCCGCCTGTGGAGCCTGCAGCAGGAGGTCCAGGACAACCTCGAGGCGGCGCTCCGCGAGGAGACGGGCGCGGCCCCCGACGACCCGCTGCCGGGTCTGGTGGCCGGTCAGATCTGCTGGGTCCACAGCACGGTGTTCGCCGCGATCGGCCGGGAGATGACGAAGGGCCGCGCACCGGCCGAGGTGTCGCGCGAGGTCCTCGGACTGGTCGACGACATCGAGGAGCTGCTGAGCGACAGGGTGCTCGGTTACGCGGTGCGCGGCTGAACCGGGCCGCGCCGCGGGGACCGTGCCCGGGAGGCGGAAGAGGCCCCGCACGCGCGGTGGCCGCCTCTCCGCCCGGCCGCCGGGGCCGCCGGGGGGAGACGTGACGGGGGTCTCACAGGGTGAGACGTGAAACGCGTTACTAAGTCGCTCGCACGGCCCCTCGCGCCCGCTAGTGTCCGCTCCTGGAGAACAAGACAGCGCGTATCAGGGGAGTCGCACAGTGGCACGCAAGCTCGCCGTCATCGGGGCCGGTCTCATGGGGTCCGGCATCGCCCAGGTCTCCGCCCAGGCGGGCTGGGACGTCGTCCTGCGGGACGTCACCGACGAGGCGCTCACGCGCGGCACCGACGGGATCAAGGCGTCGTACGACAAGTTCGTGGGCAAGGGCCGGATGGAGGCGCACGACGCCGACGCGGCCCTCGCCCGGATCACCCCGACCACCGACCTGGACGCCTGCGCGGACGCGGACGTCGTGGTCGAGGCCGTGTTCGAGAAGCTCGAGGTCAAGCACGAGATCTTCCGCACGCTCGACAGGATCGTGAACCCGGACGCCGTCCTCGCCTCCAACACCTCCGCCATCCCGATCACCAAGATCGCGGCCGTGACGGAGCGCCCGGAGCGGGTCGTCGGCACCCACTTCTTCTCGCCGGTCCCGATGATGCAGCTGTGCGAACTGGTCCGCGGCCACAAGACCGGCGACGAGACCCTGGCCAAGGCGCGGGAGTTCGCCGAGTCGGTCGGCAAGACCTGCATCGTCGTCAACCGCGACGTCGCCGGCTTCGTCACCACCCGCCTCATCTGCGCCCTCGTCGTCGAGGCCGCCAAGCTGTACGAGTCGGGCGTGGCGAGCGCCGAGGACATCGACCTGGCCTGCAGGCTGGGCTTCGGCCACGCCATGGGACCGCTGGCCACCGCCGACCTGACCGGCGTGGACATCCTGCTGCACGCCACGTCCAACATCTACACCGAGTCCCAGGACGAGAAGTTCGCCGCTCCCGAGCTGATGCGCCGGATGGTTGACGCCGGTGACATCGGCCGCAAGAGCGGGCAGGGCTTCTACACGCACTGACACCGAGCGCTCGCCCCGGCGGGTACCGCACGCCGGGGCGAATTCGGTGTCGGTTCGTTCACGGCCGGCAACCTCGGGCACCGCCACGCGGGCAGGGGCTGCGTCACCGGCCGGCAGGAAAACGCGGAGCACGAGACGTAACACGGGGAGCGCATATGTACATCAGGGGCGACCACGCCGAGCTGGTCGTCGGGGGCCGCCTCGACGTCCGCAGCGCGGCGGACGCCCGTACGGTCCTGCACTCGGCCGTCGACGACGGAGCCGGCGACCTGGTGCTGGACCTGTCCGACCTGGACTCCTGGGACGCCACCGGACTCGGTGTGATCATGGGGGCCCACCGACGGGCCGGCCGCTGCGGCCGGCGGCTGGTGCTGCGGGACGTACCGCCGCAGATGCAGCGCCTGCTGGTGGCCACCCGGCTGCACCGGATCCTGGCGATCGAGGGAGGCATCGGGGTGGACACGCTGCCCCGCGTATGAGGGCGTACGGGTGCGGGACGGGGCGCCCCCCCCGACGACCCGGACCGGCCTCGGCGAACCGTGCGACGCGCGCACAATCCTCACGAGACTGTGATGTCCCGGACCGTCCGGTACCCCGGACTGTCGTAGATACTGAGCGAAGGTTTAGGGTTCGGCTGCCCGCTGCCTCGCAACCCTCTGGCGGGCCCGGACCAGGAGCGACAGCGCGGTGTGCGGCGAGGTCGGGAGGGGCTTCCACCACACGACGCTTTGGGGGCTAGGACCTATGGACCCGAACAACCCGGGACCCGAGGAGTACGGCCGGGAAGGTGGGGGTACCTCCCGGGCGAGTGAGTTCGAGACCGGGGGAGGCCCCGCGCCGCGCCAGCGTACGCCCCGGGAGTCCCTCTCTTCCGACTTCGGGCAGCACGCGTCCGGGCCCGCCCGCACGGCGCAACTCGTCTCCGGCGACTTCCTGCTGACCGTCAACCCCGTCGACGGCAGCGAGATCGAGCCCTGTCCGCCCGTCGAACGGCCGGCCCGCCCCGCGAAGCTCACCGAGGCCGAGCGCGACGAGGCGGGACGGGCCTCCGGGCCGCCCGTCCCGCCGGGGCCCGCGCAGCTCCCGCTGCCGCTGCTGGCCCGTGAGGACGAGCGCGAGAAGCTGGTCCGGCTGCTGGCCCGCGGCCGTTCCGTACGCCTCACCGGTCCCGCCGGCTCCGGCCGCACCCGGCTCCTCGACACCGTCGCCGAGGACTGCGCGGACCTCGCCCCCGACGGCGTCGTCCGCCTGAACGGCCACCGCCGCTCCGCCGACGACCTGCTGCACGACCTCTTCCACGCCGTCCACGACGCCCCGCTGCACCGCCCGGACCGGGACGAACTCGCCGGCCATGTCCGTGAGATCGGCGCCGTCGTCGTCCTCGACGACCTGGAGTTCGGCGGCGCCGCCCTCGACGAGCTGCTGGACGCCACCCCCGAGTGCGCCTTCCTCTTCGGCGCCACCCCGGACGTGCCCGAGCCGTCCGCCGGGGCCGGCGTCGAGGAGGTCGTCCTCCCCGGTCTCGACCGCGCGGCCGGCCTCGACCTCCTCGAGCACGCCGTCGGCCGGAGCCTCACCGAGGACGAGTCGAACTGGGCCGGCGACCTCTGGTTCGAGTCCGAGGGCCTGCCGCTGCGCTTCGTCCAGGCCGCCGCCCTGCTGCGGCAGCGTGACCGGCTGCGGGCCGGCGCCGACGCCGTCGACGAGTTCGGCGTCTTCGAGGACGTACGGCCCGACGAGGCCGCCTACGACCCCGCGGACGGCGACGAGGTGCCGCTGCCCTCGCTCGGCGAGGCCGCCGCCCCCGCCCCGTTGCTCGCCTCCCGGCTCAGCGCCTCCGCCCGCGCCACCCTGCGGTTCGCCGTCGCGCTCGGCGGCGAGGTGCCCCACCAGGCGCACCTGCCCGCCCTGGTGGGCGACACCCACGCCGACGCCGCCCTCGGCGAGCTGGCCGCCTGCGGACTGGTCTCCCCGGTCGGCTCCCGCTACCGGCTCGCCGCCGGGGTGCCGGCCCAGCTGGAGGCCGCCGGATACGCCGACGAGGCCGAGGAGCGGGTCCGTGACGCCGCCCGGCACTACGCCTGGTGGGCCGGACACCCCTCGGTCGCCCCGGAGCGGGTCTGCGCCGAGGCCGACGCGGTGCTCGCCGCGCTCGCGGTGCTGTCCCCGCTCGCCGCGGACACCACCGAGGGCGAGCAGAGCGAGGCCGTGCGGCTGGCCCGTACCGCCGCGCCCGCGTTCGCCTCGGGCCTGCACTGGAGCGCCTGGGAGAAGACGCTGCGGGCCGGTGTGGAGGCCGCCCGGCTCGCGGGGGACGTGGCGGAACAGGCCTACTTCCACCACGAGCTCGGCATCCACGCGCTGTGCGCCGGACAGCTCGACCGGGCCCGCGCCGAACTGGAGGCCTCCATCGGGCTGCGCGGCGCCCTGGCCGACAAGCGCGGCACCGTCGCCGGACGCAGGGCGCTGGCCCTGGTCGCCGACCGTTCCGGAACCCCGCTGCCGATCGTGCCGACCGTGGGGGAGGAGGTGCCCGAGGCCCGCTACGAGGAGTCGGCCGCACCGCCGCGCAGGGTGCCGACGGCCTTCCCGGAGCTCCAGCCGCCCACCGACACCGGCCTGGTCGTCCACCGCGCGGTGCCGCCGCCGTCCGCGCCGCCGGCCGGGTCGGGCGGCGGTCTCAAGGGGCTGGCCAAGCGCAACCTGGTGGCGGCCGGCGCGGGCGCGCTGCTCGTCGCCGTGCTGGGCACGGTGGTCACCCTGGGCGCCACGTCGGAGAACGACGCCGGCACCCCGTCCGAGAACGTCGGTGTCAACCCCTCCGCCAGCCAGGGCGTCGACGACGGCAGCCTCGGCGCCGATCCGGTGGCCGGGGACGAGGGCGACGCCGGCGAGGCCGTCAGCCGACCGACCGACCCGGGCCCGGACGGCACCCCGGGCACCTCCGACGACCCGACGCCCACGGCCAGTGCGTCGGAGGAGCCGTCGGACGAGCCGAGCGGCACGGGGGAACCGGACGATCCGACGAAGTCGCCGTCCGAGTCGCCGTCCGAGTCGCCGTCCGGGTCGCAGGTGCCGACGGAGCCGCAGACGCCGACGGAGCCGCAGACGCCGACGGAGCCGCAGACGCCGACGGAGCCGCAGACGCCGACAGAGCCGCAGACGCCTCCGGGAGGACCGGAGACCACGGCGGGCGACACCCCGCCGTCGACCCCCGTGGAGACGAGCGCGAGCGCCCCGCAGAGCGGCGGCGCTGGCACGCCCGGCGGCCCGGAACAGGTGATCTGACCCGCGGACACCCCTGGACACGGGTGAGGGCCGGGTTCCCGACGGGACCCGGCCCTCTGCTCTGTGACGGAGCGGTCAGAACAGCCGCAGCTTGTCGTCCTCGATGCCGCGCAGCGCGTCGTAGTCGAGGACCTGGCAGCCGATGCCCCGGTCGGTCGCGAGGACCCGGGCCTGCGGCTTGATCTCCTGCGCGGCGAAGACGCCCCGCACCGGGGCGAGACGGGGATCGCGGTTCAGCAGTTCCAGATAGCGCGTGAGCTGTTCCACGCCGTCGATCTCGCCGCGCCGCTTGATCTCCACCGCGACCGTCCGCCCCTCGGCGTCCCGGCACAGGATGTCGACCGGGCCGATCGCCGTCATGTACTCGCGGCGGATGAGGGTGTAGCCCTCGCCGAGGGTCTCGATGCGGTCGGCGAGCAGTTCCTGGAGGTGCGCTTCCACGCCGTCCTTGATCAGGCCGGGATCGACGCCCAGTTCGTGCGAGGAGTCGTGGAGGATCTCCTGCATCGTGATGATGAGCTTCTCACCCGCCTTGTTGACGACGGTCCAGACGCCCTCTTCGTCGCCGGACCCCTCCTTCAGCGTGCAGGGGGGCGACATCCAGTTCAGGGGCTTGTAGGCCCGGTCGTCGGCGTGGATCGAGACGCTGCCGTCCGCCTTGACCAGGATGAGACGGGGTGCCGACGGCAGGTGCGCGGTGAGCCGCCCGGCGTAGTCCACGGAGCAGCGGGCAATGACGAGACGCATGGTCGGCCACGCTACTCGACCGGCCCGCCCCGACGCGATTCGTCGTCCCACACGTCCCTCGGAGCCCACGCGACGCGTCCTGAATCTCCAGGAAAACGCGTGTTTCGGCGGTGGCCGATTACCGGCCCACAGGAAGTTCCGCATCCGGGCGTTCGCCTGGTGCCGTCACGGTCCGTTGCTTACGGTGTTGAACGGGAGGTCGCGAACTGTGTACGCAGCGTGTCTGATATCGCGCACTCCCTTATCTGTCAGGCAACCCCTGATCGTTGGGGGTGCGAGAGGAGAACCCATGTCGCTCGACGTCTCACCGGCCCTACTCGAACAGGCCGAGCGAGGCGAGGTCGACGAAGCTGAATTCGTCGACTGCGTCCGGACCTCCCTGCCCTTCGCGTGGGAGATGATCAGCTCCCTGGTGGCCCAGCTGAAGGTGGACGGCGGAGCCTTCGCCGACAACCAGACGCCCCCGCCGGACGAGCAGGCACGCGGTCAGCTGCTGCGTGCGCTCGCGAGTGACGCGATACGCGGGGCGCTGCAACGCCACTTCGGCGTACGGCTGGCCTTCCAGAACTGCCACCGGGTGGCCGTGTTCCCGCTTGACTCCTCGGTCGACGAGAAACTGGCCCGCTTCACCTCGGTGCGCGGTCAGATACTGAACCAGTCGCCGGAACTGCGCGACTGCTGACGCGCTCCAGCGTTCGCTTGCCGCTCCGTACGCGGGGGGATGCAGTCGTACCGGGGCGGCAAGCCTGCGTGAACCCCGCTCGTTCAGCCGAGCCGGGGGAGCACCTCGGCGCCGAGCCGCCGCACGTTCTCCTCGGTCGCCGCCAGGTCGCCGGAGCCCTCGACGAGCAGGGCGAAGCGGGAGATGCCGGTCCGCTCGCTGGTCGCGGCGAGCCGGTCGGCGCACAGCCGCGGCGGGCCCACCGGATGCAGCCCGCAGAGGAGTTCGGCGTACGCCAGCGGGTCACGCATCCGCCGTCGGCGTCCGTCCACCGTGACATGGGCCTCAAGACCCTGCCGCAGCCAGCCGGGCATCGCCTTCATCAGGGTCTCCGCCGCGTCCGCGCGCCGGTCCGCGATCTGGCAGACGCCGGCCGAGACATGGGCCGCGCGGTGGACCTCCCGGGCCGGCCGCCCGCAGGCACGCGCGTGCTGCCGCCACAGGGCGACCATCTCGGCCTTCTCCTCGTCCCCGATGTGCATGCCGAGCAGCATCGGCAGTCCGCGCTCGGCGGCCAGCCGTACGCTCGCCGGGGAGGTGCAGGCGACCACGACCTCGGGACCCTCCGCCTCGTCCAGGGCCTCCGACGGGCGGGGGACGACGGGCACCTCACGGAAGCGGTACCGCTCGCCGTCGGCTCCGACGGACGGTTCGCGCAGCCAGCGCACCAGCAGATCGAGTGATTCCGGGAACCCCTTCTCGTACGCCTCCAGCCCGGCCCCGAACACCTCCAGGTCGACCCACGGCCCGCCGCGCCCGAGGCCCAGCGAGAACCGGCCGCCGCTCGTGATGTGCAGCAGCGCGGCCTGTTCGCCGAGGGCGACCGGATGGACGGTGGGCAGCACGCTGACCGCCGTGCCGACCCGCAGCCGGCGGGTGCGGCCGAGCAGCAACGCGGCCAGGGTGACGGCCGACGGGCAGGTGCCGTAGGGCACGAAGTGGTGCTCGGCCAGCCAGACCGTGTCGAGCCCCGCCTCCTCGGCGACCTCGGCCGAGCGGACCGCGCGGTGCAGCGCCTCCCCGTCGCCCTGCCCGGGGAACCGGGCGGCCAGCACGAAACTTCCAACGCGCATTGCTTTCCTGCTTCCTTGGCTCCGACGCGGAGCTCCCCCGCAGGGCACAACCGCCGGACACGTGCCGAGGACACGGCCGGGCGGGGGACTTTGCGGATTGTCTGCAGAATCGGCCGTTCAGGAGGGGCGTCGCATCGTCACGGAGGGGACTTGTGACGATCGGCGCCCTACGCGTACCCCTGCGCACGCCGCGTAGGCTGGACGCGGCCCCCAGCATCCCGTAGAGCCCCGTGAGGTGTCCCGTGTCCCCGCGTCGCAACCGACCCAAGGGAGCCGGTTCGTCCGGCCGGAGCGCCGAGGAGGGCCGCTCCGGCCGCTACGGCGGCTGGCAGTCCACGGAGAGCTGGCGGGGCGAGGAGTGGAGCGTACGGCACGTGGCGGGCGCCAGCGCCCAGGGCAAGGCCTACCGGTGCCCCGGCTGCGACCAGTTGATCCCGGACGGGGTGCCGCACGTGGTGGCCTGGCCCGAGCACGCGGGCGTCGACGACCGCCGGCACTGGCACAGGGCCTGCTGGAGCGCGAAGGACCGCCGCACCACGCGGGTGCAGCGGTCCCGTAACGCGCCGAGGTTCTGAACCCCGTCACACGTCCCGCTTCTGCAGCAGGGCGAAGGCGCCGCCGAGCGCGGCGGCCGTGACGGCCAGCATGATCCACAGCGGGTCCCAGCCCGACGGGCCGGACTCGCTGAGCGAGTTGGCGTAGAAGATGCTCATCTGGTTCGGGATGGAGTACTCGAACAGCACCTCCCGCACGTCCGCCAGCGAGGACGAGAACATGAACAGCGCGATCACCAGCGGGGCGAGCACGGCGCCGATCATGATGGTGATGGCGCCCGCCGAGTGCCGGACGATCGAGCCGATCGCCAGCGACAGCGTGCCGAGCAGCGCCACGTACAGCGAGACGCCGACCGTGCCCTTCAGCCACTCCGCGCCGGTGGGCTCCTTCGCGTTGTGGCCCTCCAGCAGCGCCACGTGCAGGAAGCCGACCAGCGTCGCGCACACCAGGGTCACCACGAAGGCGATGAGGAAGAACACCAGGGCCTTCGCCAGCAGCACCCGTCCGCGCGAGGGGCAGGCGACCATCGTGGTGCGGATCATGCCGGTGCCGTACTCCGACGCCGTGGTCAGCACGCCCAGCGTGATGACGCACATGCCGCCGAGCAGCAGTCCGAAGAAGCCGAGGGACAGCGGGCTCTCGCCGCCCATGTCGGGGTCGGCGCTCGACACCACCAGGCCGGTCAGCAGGCCGATGCCGACCACGAGCAGCACGAACACGCCCAGCGTCCACATGGTCGAGCGCACGGACCTGATCTTCGTCCACTCGGAGGCGAGCGCGTGCCCGAGGTGCGTACGGACCACGGGGATCGGCGAGGTGTAGTGGGGGTACGGGGAGCCGGGCGCCGCCTGCCAGTCGGGTGCGGCGGTCTGCGGCATCGGGGGCGGGGGCGTGCTCATCGGGCGTCCTCGGGCTTGGTCGGATCGGCTGCGGGAGCGGGAGCGGTCGGGGGCACGGCGGGTGCGGCGGGCACCGCCGGGCCGGACGACGTCCGGAGGGCCGGCGGGTCGGGCTGCGCGTACGGGTTGGGCGTGGGGGCACCCGGGGCCGTTCCAGGGACGTCCGGAGCGCCGTAGGGGCCTGCGGGGACCTGTGCGGGCCCGCCCTGCGACGCGGCGAAGGGCTGCCCGCCGCCCTGCTGGGGCGGTGGCGGGGCGTACCAGCCGGGCTGGCCCTGACCCGGAACCGGCACCGGCGGCTGCGCGCCGGGCGGCAGCGGCTGCTGGAGCCCGGCCTTCCGGTCGGTGGTCGAGCGGTAGTCGACGGCGCCCTGCGTCATCCGCATGTACGCCTCCTCCAGCGAGGCCTGGTGCGGCGACAGCTCCCACAGCCGTACGCCGGAGTCGTGGGCGATGTCGCTGATGCGCGGCAGCGCCAGCCCCGTCACCCGCAGCGCACCGTCCTGCTCGGGCAGCACGTGGCCGCCGGCCTCGGTGATCGCGGCGGAGAGCTTCTCGCGCTGCTGCGGCTCGGTGTCGGGCGTGCGCACGCGCGCGAAGTCGGCGGAGTTGGCGGAGATGAAGTCCGTCACGCTCATGTCGGCGAGCAGCTGTCCGCGCCCGATGACGATGAGGTGGTCGGCGGTCAGCGCCATCTCGCTCATCAGGTGCGAGGAGACGAAGACCGTACGGCCCTCGGCGGCCAGCGCCTTCATCAGGTTGCGCACCCAGAGGATGCCCTCGGGGTCGAGGCCGTTGACCGGCTCGTCGAACAGCAGCACCTGGGGGTCGCCGAGCAGCGCGGCGGCGATGCCGAGCCGCTGGCCCATGCCCAGCGAGAAGCCCCTGGACCGCCTGCGCGCCACGTCGTGCAGGCCCACCACGCCCAGCACCTCGTCCACGCGCCGGGCCGGGATGCCCGACAGCTGGGCGAGGCTCAGCAGGTGGCTGCGGGCGGACCGGCCGCCGTGCACCGCCTTGGCGTCCAGCAGCGCGCCGACCTGACGGGGGGCGTTGGGCAGCCTGCGGTACGGGTAGCCGCCGATCGTGACCTGTCCCGCGGTGGGGTTGTCCAGGCCGAGGATCATCCGCATCGTCGTCGACTTGCCCGAGCCGTTGGGGCCCAGGAACCCGGTGACGGCACCGGGGCGCACCTGGAAGGAGAGGTTGTACACAGCGGTCTTGTCGCCGTACCGCTTGGTCAGGCCGACTGCCTCGATCATGCTCCGCACCCATCGGAAGGTTCAGGACAGCGGGGCACACGCCCCCCGTAAGGGTTAGGAGCTTATCGAGGTGCTGACGGTTCCGCTCAAACCGAGGTGAAAACCGGTCCCGCACGGTCGTTCACTGTGCGTCGCGCCGCTTCAGCAGGACGTAGCCGCCGACGACCGCCGCGAGCACCCAGAGCGCCATGATCCCCAGACCGCCCCAGGGTCCGTACGGGGTGTCGTCGCCGGGGGGCGTCACCACCTGCATGATCCTGCTGCCCGCCTGGTCCGGCAGGAACCGGCCGACCTTCTCCGTGGCGTCGACGTTGCCGAGGATGGTGGAGATGAGGAAGAAGAACGGCATCAGGATGCCCAGCGACAGCATGGGGGAGCGCAGCATCGCGGCGACGCCCATCGAGAACAGCGCGATCAGCGTCATGTAGAGGCCCCCGCCGGTGACCGCCCGCAGCACCCCGTCGTCCCCGATCGACGCCTTGTGCTCGCCGAGCATCGCCTGGCCCAGGAAGAAGGCGGCGAAGCCGGTGGCCATGGAGACGACGAAGGCGAGGGCGGTGGCCACCGCCAGCTTGCTCAGCAGGAACGTGCCGCGCCGGGGGACGGCCGCCAGTGAGGCGCGGATCATGCCGGTGCTGTACTCGTTCGACACCACCAGCACCCCGAACACGATCATCGCGAGCTGGCCGAGGCTCATCCCGGCGAAGCTGGTGAACGTCGGGTCGAAGGAGAGCCGGTCCCGCGCGCCCATGGTCTCGTACTCGTTCTTCGACAGCGCCGAGATCAGCATGCCGAGCGCGAGGGTGACGACCACCGCCAGGGAGAGCGTCCACACGGTGGACGCCACCGACCGGATCTTGGTCCACTCCGACCGGACGACCTGCGTCGCCGCCATGCTCAGCCCCTCCTCCGGTCGTCGCCCCACCGCTGCGGGGGCGCGGAGCCGCCGGTGTGCGCGTGGTACTCCACCGCTCCCGCGGTCAGCCGCATGAACGCCTCCTCCAGGGAGGCCTGCTGCGGGCTCAGCTCGTGCAGCACCAGCCGGTGGCGGGCCGCCAGCTCCCCGATGTACTCGGCCCTGGAGCCGTCCACCTCCAGCGCCCCGTCGCCGCGCTCCACGGCGGTGGTCCCGGCCTGGTGCAGCACGTCGAGCAGCCGCTCGCGCTGCGGGCTGCGGACGCGGACGTACGAGCGGGAGTTGCGCTCGATGAACTCGGCCATGGAGGTGTCGGCGAGCAGCCGGCCCTGACCGATGACGACGAGGTGGTCGGCGGTCAGCGCCATCTCGCTCATCAGGTGGGAGGAGACGAAGACCGTACGGCCCTGGGCGGCGAGCGATTTCATCAGCGTGCGGATCCAGTGGATGCCCTCGGGGTCGAGGCCGTTGACCGGTTCGTCGAACATCAGGATCCGCGGATCGCCGAGCAGCGCCGCCGCGATGCCGAGCCGCTGGCCCATGCCGAGCGAGAACCCCTTGGCCTTCTTCCGCGCCACCGCCGTCAGCCCGACCGTGTCCAGCGCCTCGTGCACCCGCTGCCGCGGGATGCCGTTGCTCTGCGCGAGGCACAGCAGGTGGTGGTAGGCGCTGCGGCCCGGGTGCACGCCCTTGGCCTCCAGCAGGGCGCCGATGCGCGTCAGCGGGTCCTCGAGCCGGTCGTAGCGCGTGCCGTCGATCCGCACGTTTCCGGCGGTCGGATGGTCCAGTCCCAGGATCATCCGCATGGTGGTCGACTTTCCGGCGCCGTTCGGGCCGAGGAAGCCCGTGACGATGCCCGGCCGGACGGTGAAGGTCAGGCCGTCGACCGCCACCTTCTCGCCGTACCGCTTGGTCAGCCCCTCGAGCTCGATCATGCGGCCACGCTAGAACGGGGCGAAGCCCTCTGCCACCTCAGTGGCAGAGGGCTTCGCCGATCCTTCGGCCGGTGTTACCGGGACTGCTGGGCCGGGACCCCGCGGGAGATCGGCTCGTCCTCGGTGGAGGGCGCGCCGGTCGCGGCCACCGCGGCACCCGTGAGCGTGGCGAGCATCTCGCGGACGTTCGTCAGCTGGGCGTTGATCGAGTCGCGGCGGTTGGTCAGCGCCGCCAGCTCGCGCTCGGATTCCGAACGGATCCGGTCGGCCTTGGCGTTGGCATCGGCCACGATGTCCTCCGCCTGACGCTGGGCCGTCTCCACCGTCTGGCGGGCCCGGCGCTCGGCGTCGGTGCGCAGCTTCTCGGCCTCCAGCCGCAGCTGCTCCGCGCGGTGCTCGATCTCCGCGAGGCGCTTCTCGGCCTTCTGCTGACGCGAGGCCAGGTCGCGCTCGGACTGCTCACGGCGCTTGGCGAGGTTCGTCTCGAAGTCGGCGGCGGCCTGCGCGGCCTTGGCGCGGGTCTCCTCGAAGAGGGCGTCCGCCTCCTCCCGCTTGGACTGCGCGTCCTTCTGCGCCTCGGAACGCAGCTGGGCGGCGTCGCCCTGGGCCTTCTCGACGATCCGCGCGCCCTCGTCCTCGGCCTTCGACTTGCGCTCGGCGGCGTACGACTCGGCGTCGTTGCGCACCTGCTGGGCGGCCGACTCGGCGAGCTCGCGGTGCTGCTCCGCCGCGCGCCGGGCCTCCTCGCGCAGGTCCTTCGCCTCCTCCTCGGCGAGGCGGAGGATCTTCTCCACGCGTGCGCCGAGACCCGCGTACGACGGCTCGGCGTCGTTGACCTGGGCCTGGGCGTTCTGCGTCTCGAGATGGAGCTCCTCGATGCGCTTTTCCAGAGCGGTGATGCGGGCGAGAGCGCTGTCACGGTCGGAGACGAGCTTGGAGATACGTTCGTCCACCTGAGCGCGGTCGTACCCACGCCGCACAAGCTCGAAGCCGTAGGGGGAAGTGTCGCTCATGGGGTTCCTGTCGAATGAGACCGGTGAGGTGATAGGTGGAATCCTAGGGGTCGAAGCGCTGTGTCATCGAGCGGATGCACGTTTGATACGGAGAATGACACCCCTTTTGAGTGGCGTGCCGCCGGAAGACTTGCCAAAGCCATGATCAAAGCCCTCACCGTACTAGGGATTTCACCCACTTCGCCAGCTATTCCGTCGATTTGCCACCCGCACGGGTAGTACCCGCCGCGGCCCCCGCCTTGACTCCGTTGTCCTTGGCGCCCCCGGGCGCCTCGAAGGACTCCAGCGCCTCCAGCACGTCCTGCACACGGGAGATCTCGGCGTTGATGTCCTCACGGCGCCGCACCAGCACCTCCAGCTCGCGCTTGCCCTCCTCGACCGTGCGCCGCGCCTCCCGGACCGCCTCGGCCTTCAGCTCCTCGGCCTCCTTCACCAGGCGGGCCTTCTTCTGCTCGGCCTCCTTCAGCAGGCCCTCGGCCTTCTTCACGGCGGCGATGCGCACCTTGCCGGCCTCGGAGTTGGCCTCGGAGACGATCTCCTTCGCCTTCGCCTCCGCCTTGGCGAGCTGCTCCTCGGCGGCCTTGACGAGGGCGTCGCAGCGGTCGCCCGTCGACTTCATCGTCTCCGCCGCCTCACGGCGGGCCCGCTCGTGCAGCTCCTCGATCTCACTCGTGATGCGGTCGCGCAGCTCCTCGGCGCGCTCCCTGATCTGCGTGGCGTCCCGGCGCGCGCCGACCAGCAGCTCGTCCGCGTCCGCCCGGGCCTTCTCCACCCGGGAGTTGCCCTGGACGGTCGCCTCGGAGACGATCCGCTCGGCCTCCTGCCGGGCCGCGCCGACCATCGTGTCCGCCTGCGACTCGGCGTCCGCCGTCGTCTTCAGCGCCTGCTGCTGCGCCTCGGCGAGCAGCTTGTCCGCCTCGGCGGTGGTCTCCGTGATGAGCTTGTCCACCTGCTCGGCCGCCTCGGAGCGCCGCTTGTTGGCGTCCCTGCGGGCCTCGTCCAGCGTCCGCTCCGCCTCCCCGCGCGCGGTGGACACCATCCGCTCGGCCGCCGACTCCGCGTCGGCCCTGACCTGCTCGGACTCCCGGCGGATCCGCTCCGCCCGCGCCTGCGCCGACCCGACCGCCTCCGCGGCCTCGGCCCGCAGCCGCTCCGCGTCCCCGGTGGCGTCCGCGATCAGCTTCTCCGCCTTGGACACCGCCTCCGTGCGTACCCGTTCGGCTTCGGCGACCGTCTCCGTGCGCAGCCGGTCGGTCTCCGCGATCGTCTCTTCGGTGAGCCGCTCCGCCTCGCTGCGGGCCTCGGTGATGAGGGTGTCCGCCTGCGTCGCCGCGTCCGAACGGATCCGGTTGGCGTCCTCGCGGGCGTCCGCCCGGGTGCGCGCCGCGGCCTGCTCCGCCTCGGCGATCGCGTCCGACGCCTCCGTGCGCACCCGCTGGGCGTGCTCGGACACGTCCGCCCGGATCCGCTCGGCCTCCGTGATGGCGTCGGACACCGTCCGCTCGGCCAGCGCCTTCGCGGCCTCCGTCTCCTCCTGCGCCTCGCGCCGCAGCCGGCCCGCGTCCTCACTCGCCCGCTCCCGCTCCGCGTAGGCGTCGGCGCGGACCCGGCCCGCCTCCTCCTCGGCCTCGCGGCGGGTGCGCTCCGCCACGTGCTCGGCGGCGCTGCGCAGCCCGGCGATCTCCTCCTGCGCCTGCTCGTGCAGTCCTGCGACGGAGTCCCGCACCTGCTGCGCGTGCTGCTCGGCCGCGGACACCATCTCCGTGGCGCGCCGGTCCGCCTCCTCGACCAGCCGTACGGCCTCGGCCTGCGCCTCCTCCACGCGGGTGCGCGCCGACGCCAGCAGCTCCTCGCTCTGCTCGCGGGCCCGTTCGCGCTCCTGGTCGGCCTCCTGCCGGGCCGCGCCGAGGAGTTGCTCGGCCTCGCGACGCCGCCGGGTGGCCTCCTCCTGCGCGGCGGCCAGCGTCTCGGACGCCTCCGTGCCGATCCGCTCGGCGGCGGCCTGCGCCTCCGCGCGCATCCGGTCGGCGCTGTCCTGCGCCTCCGACTTCAGCCGCTCCGCCTCGGCCGCGGCCTCCGACCGCAGCCGTACGGCGACGGCCTCGCCCTCCGCGCGGGACGCCGACGCGTCCGCGGCGGCCTCGTCCCGCAGCCGCTCGGCCTCCGTCTCCGCCTGCTGTCGCAGCGTACGGATCCGCTCGGCGGCCTCCGTGCGCAGCCGCTCGGTCTCCTCGGACGCCTCCCGGCGGATCCGGGCGGCCTCCTCCCGGGCGTCGCTCAGTGCCTGCTCGGCCGCGGCGAGCCGCTCGGCGGCCTCCGCGTGCAGCCGCGTCAGCTCCTCGGCGGCCTCCGCGCGGCGGGTCTCGACGGCCCGCTCGGTCTCCTCGCGCAGCTCGCGCGCGGCCCGCTCGGCCTCCTCCTTGAGCGCGTCGGCCTGCTCGACGACCTCCGCGCGGTGCCGTTCGGCCTCCTGGCGGGTGCGCTCCAGCGTCTCCTCGGCCTGCCGGCGCAGCACCGTGGTGCGCTCGATGGCCTCGGTGCGGACCTTCTCGCTGTCCGCCTGCGCGGTGGAGCGCAGCTCGTCGGCGTCCGCCTTCGCCTTGGCGAGCAGCTCCTCGGCGGACTTCGCCGCCTCCTCGATCTGCGCCACGGCCTCCTTGCGGGCCTCCGCGCGGATCTTCTCGCCCTCGGCGGCCGCGTCGGCGCGCAGCTGCTCGGCCTCGCCGCGCAGCCGGCGGGCCTCCTCCTGCAGCTCGACCGTCTTGGCGCGGTACTCCTTGGTGTCGTCCTTCGCCGCGCCCTTGAGCTGCTCGGCGATGTCGTGCGCCTCGGCGCGCAGCCGGTCCGCCTCGGCCTCGGCCTCCCCGCGGATCCGCTCGGCCTCCTCGGCCGCCGCCCTGGTGGTCCGTTTGGCCTCCTCCGACGCCTTGTTGAGCACGTCCTCGGCGGTTTTGGCCGCCTTGGACAGCTGCGTCGCGGACTCCTCCGCGGTGACCGCGCGAGCCTTCTCGGCGGCCTCGGTGACGATCTTCTCGGCCTCCGCGCGGGCGTCCGCGACCAGCTGCTCGGCGTCCGCCTTGGTGGCCTCCGCCTCCTTGGTGGCCTCGCTGACCAGCCGCGCCACCTGCTCCTTGGCGGTCCGCGTACGGGTCTCGTTGGCGGACTCGGCGGAGGCGAGCGCCTTCGCGGCGGACTCCTTCGCCTCGGCGAGCACCTTCTCCGCCTCGGCACGGGCCTCGCGCAGCGCGGACTCGGCCTGGGACATCCGCTCCTCGGCGGCCCGGCTGAGCTCCTGGGCCTGGCGGCGCGCGGACTCCGACTCGCTGGCCGTGGACGTCCGCAGCCGCTCGGCGTGCTCGGTGGCCTCCTGGGCCTGCGTCGAAGCGGCGTTCAGCAGCCGCTCGGCGTCCGCGCGGGCGCGGCGCAGGATCTGCTCGGCCTCCGCGCGGGCCGCCTCGGCATCGCCCTGCAGCCGCTGCCGGGCCTCGGCCGTCAGTCGCTCGGCCTCCGCGCGGGCGGCGGCCAGGGCCTGCTCGGCCTCCGCGCGGGACTCGTCGAGCAGCCGACGGGCCTGCTGCTCGGTGCGGGCCCGCAGCTGCTCCGCCCAGGCCACGTTCTCGTTGACGTGCGACTCGACGGTCTGCCGGCGCTCCGCCAACTCCTGGTCGAGCTGCTGGCGCCGCGTCACCGCCTCCTGGTGCAGCTCCGCCTGGAGCCGGGCCGCCTGCTCCGCGTGCTCCTGGAGGATCCGCTGGGTCTGCGCCCGCGCCTGGCTCAGCTCCCGCTCGGCGTCCGCGCGCAGCTGTTCGGCCTGCACCTGCGCGTTGCGCAGCAACTGCTCGGCCTGGTAGCCGATGTCACCGCCGTCGTACGCGGGCCGGGACATGATGGTGCGCCGCGCCTCGTGCAGCTTGGCGCGCAGCACCTCGACCTGGTAGCCGAGGTCCTCGGCGTGCTGGATCGCCTTCTCCCGCTCGGTCTTCAGCCGCTTCATCTCGGCTTCGAACCGAGAGAGGTGGTCGACGTCAGCCGCCGGCTCTCGCTCCTGGCTCTCGTAGCCCCGCACTGCGCGGTCCCATCCGTCCCCTGGTCGCAAGTCTGGCCGAGCCCCGTCCATCCGCCGAACGGGGCCCCCGGGGAATGGTGTCAGATCAACGGCGGAGCATGGGCTGTAGCCCCGCGCTCGCCCCCCGAAACCCGGACCCCGGCGATCCCGCCGCCGAAGACGACGGGAGTCGGTCACCACACATGAGCGGCGACCGGACCCAACCCTACCGGCCCTTATGTACGTGGGTCAGTGCTCGGACGGCTCAACGGGCGCCGAAGTGACCAGTTCTGTCAGCACGCCGTGGCAGTCCTTGGGGTGCAGGAAGGTGATCCGTGACCCCATGGAGCCGCGCCGGGGCTCTTCGTACAGAACGCGTACGCCCCTGCCCTTGATGCCGGCGGCCTCCGCGTCCACATCCGCCGTGCCGAAGGCGATGTGGTGGACGCCCTCCCCGTTCTTCGCCAGCCACTTGGCGACGGTGGAGTCCTCCCGGGTCGGCTCCAGCAGCTGCAGGTAGGAGGCCCCGCCGTCGGAGGTGTCGTTGATCTTCAGCATGGCCTCGCGCACGCCCTGCTCCTCGTTGACCTCGGAGTGGAACACCTCGAAGCCGTAGGTGGCCCGGTAGAACTCCACGGTCGCGTCCAGGTCGAAACAGGCGATCCCGATGTGGTCGATTCGCGTCAGCATGGATTCAGTGCAGCGCTCCCGCGGTGGTTACGCAACGTGCGCGCGATCACACCGAAAGGCCGATGACGTGGTCCACCGCACGTCAGTACATTCGAAGTAAACCCTCGTTCACTCCTCGGCTGTGCAGCCGGAAGGGGACCGCAGCTCATGACTTCCGCATCATCCGCATCATCTGCATCCTCCGCAACGAACGGCACGACGTCCGTCATCGTCGCGGGCGCCCGCACCCCCATGGGGCGGCTGCTCGGCTCGCTGAAGTCCTTCTCCGGAGCCGACCTCGGCGGCTTCGCGATCAAGGCCGCCCTCGACCGTGCGGGGATCGGCGGCGACCAGGTCCAGTACGTGATCATGGGGCAGGTGCTCCAGGCCGGGGCGGGGCAGATCCCGGCCCGTCAGGCCGCCGTCAAGGCCGGCATCCCGATGAACGTCCCGGCGCTCACCGTCAACAAGGTGTGCCTCTCCGGCCTCGACGCCATCGCGCTCGCGGACCAGCTGATCCGCGCGGGCGAGTTCGACGTGATCGTCGCCGGCGGCCAGGAGTCCATGACCAACGCCCCGCACCTGCTGCCGAAGTCCCGTGAGGGCTTCAGGTACGGCGCGGTGCAGATGCTCGACGCCATGGCGCACGACGGTCTGACCGACTCCTTCGAGAACATCGCCATGGGCGAGTCCACCGAGAAGCACAACACCCGCCTCGGCATCGCCCGCCCCGAGCAGGACGAGATCGCCGCCCTGTCCCACCAGCGGGCCGCCGCCGCGCAGGAGAACGGCGTCTTCGAGGCCGAGATCACCCCGGTCGAGATCCCGCAGCGCAAGGGCGCCCCGGTCCTGTTCAGCAAGGACGAGGGCATCCGCGGCGACACCACCGCCGAGTCCCTCGGCAAGTTGCGCCCGGCGTTCGCCGAGGACGGCACCATCACCGCCGGCTCCTCCTCGCAGATCTCGGACGGTGCGGCGGCCGTGGTCGTGATGAGCAAGGCCAGGGCGCAGGAGCTGGGCCTGGACTGGATCGCCGAGATCGGCGCCCACGGCAATGTGGCCGGACCCGACAACTCCCTCCAGTCGCAGCCGTCCAACGCGATCCGGCACGCACTGAAGAAGGAGGGCCTGGAGGTCTCCGACCTCGACCTCGTCGAGATCAACGAGGCCTTCGCCGCGGTCGCCGTGCAGTCCATGAAGGACCTGGGCGTTTCCATCGAAAAGGTGAACGTCAACGGCGGCGCCATCGCGCTGGGTCACCCGATCGGGATGTCCGGCGCCCGGCTCGTGCTGCACCTCGCCCTGGAGCTGAAGCGGCGCGGCGGCGGCGTCGGCGCGGCGGCGCTGTGCGGCGGCGGCGGTCAGGGCGACGCGCTGATCGTGCGGGTGCCCAAGGCCTGAGCCGGGTTTGTCCGCGGGTTCGCAGGGTCTTCTCTCATGAACGGAGCTGTGATGCAGGACGTCCCCTCGCTGGTCGCCCAGGCCAGGGACGGCAGGCCGCGGGCCGTGGCCCGGCTGATCTCCCTGGTGGAGGGGGCGTCCCCGCAGCTCAGGGAAGTCATGGCGGCCCTGGCGCCGCTCACCGGGAACGCATACGTGGTCGGCCTCACCGGTTCCCCGGGCGTCGGCAAGTCGACGTCCACCTCGGCCCTGGTGACCGCGTACCGCAAACAGGGCAGGCGGGTCGGCGTCCTGGCCGTCGACCCGTCCTCCCCCTTCTCCGGCGGCGCCCTGCTCGGCGACCGCGTCCGCATGTCGGAGCACGCCTCCGACCCCGGCGTCTACATCCGCTCCATGGCCACCCGCGGCCACCTGGGCGGCCTCGCGTGGGCCGCTCCGCAGGCCATCCGCGTCCTGGACGCGGCGGGCTGCGACGTGGTCCTGGTCGAGACGGTGGGCGTGGGCCAGTCGGAGGTGGAGATCGCCTCCCAGGCCGACACGTCGGTGGTGCTGCTGGCCCCCGGCATGGGCGACGGCATCCAGGCCGCCAAGGCCGGGATCCTGGAGATCGGCGACGTCTACGTCGTCAACAAGGCCGACCGTGACGGCGCCGACGCCACCGCCCGCGAGCTGAACCACATGCTCGGCCTCGGCGAGTCCCGCGCCCCCGGCGACTGGCGCCCCCCGATCGTCAAGACGGTCGCCGCGCGCCAGGAGGGCGTCGACGAGGTCGTCGAGGCCCTGGAGAAGCACCGGGCCTGGATGGAGGAGCACGGCGTCCTGACGACCCGCCGCCTGGCCCGCGCCTCCCGCGAGGTCGAGACCATCGCGGTCACGGCCCTCCGCGAACGCATCGGCGACCTCCACGGCGACCGCCGTCTGGACGCCCTGGCGGAACGCATCATCGCCGGCGACCTGGACCCGTACCGGGCGGCGGACGAGCTGGTGGCGGGCCTGACCTCGACCGGCCCGTCCCGCATCGACTAGCCCGTCCGGCGACCGAGGACGAGGCCCGCAGGGCCGAAGGGAACCGGGGCGCAGCCCCGGAGACGGGGAGGGAAGAGGCGGAGGGGGCGAAAACCTCCCACGCCCGCCTCTCACGCTCAGTCGTCGTCGGAGTCGTCGTCCCGGTCGGCCGTGACCTTGCCGCTGCCCGGGTCGACCCGCCAGTCCCGCTCGTCCCCGCCGGAGGCGCGGGTCCCGGCCTCCCAGCCCTCGTCCCCGTCGTCGTCCAGGTCCACCGACGTCACCGTCCCCTCGGCGGCAACAGCCCTCGCGGCCTCCTCGGCCGTCACCGACGTCCCCCGCAACGCGGCCCGCGCCTCGGCGACGTCGTCCTCGTCGTCCTTCTGGGCGTCCAGGACCTCTCCGCTGCCCGGGTCGACGCGCACGCTGTGCCAGGTGTCCTTGCCGCCGATGACGTCCACCTCCCAGACCGTCCTGCCGCCGTTGCCGTCGTCGTCCCCGTCGTCGTCCAGCTCGGCGGAGACGGCCGTGCCCGGCGTGTGCCTCAGCGCGGCGGCGATGGCGTCGGCGGCGGTCACGTCACCGGAGACGGCACGCTCGTCGCGGTCGCCGTCGCGCCCTTCGTCGTCGTGCCCGTCGTCGTCCCGCTCCCCGCCGTCACGCCTGTCGTCGTCCCCCGCCCGGGTCTGCGTCTGCGCCGCCGACGCCGCCCCGTCGTCGTCCCCCGAGACGGCGAGGGCCGTCGCCGTACCGCCCCCGACCAGGGCCGCGGCCGTGACGACGGCGATCACGATGTTGCGCCTCATGTGGGTTCCTCCCGGGTCGCTGCGTTTCGCGCTGTACGGCATCAATCTCACCGACCGGCGCTGAGGGGAACCTGAAACCGCCTGAAGGGATCTTCAGGTTCCCTTTGCGACCCTTGACCCCATGCGCCTGTTGATCGTGGAGGACGAAAAACGCCTCGCCCTCTCCCTCGCCAAGGGCCTCACGGCCGAGGGCTACGCCGTGGACGTCGTCCACGACGGCCGGGAGGGGCTGCACCGGGCCACGGAGGGGACGTACGACCTCCTGATCCTCGACATCATGCTGCCCGGCCTGAACGGCTACCGCGTCTGCGCGGCCCTGCGCGCCGCCGGCCACGACGTGCCGATCCTGATGCTCACGGCGAAGGACGGGGAGTACGACGAGGCCGAGGGCCTGGACACCGGCGCCGACGACTACCTCACCAAGCCGTTCTCGTACGTCGTCCTCGTCGCCAGGATCAAGGCGCTGCTGCGCCGCCGGCCGGCCACCGGGGCCTCCCCGGTCCATGTGCACGGCGACCTCAAGGTGGACACCGCCGCCCGCCGGGTCTTCCTGGGCGAGGGGGAGGTGGTCCTGACCGCCAAGGAGTTCTCGGTGCTCGAGCACCTGGTGCTGCGGGCCGGCGAGGTGGTCTCCAAGGCCGACATCCTCGAACACGTCTGGGACTTCGCCTACGACGGGGACCCCAACATCGTCGAGGTCTACATCAGCGTCCTGCGCCGCAAACTGCGCGCCGGTCTCATCCGGACCGTTCGCGGCGCCGGCTACCGCCTGGAGACGGCGCCGTGAGCCGCCTGTTCGGCTCGGTCCGCGCGCGGGCGACGCTCGGCGCCACCCTCGTGGTCGCGGTCGCCCTCGTCGTGGCCGGCACCGCCGTACTGCTGTCCCTGCGCTCCAACCTGATCGGCGAGGCCGACACCCAGGCGGAGCGCGCCGCGCGGGCGGTCGCCTCCGAACTCGTCGCCCGGACGCCGTACGGCGACCTGTCGGGGCTGGACGGCGAGGACCGCCCGGTGCAGGTCGTCGACGAGGACGGACGGCTGGTCGCGGCGAGCGAGGACCTGGAGCGGATCACCGGCACCGCCACGGCCGACGTGACACCGCGGTCGCCGGAGCCGGACGAGGACGACGAGGACTTTGGCGACGACGCGGACGACTCCGGTGACTCCCCCGCCCCCGGCGAGATCGACGACGGGACCGCCTTCACCAACGGCTCCGCCACCATCGACGGCGACACCGAGGACTACCGTTTCGCCGTCCTGGAGGTGGAGACCTCCGACCGGGGCCGTCTCACCGTTTACGCGGGCGCCCCGCTCGCCGCCGAGCACAGCGCCGTGAGCACCACGCTGACCGGGATGCTCATCGGCCTCCCCGTCCTGCTCGGCGTGGTCGCCGGCGTGACCTGGCTGGTCACCGGCCGCGCCCTGCGCCCGGTGGAGGGCATCCGGAGCGAGATGGCCGCGATCACCGCCTCCGAGGACCTCGCCCGCCGCGTCCCCGAACCGGCGACCCACGACGAGATCGCCCGTCTCGCCCGCACCACCAACGAGACGCTCGCCGCCCTGGAGGCGTCCGTGGAGCGGCAGCGGCGGTTCGTCGCCGACGCCTCGCACGAACTGCGCAGCCCGATCGCGTCCCTGCGCACCCAGCTGGAGGTGGCCGCCGCCCACCCCGAGCTGCTCGATCTGGACGGCGCCGTCGAGGACACCGTGCGGCTCCAGCGCCTCGCCGCCGATCTGCTGCTGCTCGCCCGGCTGGACGCGGGGGAGCGGCCCGCCGACGCCCGGGTCGACCTGGCCGCGCTGGCCCGCGAGGAGGCCGCGGGACGTACGGGCGTGACAGTGGACGCGGAGCCGGCGGAGGTGACCGGATCGTGGGGACAGCTGGGGCGCGTGCTCGCCAATCTGCTGGACAACGGCGGCCGGCACGCCCGCGAGCGGGTCACCGTGACCGTGCGACGGGAGGGCGGCTGGGCGGTCCTGGAGGTGGCCGACGACGGCGACGGGGTGGCCGGGGCCGACCGGGAGCGGATCTTCCAGCGGTTCGTACGGCTGGACGCCGCCCGCAGCCGCGACGACGGTGGCGCGGGGCTGGGGCTGGCGATCGCGAGGGACGTCGCCGTACGGCACGGCGGGACGCTCACGGCGGACGCGGCGCCGACCGGCGGAGCCCTGTTCGAACTCCGCCTGCCGCTCGCCCGCTGAAGGGCGTCAGTGACGTCCCCGCTGCCCCCGCAGGTGCTCGGCGATGGGCTTGAGGGCCTTGTCGAGCTCGATGAGGGCCTCGGGGGAGAGCAGGTCGATGAAGTGCCGGCGCACGGACGCCACGTGATGGGGCGCGACCTTCCGCATGGTCTCCAGACCCTGGTCGGTGAGGACCGCGTAGAGCCCGCGGCGGTCGGACTCGCAGTTCTCCCGCCGCACCAGGCTCGCGTTCTCCATGCGGGTGATCTGGTGCGAGAGGCGGCTCTTGGACTGCATGGTCGCGGAGGCGAGGTCGCTCATCCGCATCCGCCGGTCCTCCGACTCGGACAGGTTCACCAGGATCTCGTAGTCGTTCATCGTCAGTCCGAACGGCTGCAGGTCCTTCTCGAGCTGGTACGTCAACAGCCTGTTGACCTCCAGGTGGGTGCGCCAGGCGCACTGCTCCGCATTGGTCAGCCAGCGGGTGGCCGTCTCGGTCTCCATGAATGAAGTCTACCTAAGGAAGTTGAATGGCGAACTAATAAGGCTTCCGTGTGACGCCACGCGCAGGCGTTCGATGTCACACCCCGCACATTACCGCTCACAGCCCGAAGCGACGCTGGAGGTCTCCCAGCTGTCCGGGAAGGCGCGGTGCGCCCGCACCCTGGCCGTGGCCACCCGGAACCCCGCTCCCGGGCACCCCGGGCTCGTGCGGAGTCGCCCCCGTGGCCTGCTCCGCCAGCAACGCCTCGGACGACTGGAGCAGCACCGTGCCCGCCCCCACGAACTCGAACTGGTGCTCCTCGCCGGAGGCCCCGCCGAGGCCCGTCATCGCACGTAGACCGCCCATCAGACCGGTCATGTAGCCGTGGTCGTAGTGGTGGCACGGGGACGGGCAGTCCGCCCACCCGACCAGCGCCTGCGGATCCACCCGGATGGGAGGTTCCATGAACACCACCGGACCGTTCGACGCGGCCACGAACTTCCCGGTCCCGATCAGCGTCAGGAAGCCCGGCACGATCGACTGCTTCAGCGACAGACTTGGCTGAAAAGCCAGCAAGTTGCCTGAGCGAATGGTCAGGTTGCCGTCCTCGAGGTCGTACGCGTTCACGTCGAAGGCCCGGTCGGCGAGGAGCATCTTGCCCGATCCCTCCGCCACGACCCAGTCGCTCGCGTGCAGAGGCGAATGGAACGACGTACGGACGAGCCGGTCGAGCCGCCCGTGCCCGATGCCGTTGAAATCGATCGAACCGTAGTAGGCGATCATCTTCCCCTTCTGCATGAACCACTGGGTGCCCTTGAGCTCCACGCAGAAGGTGTAGGGATCGACGTTGTCGTCGGACGGCAGCGTCGTCGGGTCGTGGACGGTGGTGCTCACAGCTTCTCCTCCGACGCCTGCACGTACACGGCACCGCTGCCGCTCAGTTCCAACTGGAAGGCCTCGCCGGAGCCCCGGCCCACCATGTCCCGCCAGCCGAGGGCGGTCGACAGCTTGTTGCGGACGTCGCCGTGGTGGGCGACGTAGGCCTGCGGGTCGACGCGCACCGGCCGCTGCGGGGTGATCGGGAGCTCGACCACCCCTCCGTGGGCCATCACGGCGACCGCGCCGTGCCCCTTGAGCGAGGTCGTGAAGAGGCCCTGCCCGGAGACCTGCCCCCGGACCATGCCCATCACCCCGCCCTGCGAACCCAGGAACACCGTCCCCTGCTGCAGCGTGCCCTCGAAGGCCAGCAGCCGGTCGGCCTCGACGTACAGCGTGTCCCCGGCGAGGTCGATCACCTGGATGTGGTGGCCACCGTGCCCGAACAGGACGGTGCCGCTGCCCTCGACGGTCATCAGGGGCGTGTCCTCGTCGGCGACCCGCCGCCCGATCATCGACATCACCCCGCCCTGCCCGCCGTGCAGGTTCGGGGTGAAGGCGACCTCGCCCTTGTACGCGAGCATCGCGCCGCGCTGGCTGAACAGCCGCTGCCCCGGCGACACGGTCGCCTCGATCATCTTCGAGTTGATCTCCCGGAAGCCCATGTCACACGTCCCCCGCGATCGTGTTCCGCTCACTGGGCTGCACGTAGACCAGCCCGTCGCCCTCGAACCGGATCTGGAAGGCCTCGCCGCCGCCCTCTCCCACCAGCGTGCGGAAGGTCACGCCCGACTGGAAGGACTGCCGCAGGTTCCCCTGGTGGGCCACGTAGGCGCCGGGGTCGACCGTCAGCGGGTACTGCGGGCTGACCCGCAGCAGCACGGCCGGCCCGTCGGACAGGAGCGCGGCCTGGCCGTGTCCCTCGACCGTGGTCGTGAACAGCCCGTTGCCCTGCGAGGCCCCGCGCATCCCCGTGAACGTGGTCCCGGTGCGCAGCCCCCCGTCCGTCGCCAGCAGGTTGCTGGACTCCACGTACAGCTTGTCGCCCTGCAGACCCACCAGATTGATCTCGGAGGCGCGGTCCGCGAAGAAGCAGGTCCCGTGCCCTTTCACCTCCATCAGCGTCATCTGCTCACCCGTGAGCCGCCGGGTCACCATCCCCCGCAGCCCCTCACCGCCACCGCTGAGCTTCTTGAAGGCCATCTCCCCGTCGTACGCGACCATGGAGCCGTTCTTCGCCTTCACGGCGTCCCCGGTCATGTCGACGGCGAGCACCTTGCTGCTCTGAAGTCGGAACATCGCCACGCCTGTGACGTTATCCGCACCTTCGCCCCCGCCGACAGATCCCGAAGGTGGAGTCGCACCCTGACCGGCCCCTTACGGGACGCGCGGGCCCCCCTCCGGTGATCGCGGACGGCGTTTGCCACAATGGCGTGACGCTTGTGCGTGCGTTCACAAGGCGTCCGACCCGTCGACGCCGACGTCTCTCCCACCGAAGGTGACCCGTGGACATCAAGACCGCCTCCGCCCTCCGCCGCCTCCGCCTGGTCTCGGGCCCCGAAGCGATCTCGTTCCTGCTGCTGCTCGTCTGCTCGGTCCTGAAGCGGACGACCGACTTCAACGCCGTCCCGGTGATGGGTGCGGTCCACGGCTTCCTCTTCGTCCTGTACGTGCTCTTCTGGGCCGACGCCTGGAACCGCGCCAAGTGGTCGCCGGGGACCGCCGCCTTCTACTTCCTGATGTCGGTCCTGCCCACCGGCGGCTTCTTCGCCGACCGCCGGCTCAAGCGCGAGGCCGAGGACGCGGTGATCGCCTCCCGCGCCCGCGGCGAGGGGGTCGTGGGCGCATGATCGTCGCCTTCTCCGTGACGCCGCTGGGCGTCGGCGAGGACGTGGGGGAGTACGTCGCCGACGCCGTGCGGGTGGTCCGCGCATCCGGCCTGCCGAACCGCACGGACGCCATGTTCACCTCGATCGAAGGTGAGTGGGACGAGGTGATGGACGTGGTCAAGCGCGCCGTGGCCGCCGTGGAGGCGCGCGCACCGCGCGTCTCCCTGGTCCTCAAGGCGGACATCCGCCCGGGTGTGGAGGACGGACTGACGTCCAAGGTGGAGACCGTGGAACGGCACCTGGCGCGAGGTGACGGCCGGCGGGGACCGATGAGTGAGACGGGGCTGACCGGCATATGACCGGCCGGTAGGGTCTGGTCCGTGCCGAAGCCGCTCAGTCTCTCGTTCGATCCCATCGCCCGCGCCGACGAGCTCTGGAAGCAGCGCTGGGGAAACGTGCCGTCGATGGCCGCGATCACCTCGATCATGCGGGCGCAGCAGATCCTGCTGGCCGAGGTGGACGCGGTCGTCAAGCCGTACGGACTCACGTTCGCGCGGTACGAGGCCCTGGTGCTGCTGACCTTCTCCAAATCGGGCGAGCTGCCGATGTCCAAGATCGGCGAGCGGCTCATGGTGCACCCCACGTCGGTGACGAACACCGTGGACCGCCTGGTGCGCTCGGGCCTGGTCGCCAAGCGCCCCAACCCCAACGACGGCCGCGGCACCCTCGCGACCATCACCGGCAAGGGCCGCGAGGTGGTCGAGTCCGCCACCCGCGACCTGATGGCCGTGGACTTCGGCCTGGGCGCCTACGACGCCGAGGAGTGCGGCGAGATCTTCGCGATGCTCCGCCCGCTGCGGCTGGCGGCGGGGGACTTCGACGAAGAGTGACGGCCGATGCCACGGCGCGGCGGCAGCGTTCAGGGGCGCAGCCTCTTCACCATGATGGTGTACAGCGGTGAGCCGGCGAACGGCTACTGCTGCCCCTCGCTACAGGGCGATCCCCGCCCGCTTCGCCAGCGCGGTCACCTTCGGGTTGCTCCGCTTGTGCAGCGACACCAGCACCCGGCTCAGTTCCTGGAAGGTCGGGTGCACTTTCGCCATCTGAGGCGTCGCCCTCCACGCGTCGGCGAGAGAGTCCACCGCCCCGTCACGGTCCCCGAGCGCCAGCTTCGACCGGGCCACGTTCATGTGCAGCGGGCCGATGCGCGTCGCGGGCAGCGTGGGGCCTTCCCGCAGGTACCTCTCCCCGGCCTCCAGGGCGTCCGCGTGCCGGTTCAGGTCCGCGTTGGTCGCCACCACGTGCGTCGCGGTGTTCTCCGGCCCGAAGTGCATGCCGTTGACGTTCACATCCGTGTCGATGACCTCGGCCGCCTTCAGCGCCGCCACGATGTGCCGCTGCGCGGTCTTCTTGTCCGCCAGTCGGCCGGCGAGCGTCATCCCCCGCAGATGCAGCAGCCCGAGGCTGCGGGTCCGGCCCGACAGCGTCGACTCGACCTCCACCACCGCCTGGTCGACCACGGCAAGGCCGCCCGCGAAATCTCCTCCGTTGAGGAACGTACCGGCCTCGTCCCGGGCCGCGACGGCGCGAGTCAACGCGTTCGCCCGCTCCGCCGCCTGCCGCTGCTTGACCACCGCCAGTTCCGCCAGCGTCATCCAGCGGTGCCGCGCGGCGAGCCAGTAGACCGCGCTGTAGGCGTCAGCCACCCGCGCCCAGTGCTCCGGCAGACCTGTCGCATGTGCGTGGTCCTGCGCCCGGCGCAGCAGACCGGGCAACCGCTGCGTCACCCCGGCCAGATCGGCGTCGCCGCGGAGCTGGAAGAGTTCCGCCAGGCCCTGCTCCAGGAGTTCGGCGCGCACCGGCTCGTCCGTGGGCAGATCGAAGCGCCGTATGACATTCCGCAGTTCCTCCAGCCGGTCCTCCTCGC
The DNA here is from genome assembly GCF_041380215.1 of Streptomyces pimonensis. NCBI lineage: Bacteria > Bacillati > Actinomycetota > Actinomycetes > Kitasatosporales > Streptomycetaceae > Streptomyces > Streptomyces pimonensis. The sequence goes on from NZ_JAHWZY010000002.1 coordinate 292,664, forward strand.
CCGGGGCGACCGGGCTCTGGCCGAGCAGCTCGTCGAGCGTGATCCCGAAAGCGTTCGACAATGCCGCGCCCATGCCCTGGGTCAGTGGGCGCTCACCCCGCTCGATCTTGCCGAGCATGGACTTCGACATGCCCGCCCTGGCGGCCAGATGGTCTTGCAGCCAGCCGCGCTGCACGCGCAGGACCTTGACGTTGGCGCCCGGCCCAGGCGTGGTGCTCTCTGCGCTCATACGTGATGTCTTCCCAGTCGGATGCTCCGCCCCTCATGTTCTCGGCCACGAGTACCCATGCGGCGCTCTTGTGCACTTCCTGTGCACCTTCACTCACTCAGTGTGTCGTCGACTGATTACAGACAGCGAACAACGGAACGTCCGCGAGCTGAGGACTGACATGATGACCATGGCGGTGTACCGGGTGACTCCGGACGGCAAGAGGATCGTGATCCGCGAGGAGCACGAAGTGACGCCGATCAAGACGATCCCGCTCGTCGACAACTGGCCGCCCCGCAGGTGTCCTCGACACCGTCTCCACGGTCTTGCCGTCGCATCCCGGTGAGCACTCCCGGACGCATCGCGTGTGACGCCCCCACTTCCGAGGGCCGCCGACTGCCGGACGGCCCCTGGGCCACCGGCACGTGCTGGCTGTACTGCCGACGCTCGAACGTCACCGTGGCCTGGATCGGTCCCGTCGTCTCCTCCGGCGCACAGGCCCCGCTCTACGGCTGCGCGATGTGCATCGCCGAACTGGACCACATGGTGTGGCAGTACTGCGCCGCGAGGGACCGCGCCTGAACACCCGACTCCCGTCTCCCTGCACAACCGATCCGATGGCTCCCCGACGGAAGACCGCGCCAGGGAGGTGGGGCACCACCCCGCCCCGGCGACCCCACTCGCACCGTCACCGGGGCGGGCCGCACGACGACATCCACACTCATTCAAGGAGGCAGTCCTTATGACCACGACCCTCGTACCCCTCGGCGCCCAGGCGCCGGCACCCACCTACACCGTCACCATCGACCCCAGCTCGTTCCACTATGACGAGGACCGCCAGTTCAACGTCACCCCCGACGGCGGACTGTGGGCCATGGAACCCGTCGCGGCCTCCTCCACCGCAACCAACAACGACTCCAACGGGCCGGCGGACGAGACGAAGGACCCGTACCTGTTCGAGGAGCCCGACCCCGGGCAGGCGCCGGCCGCGCACGGCCTGATGAAGGCCGCGAGGTAACACAGTGACCACACCGCGCGGGCATGTCCTCGTCGTCGCCGAGCAACTCGATCCCACCGCCGACCTGGTGGTTCACGCACTCACCGAGAGCGGAACGCCTGTACTGCGGTTCGATCTGGCCGAGTTCCCCCAGCAGGTCGCCCTGGCCGCCGAGCACAGGGCCACAGCGCCCGGATGGATCGGAAGCCTGGAGACCAGCCGGCGCGCGGTGCGGTTCCAGGAGGTCCGGGCCGTCTACTACGGGCGGCCCGGCCTCCCGGTCCTCTCTCCCGAGGTCGATGACGCCTACCGCGCATGGGCGTTGTCCCAGGCCCTGGTCGGCATGGTGCAGGTCCTCACCTCGCTACCGGTCACCTGGATGAACCACCCGGACGTCTACCGGGCCGGCGCCCACAAGCCGGGCCAACTCACCACCGCCACCGTGTGCGGCCTGCGCGTACCCCGCTCCTTCATCGGCAACGACCTCGCCGCCGCACGCACATGGGGTGAAAACGTCGGTGGTCCGCTTGCGTGCAAGCCCATCGCCGCGGCCTCTCTCGACCTCGTCGGCCGGCCGCCGCTGATGATTCCCACCCGCCGCCTCGACGTCAGCGACCTGGACGACTCCCTGGAACTGACCGCCCACTATCTCCAGGAGTGGGTGCCCAAGGCGTACGAGGTGCGCCTCACCGTCGTCGGGAGCCGCATGTTCCCCGTCGCCGTCCACTCCAGAAGCGAACGGGGACGCGCCGACTGGCGCAGCGACTACGACGCCCTGGAGTACGAGCCCGTCGATATCCCCGAAGATGTCAACCGGCGAGTGCGACGCTTCATGAACTTCTATCAAATGAACTACGGGGCCTTCGACTTCGCCGTACGTCCGGACGGCGAATGGGTCTTCTACGAGTGCAACCCGGCCGGCCAGTGGCAGTTCATCGCCCAGGCCACCGGGCTGCCCATCACGGAGGCGCACGCCTCCCTCCTGCGAGGAGCGATCGGTTGAGCTACCCGGACACCCCTGCCGTCCAAGTCCTGCGACAGGACATGACCCAGCGGCTCGCCGACGACGGTCACCTCCACGATCCCGCCCGGTACAGGGCGGTCGCCGGGACGCCCTGCCACGTGTTCGTCCCCGTCTTCCACCGCCAGGTGAACAGTGAGTGGGCCGTCGTCACGGCCGACGACGATGGATACTTCGACGCGGTCTACAGCGACCGCGCGCTGACGACGCAGGTGTCCGAAGGCGTGGCCATCTCCTCCTCATCCCAGCCCAGCCCAGCCTCATGCTCCGGATGCTCGAAGCACTCGGCGTCGAGGACGGCGACGCGATCGGGGAGGTCGCCACCGGAACCGGCTACAACGCGGCTCTGATCTGTCACCGGTCAGGCGACAAGAACCTGGTCACCGTGGAGGTGGACGCCCACCTCACTCGTCTGGCCAAGGCCCGCCTCGGCGAGGTCGGCTACCACCCGACAGTGCGGACAGCGGACGCCCGTACCGGTTTCCCGGCCGACACCCCGTTGGACCGGCTGATCATCACCTGCGGATTCGACGCCTTCTCCTACGTCCTGGCACGCGGTGTCCGGCCCGGAGGCGTCATCGTCTGTCCCCTCGGTTGGGGCAACGCTCGCATGACCGTCGGCGGGGACGGCACCCTCCTGGGACGCTTTCTGGCCGGTGGCTCCTACTTCATGAAGGCCCGCGACGAGAACAGCACAGACGGCGTCCCCTACCCGGAGCAGCCTGGCAACCCCACCCACCGGCATGCCGCCTTCGACCCTCGCGACCTCGGCGACGAGGGTTTCCGCTTCATGCACTCCCTCGTCGTCGGCGAGGTCGGCGAAGCCCAGGAGATGAGTGGCGGTACCGTCACTGGCCACCGCATGTGGACCAGCGACGGATCGTGGGCGCACGTCGAAGACGGCACCGTCCACCAGAGCGGCCCCCGCAAGCTGTGGGACACCGCGGAACGCGCATACGAGTGGTTCGAGTCCCACGGGCACCCCACGCGCGAACGCTTCGGCGTGACCGTCACCCCGGAAGGCCAGACGTACTGGCTCGACGAACCCGGCCAGGAGCTGCCACAGGAATGGCTGAGTCACCGGTCGTGATCCTGCTGGGCCCGCGCTGTGCGCCGTACCCTCACGACCAGCGCCGCCCAAGGTGGTGCGCGACTTCGGCGAGCGCCTGCACGGCGCCTATCTGTAGGAGGGCAGGCACGCGGGTGGGGATCACCGGTCACCGAGGACTCACCGCGGACGTGGAGCGGCGCGTGCGGGAGATGCTTGTCGAGGCAGTGGGCGCCTACGACGCTGCCGAGCCGGTCGGCGTTTCGTGCATCGCGGACGGCCCCGACGCCTGGTTCGCCGAAGCCGTGGTGGAGCACGGTGGCCGTCTTGAGGTGGGCATTCCAGCGGCCGGGTGCCGAGACGCCCTCCCGGAGTGGTACCACGCCGCCTATGACGTCCTGCTGGGGCAGGCGTCCGACGTCCGTGAGACCGGCATGGGCGAGTCGACGTCCGAGGCGCACATGGCGGGCTCGGAGATCCTCGTGGGCCTGTCCAACGAACTCCTCGCGGTGTGGGACGGCAAGCCTGCCCGGGGCTTCGGCGGCACCGCGGACGTGGTCTCGTACGCGGAGCGGCACCCCGGTACGGGTCCTGTGGCCGGAGGGCGCCACCCGCTGACTTCGAGGGGGATCGACCCCCGCCAAGATCTCCCGGAACGGGCCGTTACGCTCGTGTGCATGAAGAAGAGCGTGCTGACCCGCTACCGGATCATGGCCTACGTCACCGGTGTCCTCCTCGTCGCGCTGACCCTCGGCATGATCGGCAAGTACGCGCTCGACATGGGCGGGGCGGCCGACTTCACGCAGGTGGTCAGCATCGCCCACGGGTGGCTGTACGTCGTCTACCTGATCTTCGCCTTCGACCTCGGTTCCAAGGCGAAGTGGCCGGTCAGGAAGCAGCTCTGGGTGCTGCTCGCCGGGACCGTCCCCACCGCCGCGTTCTTCGTGGAGCGCAGGATCAGCCGCGAGCTGGAGGACGAGGTCGCGCAGGAGGCCCCCGCGGTCGCGTAACGCGTCTCACCGCCGTACGGAAGAGCGTACGGCGGTCTCCCATCGACATTTACTAGGACGTCCTAGTAAATTCGAGGGTATGGACGCTGACGCCATCGAGGAGGGCCGCCGACGCTGGCAGGCCCGCTACGACGCCGCTCGCAAGCGCGACGCGGATTTCACCACGCTCTCCGGCGATCCCGTGGAGCCGGTGTACGGACCCCGGACCGGGGACACCTATGACGGGTTCGAGCGGATCGGCTGGCCGGGGGAGTACCCCTTCACCCGCGGGCTGTATCCGACCGGCTACCGGGGGCGCACGTGGACCATCCGGCAGTTCGCCGGGTTCGGCAACGCCGAGCAGACCAACGAGCGGTACAAGATGATCCTCGGCAACGGCGGGGGCGGCCTCTCCGTCGCCTTCGACATGCCGACGCTCATGGGCCGCGACTCCGACGACCCGCGCTCCCTGGGCGAGGTCGGCCACTGCGGGGTGGCGATCGACTCGGCCGCCGACATGGAGGTCCTGTTCCGGGAGATCCCGCTCGGGGACGTGACGACCTCCATGACGATCAGCGGGCCCGCCGTGCCCGTCTTCTGCATGTACCTCGTCGCCGCCGAGCGCCAGGGCGTCGACCCCGGCGTGCTCAACGGCACCCTGCAGACGGACATCTTCAAGGAGTACATCGCGCAGAAGGAGTGGCTCTTCCAGCCCGAGCCCCATCTGCGCCTCATCGGCGACCTCATGGAGCACTGCGCGGCCGGCATCCCCGCCTACAAGCCGCTGTCGGTCTCCGGATACCACATCCGCGAGGCCGGGGCGACGGCCGCGCAGGAGCTGGCGTACACGCTCGCGGACGGCTTCGGGTACGTGGAGCTGGGGCTCAGCCGCGGGCTCGACGTGGACGTGTTCGCGCCCGGCCTGTCCTTCTTCTTCGACGCGCACGTCGACTTCTTCGAGGAGATCGCCAAGTTCCGCGCGGCCCGGCGGATCTGGGCCCGCTGGATGCGGGACGTCTACGGCGCGAAGAGCGACAAGGCGCAGTGGCTGCGCTTCCACACCCAGACCGCCGGTGTCTCGCTGACCGCGCAGCAGCCGTACAACAACGTCGTACGGACCGCCGTGGAGGCCCTGGCCGCCGTGCTCGGCGGGACCAACTCCCTGCACACCAACGCCCTCGACGAGACCCTCGCGCTGCCCAGCGAGCAGGCCGCCGAGATCGCCCTGCGCACCCAGCAGGTGCTGATGGAGGAGACCGGCGTCGGCAACGTCGCCGACCCGCTGGGCGGTTCCTGGTACGTCGAGCAGCTCACCGACCGCATCGAGGCGGATGCCGAGAAGATCTTCGAGCAGATCAAGGAGCGGGGCCTGCGGGCCCACCCGGACGGCAGGCACCCGATCGGGCCGATCACCTCCGGCATCCTGCGCGGCATCGAGGACGGCTGGTTCACCGGCGAGATCGCCGAGTCGGCGTTCCGCTACCAGCAGGCGCTGGAGAAGGGCGACAAGCGGGTCGTCGGCGTCAACGTCCACACCGGGTCCGTCACCGGCGACCTGGAGATCCTGCGCGTCAGCCACGAGGTGGAGCGTGAGCAGGTGCGGCTCCTCGGCGAGCGCAAGGCCGCCCGCGACGACGCGAAGGTGCGCGGCGCGCTCGACGCCATGGTCGCGGCCGCCCGTTCCGGCGCCAACATGATCGAGCCGATGCTGGACGCCGTGCGCGCGGAGGCGACGCTCGGCGAGATCTGCGGTGTCCTGCGCGACGAGTGGGGCGTGTACACGGAGCCCGCCGGCTTCTAGGCGCGACGCCACTCGGTCAGGGCGGCGGGGGCGTCCGCCGACGCGGCTGCCCCCGCCGTCGCGGCTGCCGGTCGGAGGTGTTCCGGGCGGGGAGCCGGTGTCCTGCTCCGGGACCGCGCGGAGGGGAGATCGCCGGGACCCGTGGTTCTGAACCGGGCCACGGCGACGTCCGCGCCGGAGGCCATGTCAGCGGCGGGTGATCTCCACGGTCACCTCGGCGGAGGCCGCGGTGTGCCAGGGGTCACCGGCGTACGTCACGCCGTACCTCACCTGACCGGTCCTGCTCGGCGTGTCGGTCACGGTGAAGGTGCCGTCGGCCGACACGGTGACGGTGCCCAGCGAGGTCCCTTCCGGAGCGGCGGCGTCGTAGCGCTTCACCGCGACGGTGGTGCCGGGAGCGAAGCTGGCCGCCGGAGCGAGGGTGCCGGTGACGGTCAGTTCCCGGTACCTCCTGCTGGTCGGGGGCGCCTCGAGGGCGAGGGTGGTCTGCACGGTGGTGGCGACCTGCCGCGCGTGGAACCGGAGTCCCATGACGCCGGTCTGCCGCGTCACGGCGAAGACCCGGCTCCTGTCCGGCGCCCAGGCCAGCCCCTCCTCCACCAGGCTCTCGGTGTCACCGCCCAGCTCGACCGTGGTCAGCGGAGCCGCGGCGCCCGGCGCGTAGAAGGACAGGTCCGGCACGTCGACGCTGTTGTTGGAGGTTCCTCCGGCCACCGTGCCGTCGGGTGCGACGGCGACGGCCAGGGGAGAGGACGAAGCCGCGGGGGTTCCCTGGTCCGAGAGGTCGTCGAGGCGGAAGGCCTGGTAGCCGGGCGATACGAGGGCGGCCACGACGACGCTCCGGCCGTCGGGTGTCACGTCCAGGTCCCGCAGACCGTTCATCTCGGTCCCGGAGAAGACCCGTCGAGCGGTCACCTCGGGTGATCCGCTGCTCACGTCGTACACCGTGAGGGTGTTGACGTCGGGGTTGCCCGTGCCGGCCACCAGCACGTCGAGGTCGGCGGGAGAGGCGACGAGATCCGCCCCCCGGTCCAGCGAACCGTCCAGACCGAGCTCGACCACCGGTTCGGCACCGGACACGTCGACCGACCCGAGGTCCCCGGTGCTGCCGTATCCGAACCACAGCTTCCCGCCCGCGAGAGCCAGGCTCCACGGGGCGGTGTCCTCGCCCACGAAGTACCGTGCGGTCTCCGTCAGTGTCGCGGTGTCGTACGCGACGATGGTGTCGATGTCCCGCGCGGCCACGTAGAGGGTCCGGGAGTCGGGCGAGAGGGCCAGCCCGCCGGCGCCCGGCAGGCCGCCCAGCCAGGTGCTGTTCCCGCCGTCGTAGTCCGTCACCACGACCCGGCCGTCCGCTCCCGCGGGCATGCTGAGGAAGACCTGCCGGTTGCTCCCGTCGACCTCCATGTCGGCGAGGGAGTACATCGGCAGCGGTACGGGGTCCGCCGCGAACGCCGGGGAGGCTCCCGGAACGGTCAGCAGCAGCGAGCCGAGAGCCGCGGTGAGCGTGGTGCCCAGCGCGCGTCCGAGTATGCGCAAGGTAGTGCCCTTCTGTGTCCCATGAATCACGTCGGCACACCGGTTGGACGACCGGAGGGGGCGGCGCGGGGCGCCGTCCGCCAGGATTCTGCGGCGCGGAGTCCCTCGAATCACGTCGGCGCACCGGTGGGACGACCGGAGGGGGCGGCGCGGGGCGCCGTCCGCCGGGATTCCGCGGCGCGGGGCCAGGAATTCGGAACCCCGTATCCGCGGCTCGACGCGCCTCCCCGACCGGTTTCCGCGCGTGCCGCGGTGATCCGGTCCGCACGGCGGGCGGCACGGAACCCGGCCGTGGAGCCCCGCTCCACCACGGACCGATGCCGGTGAGCGGCGAGTGGGTCACCCGGCCGGCCTCCGCCCCACCGGGCACAGCCCGTCGGCCGGGGCACCGCGGCACGGGAGACGCTCAGTCGAGACAGAACTCGTTGCCCTCGATGTCCCGCATCACGATGCACGACTCGTTGTCCTCGTCGGCGTACAGCGTTCGCTCGTGCACCGCGCCGAGCGCGGCCAGTCGTGCGCACTCGGCCTCGAGCGTGGCGAGGCGCTCCTCACCCACGAGCCCGGTACCGGCCCGCACGTCGAGATGCACCCGGTTCTTGACGACCTTGCCTTCGGGGACGCGCTGGAAGAGCAGCCGCGGGCCCACACCTGAGGGGTCAACGCACGCGAACCATGCGACCTCATGCTCGGACGGCAGCGAGTGATGGTAGTCGTCCCAGGTGGCGAACCCCTCCGGCGGCGGCGGTACGACGTATCCCAACACCTCGCACCAGAAACGAGCGAGGCGCTCGGGTTCCGCGCAGTCGAAGGTGACTTGGAACTTCCTGACCGATGTCATCGGGGCACCATAACAAGGGGTTCCGTCGCCCGTTTCCCGGTGGGGATCCGGCGGCCGGCGGGGCCCGCTCGACATGAGTGGGCCCCGCCGCGCGATCGTGTCACGGCTTGCGGGCCACCGCCCCGTACAGCGAGATCACGGCGTTCTCGTCGGTGCTCTCCCCGACGGCGAGCTCGGGATGCCAGTCGGTCAGCTGGACCAGGCCCGGAGCGACCGGCTCCAGTCCTTCGAAGAAGCGGGCGATCTCCGCACGTGTGCGGGGTGCGAGGGTGACGCCGCCCGCCCTGTACATCTCGACCCCGCGGCCGACCGCCTCGGGGTCGAAGTCCGCCGTGAGCTGCGACAGGACCAGATGACTGCCGGAGGGCAGCGCCTCGACGAGCCGCGCCACCAGCCCGTACGGATCGTCCCCGTCGCCGAGGAAGTGCGTCAGCGCGACGAGGGACAGCGCCACCGGCCGGCCGAAGTCCAGCTTCTCGCGGGCCTGTTCCAGGATGCGGCCGGGCTCGCGCACATCGGCCTGGACGTAGTCGGTGACGCCCTCGGGGGTGCTGCGCAGCAGCGCCTCGGCGTGCTTCAGCACGATGGGATCGTTGTCCGTGTAGACCACGCGGGACTCGGGCGCGATGCCCTGGGCCACCTGGTGCAGATTGGGCTCGGTGGGGATGCCGGTACCGATGTCCAGGTACTGGCGGACGCCCGCCTCGCCGGCCAGCCACCGGGTGACCCGCTGCATGAACCAGCGGTTGGTGCGGGCGATGTGCCGGGCCGTGCCGTCGACGCTCATGATCCGCCGGCCCAGCTCCTCGTCGACCGGGTAGTTGTCCTTGCCGCCGAGGAACCAGTCGTAGACCCGGGCCGGGTGCGGCCTGGAGGTGTCGATCCGTGCGGTGGCGGGTTCGGTCCCTGTCCCGGTCATGTGCGCCTCCCTGGCTGCTCGGCGTCCCGTGCGTCCCCTGCGTCCCGGTGCGGGGTGATCACGATCCTCGCAGCGCACCGGGGGCGGTGACAGGCGGCTACCGGCCGACCGTGGCCGGTTCAGGGCGCTGCCGCTGCAAGACCCGAGAGCAGGACCCGGGTGAAGCCGTGCACCCACTCCTCGTCGGCCGGTTCCGCGCTCACCAGGGTGCGGTGCACCACCGCGCCGGCCACCATGTCGAAGATCAGGTCGACCGTGCGGGCCGCCTCGCCGGCGTCGGACTCCGGCGGCAGCTCGCCCCGCGCCTGCGCCCGCGCCCGGCCGGCGAGGACGAGGCGCTTCTGCCGGTCCACGATCGAGGCGCGGATGCGCTCGCGCAGGGCGTCGTCCCGGGTGGCCTCCGCGACCACCGCCATCAGCCCGTTCCGGGCCTCCGGACGCGCCAGGATCGCGGCGAACTGGAGCACCACGCCCTCGATGTCGGCGGCCAGCGAGCCGCGGTCGGGCAGGGCCAGCTCGTCGAAGAGTTCCGCGACCGCGTCCACGACCAGCTCGTTCTTGCCCGCCCAGCGCCGGTAGAGGGTGGTCTTCGCGACCCCGGCGCGGAGCGCCACGTCCCCCAGGGTGAGCTTGGACCACCCCAGCTCGACCAGAGCGGCACGGGTCGCGGCCAGGATCGCGGCGTCCGCGGCGGCGCTGCGCGGACGCCCGGCGTGACCGGCTGGGGTGCGGCTCTGCATGGCACGACGATAACGGCGGACTCCGCGCGGCCGTACGTGAGGGAGATCACCGGGGCGCCCTGTTCAGCGGGGACCGGCCGGTATTACGCTACGACCCGTAGCGAAAGCACGCGTGACCGGCGTGCCCGAGCGACGACCACCGGCGTGGGGTGGGGACCCGGCGCCAACCACACACGTACGCCTGGCTTTCCCGGGCGTTTTCACGCACACGCGGTGTACGGGGGAGGATAGACGCATGCAGCCACGGAACATGTCCATGAGCGGAGTCGTCGACCTCGCCGCGGTGAAGGCGGCCCAAGAGGCCAAGGCGAAGGCGGAGCAGGCGCGCGCGGAAGCGGCCCGGCAGGGCGGCGGGGGCGCGATCTCCCCGGCCGATCTCGTCATCGACGTCGACGAGGCCGGATTCGAGCGCGACGTCCTGCAGCGGTCCACCGAGGTCCCGGTCGTCATCGACTTCTGGGCCGAGTGGTGCGAGCCCTGCAAGCAGCTGAGCCCGCTGCTGGAGCGGCTCACCGTCGAGTACAACGGGCGCGTCCTCCTCGCCAAGATCGACGTCGACGCCAACCAGATGCTGATGCAGCAGTTCGGGATCCAGGGGATCCCGGCGGTCTTCGCGGTGGTCGCCGGGCAGGCGCTGCCGCTCTTCCAGGGGGCCATGGGCGAGGCGGAGATCCGCCAGACCCTGGACCAGCTGGTGCAGGTCGGCGAGCAGCGCTTCGGCCTGACCGGCCTCGTCGTCGACCCCGAAGCCGAGCCGGGCGGCGGCGCGCAGGCCGCTCCGGCCGAGGCGGCCGGCCCGTACGACGCCCTGCTGGAGGCCGCCGTACGGGCCCTGGACGGCGGTGACCTCACCGGCGCCGTCCAGGCGTACCGGAACGTGCTCGCCGACGACCCGACCAACCCCGAGGCCGCACTGGGTCTCGCCCAGGCCGAACTGCTCCAGCGCGTGCAGGAGATGGACCCCCAGCAGGTGCGCAAGGAGGCCGCCGAGAAGCCGGGGGACGCCGAGGCGCAGATCGCCGCAGCCGACCTGGACCTGGCGGGCGGTCATGTCGAGGACGCCTTCGGCCGGCTCATCGAGACGGTGGGGCGCACGGCGGGCGACGACCGCGAGACCGTACGGGTGCGGCTGCTGAAGCTGTTCGAGGTGGTCGGCGCCGACGATCCGCGCGTGATCGCCGCCCGTCGGGCGCTGGCGCGGGCCCTGTTCTGAGCCATCCGGGCGCCGTTGCCCGATTCCGGTTGATCTGCCGGTGATTCGGGTTCACGGGGTTCGAGCCGTCGAACGGATCACGATGTCCATGCGGCCGCGCTTTGCCGAATCTTGGCAATCGCGGCCGCTGTTACTGCCAGTAAGTCGCGATCGGCGATCTGTCTGATTCCGTCCGCGGATCGGCTGTTCCGTACGGCGCTTCCGGTGCACCCAGCGTCGCCGTGCGGCACCGGCGTGCCGCCGCACGGTCATCCGGTCATTACCGGCGAGTAACGAACCCCCTTGTGCCGACGGCGAGAATGCACCACGATCGGCGACGCTCGGTCCCTTACCCGTACACCCGACAGCCGGTCGGGCCGCGGGAACTCCTGGGTCCCCACCGAGCAGGACCGGCGGCAGTGACGCCGGTTCTCGGACAGGGGGTCTTCGCCCACCCGGCGAAGCCTGTCCGGCAGGGTTGTGCGTGATGCGTGTCAGGCGCGACCAGTGGTTGTCGCTCGGGGGTGATCGCCGGTGATCGGGCGCGTCGTGCGCGCCGCCGAGCGCGGGCGCTCTCCTTCCCGAGGACGTTGCACTTCTCCCATCCCTGCCCGGCCGAGCCGTCGTTCACGGCGACGGGCCGGAGCAGGAGATGTACGTCCGAGAAGGAGGAAAGATGGAGTCCCAAGTGCGTGGCGGGACCAGATGGAAGCGGTTCGCCGTGGTCATGGTGCCCAGCGTGCTCGCGACGGCGGCGGTGGGTGTCGGCCTGGCGCAGGGCGCCCTCGCGGCGTCGTTCAGCGTGTCGGGCCAGCAGTTCAAGGTGACGGCCGATTACCTGAAGGGCGACGGGTTCGCCCAGTACGGCGGTGTCGACACCGTCTACGCGTCGACCGAGGGCAAGGAAAAGAAGCCGGTCCCGGTCGCGATCTCGTCGTTCGACACCGCGGAGATCACCAAGATGTGCCAGTCGGTGGCGACGAAGGTCCCTCTCATTGGCAAGACGGTCTACCTTCGTCTTGAGGCGGGCAACAACCCGAAGAAGCCGGTCACGGCCGAGAACCTCTACATCGACGTCGCCCAGCTCGACGCCGACGCGAAGTTCGAGGACATCGACATCGGTGTTGCGCTCCAGGACAAGAGCCGCGGTCCCGTGAACAAGGACGAGAAGACCACCAAGCCGGGCGGTTTCGCCCAGCAGGCGAGGGTGGCCCACCTCTACGGCGTCGAGCAGACGGCGTGGGCGACCACGGCCGGCACGTTCACGCTGAACGGCCTGTCGATGCGTCTCGGTATGGACCCGGACATGGAGTGCTACTGACGGCTCCGTCACCGGGGTGACCCGGGGCAGCTGAGCTGTCCCGGGGGCGGAGAAGCCATCGCTTCTCCGTCTGCAGCCCGGCAGGTCCGCGTGCCGGGCCACCCTCACCGACCCACACTTCCGGCTTTCCACGCCTACGGCCGAGCCGGTACGTACTTCCCCGGACCCAGGGAGCTGTTTTCCATGAGTGCCGAGACTCCGGTCCAGAGCACCGGTACCTTCACCCGGCTGCGTCTGCGATTCCGCGACTGGCGGGGCACCCGGCCGTTCTGGGCCGGTCTGTTCACGCTGCTGGGCGGCATCCCCATCGCGTACTTCCCCTACGCCACGCTCAAGCTGGGCCACATGTCGATCGCCATGGCCACGACGGCCGGTGCGGGCTCGCTGATCATCGGCGTGCTGCTGGTCACGCTGGGCCTGACCATGTGGTTCCAGTCCGCCACCCGGGTCTTCGCCGGTGTCGCGACGATCCTGCTGGCCCTGGTGTCACTGGTGATCTCCAACATAGGCGGCTTCCTGGCCGGCTTCCTGCTCGCGCTGGTCGGCGGTGCGCTCTCCCTCTCCTGGGTGCCGGGCGAGCCGCCGGTCGAGGCAGCGGGCGAGCACGACGGCGCCGACGCGCCCACAGGTGAGGCGGCGCTGGACGGCACGCTCCACGGCCCCGCCGTGACGCCGCGGTTCCCGGCCGCTCCTCACGGGAAGGGTGAGGACGGAGGGGCGGACGGCGTCAGGGCGGCAGGGGGGCACCGTGTCGGCTGACGGGGTGCGCGGACCGCGCCACGCGGCCCCGAGGAAACCGCTGCTCACCAGATTGCACGTGCCGAGCGGCAAGGCGATAGCCCTGGCGGCGATGCCCACGGCGGTCCTCATGGGGATGGGGTTCACGCCGACGCTGGCCCTCGCCGACGGCAACGACGGGAAGCCGACGGCGAACAGCCTGACCGTCGACGAGTACCAGGCCTGTCTGGAGATCGTCGAGGGAGCCGAGGACGACGCCTCCGCCTCGCCCACGCCGTCCGCGTCGGCGAGCGGGAGCGCGTCCCCGGACGAGGAGACCTCGGCGGAGGCCCCCGGGCAGCAGGCCCCGGAGGCGGACCAGGGCACGGACCAGGGCACGTCCGCGTCGTCCCCTCCGTCGGATTCAGGTTCCGACGACGAGGACGAACCTGCGCCCGTTCCCTCCGCCTCCGCCCCCTCCGCCGAGGACCCGGCCGAGCCCGATCCCACCCCTTCGAAGACCGACCGCAGCCTCCTGGAGGACCTCGGGGGCGCCCTCGAGGACGTCTTCGCCCCGAAGGGCAAGCAGGTGGAGGAGAGCCCCGCCCCGTCCGCCTCCGCCTCCGCCTCCGAAGAGAAGGCGCAGGAGAAGGCCGGTACCGCCGAGGCGGCCGAGGACACCGTCAAGGACATCGGCGACAGGGCCTCGGAGGCCGTCGAGGACGCCGAGGGCACCGAGGAGACGGTCGGCGAAGCCGCCGGGGAGGCCGCCGGGGAAGCGACCGCGATCCCCGGGGCCACCGCCTCTCCCAGCCCCTCCGCGTCGGCCACGGTCGACCCCGAGGACTGCCCGGTCGCCACCGACGCCGAGGGCGGCGTCGACAACGAGCTTCTGCTGCCCGAGGACCCCTGGACCCTCAACGCCAGCTCGCTGACGCTGAAGGGCGCCTCGTACAAGGGCATCGTCGAGGTGCGGACCGCAAGCGGCGCCACCAAGAGGGTGCTGAAGTACGTCATCTCCGACGGCACCGACATCGGGGACCTGCACCAGACGGTCACGGACAAGCGGTCCGGCGCGACCCACCACGTGCAGGCGGCCGAGGGGTCGACGTCCACCATCCGCGACGGCGACACCGTGATGTACACGGAGAGCATCTCCGGCAACCTGCTCGGCCTGATCCCGGTCACGTTCGACCCGGAGCACCCGCCCCCGCTGGACATCCCGCTGATCCACTTCACCGAGGTGACGGTGAAGCAGGCAGGCCAGTTCGGCGGCACCCTGCACGTGCCCGGGCTGCGGCAGTACATCACCGTCTGAACGCCTTCGGACCCTCCCGGGAGCCCGCGACACCGAGGGCGCCCCCCGTCGCGGGGGGCGCCCTCGGTGCCGTACCGGACCCTCACGGTCAGGCGGTCGCCTCGCCCAGGTGGTGGACGCGGACCATGTTGGTGGTGCCGGGGACGCCGGGGGGCGAGCCGGCCGTGATGATCACGATGTCGCCCTCGCTGAAGCGGTTCAGCTTGAGCAGCTCCTGCTCCACCAGCTCGACCATCTCGTCGGTGCTGTTCACGAACGGCGCGACGTACGGCTCCACGCCCCAGCTGAGCGCCAGCTGGTTGCGGGTGGACTCGTCCGTGGTGAACGCCAGGATCGGCTGGGCGGCGCGGTAGCGGCTCAGCCGCCGGGCCGTGTCACCGGACTGGGTGAAGGCCACCAGGCCCTTGCCGCCGAGGAAGTCGGCGATCTCGCAGGCGGCACGGGCCACCGAACCGCCCTGGGTGCGCGGCTTCTTGCCCGGCACCAGCGGCTGCAGGCCCTTGGAGAGCAGCTCCTGCTCGGCCGCCCGGACGATCTTCGACATCGTCCGCACGGTCTCGATCGGGTACGCGCCCACGCTCGACTCGGCCGACAGCATGACCGCGTCGGCGCCGTCCAGGATCGCGTTGGCCACGTCGGAGGCCTCGGCGCGGGTCGGCCGCGAGTTGGTGATCATCGACTCCATCATCTGGGTCGCCACGATCACCGGCTTGGCGTTGCGCCGGCACAGCTCGATCAGGCGCTTCTGCACCATGGGGACCTTCTCGAGCGGGTACTCGACGGCCAGGTCGCCGCGGGCGACCATGACGGCGTCGAAGGCCGCCACGACGGCCTCCATGTTCTCCACCGCCTGCGGCTTCTCCACCTTGGCGACGACCGGGACCCGGCGTCCCTCCTCGTCCATCACGCGGTGGACGTCGGCGACGTCCTTGGCGTCCCGGACGAAGGACAGCGCGACCAGGTCGCAGCCCATCCGCAGGGCGAACCGCAGGTCCTCGACGTCCTTCTCGGACAGGGCGGGCACGTTCACCGCCGCGCCGGGCAGGTTGATGCCCTTGTGGTCGGAGATGACGCCGCCCTCGATGACGATCGACTTCACCCGCGGGCCCTCGACGTCCAGGACCTTCAGCTCGACGTTGCCGTCGTTGATGAGGATCTGGTCGCCGCGCGAGACGTCGCCCGGCAGGCCCTTGTAGGTCGTTCCGCAGATCGTCCTGTCGCCCGGGACGTCCTCGGTGGTGATGGTGAACTCGTCACCGCGCACCAGCTCGACGGGCCCCTCCGCGAAGGTCTCCAGGCGGATCTTCGGGCCCTGGAGGTCGGCGAGGACGCCGATGGCCCTGCCCGTCTCCTTGGCGGCGGCGCGGACCCGGTCGTACCGGCCCTGGTGCTCGGCGTGCGAGCCGTGGCTGAAGTTGAAGCGGGCCACGTTCATGCCGGCTTCGATCAGGGCGACAAGCTGCTCGTGGGAGTCGACCGCGGGGCCGAGGGTACAGACGATTTTCGAACGGCGCATGGGGCGATCCTATCGGTTTGTTTCGCAGCGGAATATTCCGGCTGGCGGAGAATACACATGAGAAAGTCCCTGCTCAGTTGTGCTTTCCGGCCAGTGCGTATGTCTGCTGAGCGATCTCCATTTCCTCGTCCGTCGGCACCACCGCGACCGCGACCCGCGCGCCCTCGGGCGAGATCAGCCGGGGCCCGCCGCCGCGCACGGCGTTGCGCCCGCCGTCCACCGCCAGACCCAGCCCTTCCAGGCCCGCCACGGCCGCCTCCCGCACCGGGGCGGCGTTCTCGCCGACCCCGGCGGTGAAGGCCACCGCGTCCACCCGCCCGAGAACGGCGTAATAGGCGCCGATGTACTTCTTCAGACGGTGAATGTAGATGTCGAACGCCAGCTGCGCCTGTTCGTCGCCCTCGTCGATCCGGCGCCGGATCTCCCGCATGTCGTTGTCACCGCACAGCCCGACCAGACCGCTCTTCTTGTTGAGGAGAGTGTCGATCTCGTCGGCGGACATTCCGCCAACACGCATCAAATGGAAGATGACGGCCGGGTCCATGTCTCCGGACCGCGTACCCATCACGAGCCCCTCCAAGGGTGTCAGTCCCATGGAGGTGTCCACGCAACGACCGCCCCGCACGGCCGAGGCGGACGCCCCGTTGCCCAGGTGCAGCACGATGACGTTCACCTCCTCGGGAGCCTTCCCCAGCAGCTTCGCGGTCTCCCGCGAGACGTACGCGTGGGAGGTGCCGTGGAAGCCGTAGCGGCGGATGCGGTGCGCGTCGGCGGTCTCGACGTCGATCGCGTAGCGGGCCGCCGACTCCGGCATCGTGGTGTGGAAGGCGGTGTCGAAGACGGCGACCTGCGGCAGGTCCGGGCGCAGCGTCATGGCGGTGCGGATGCCGGTGAGGTTGGCCGGGTTGTGCAGCGGCGCCACCGGGATCAGCCGTTCGATCTCCGCCAGCACCCGGTCGTCGATCACCGTCGGCTCGGTGAAGCGCTTGCCGCCGTGCACCACCCGGTGGCCGATCGCGACCAGCTCGGGGGAGTCGAGGCCCAGCCCGTCGGCGGCCAGCTCCTCGGCCATCGCCCCCAGGGCGGCGGCGTGGTCGGCGACCTGCCCGGTGCGCTCCCGGGCCTCCCCGCCCGCCGCGAGCGGGGCGTGCCGCACGAGGGAGGTCCGCTCGCCGATCCGCTCGATCAGCCCGGCGGCCAGCCGGCTGCCGCCGCGCATGTCCAGCAGTTGGTACTTCACCGACGAGGAACCGGAGTTGAGGACGAGGACACGGGTGGGAGGGACCGAGCGCAGCTCGTCGGACGGGGTGGCGGGAGAGGGGCGGGCGGGACTCACTGGGCGGCTGCCTTCTCGTTCGGGGCCGGGGAGGGGGCCTGGGACTGGGCCTGGATCGCCGTGATGGCGACGGTGTTCACGATGTCCTGGACCAGGGCGCCCCGGGACAGGTCGTTGACCGGCTTGCGCAGACCCTGGAGCACCGGCCCGACGGCGATGGCGCCGGCCGAGCGCTGCACGGCCTTGTAGGTGTTGTTGCCGGTATTCAGGTCGGGGAAGATCAGCACGGTCGCCTGACCGGCCACCTCCGAGCCCGGCAGCTTGGTCGCCGCGACCGACGGCTCCACGGCCGCGTCGTACTGGATCGGCCCCTCGATCCGCAGGTCGGGCCGGCGCGCGCGCACCAGTTCGGTGGCGGCGCGCACCTTGTCGACGTCGGCGCCCGTACCGGACGTGCCGGTCGAGTACGACAGCATCGCGATCCGCGGCTCCACCCCGAACCGCGCGGCCGTGACCGCCGACTGCACGGCGATGTCGGCGAGCTGCTCGGCGTCCGGGTCGGGGTTGACCGCGCAGTCGCCGTAGACCAGCACCTTGTCGGCCAGGCACATGAAGAAGACGGAGGAGACGATGTCCGCGTCCGGCTTGGTCTTGATGATCTCGAAGGCCGGCCGGATGGTCGCCGCCGTGGAGTGCACCGAACCGGACACCATGCCGTCGGCGAGACCCTCCTGCACCATCAGCGTGCCGAAGTAGTTCACGTCGGAGACGACGTCGTAGGCCAGCTCCACGGTGACGCCCCGGTGGGCGCGCAGGGCCGCGTACTTCTCGGCGAAGGGGTCGCGCAGCTCGGAGGTGGCCGGGTCGATCAGCTGGGTGTCGCCGAGGTCGATGCCCAGGTCGGCGGCCTTCTTGCGGATCTGGTCCACGTCGCCGAGCAGCGTCAGCTCGCACACGCCCCGGCGCAGCAGCACCTCGGCCGCGTGCAGCACCCGCTCCTCGACGCCCTCGGGGAGCACGACCCGGCGCAGGTCCGAGCGGGCCTGCTCCAGCAGCTTGTGCTCGAACATCATCGGGGTGACGCGGTCGCTGCTGGGCGCGGAGACCCGCTTGGTGAGGTCCGCGGTGTCGGCGTACCGCTCGAAGAGGCCGAGCGCCCGCTCCGCCTTGCGCGGGGTGGCCGCGTTCAGCTTCCCCTCCAGGGAGAACAGCTGCTCGGCGGTGGGAAAGCTGTTGCTCGGCACCGAGAGCACCGGCGTGCCGGGCGCGAGACGGTCGGCGAGGGTGAGGATGCGCTCGCCGGGCACCTCGTCCAGGGTCAGCAGCACCCCGGCTATCGGCGGGGTGCCGGCGCTGTGCGCGGCCAGCGAACCGACGACCAGGTCGGCGCGGTCGCCCGGCGTGACGACCAGGCAGCCCGGGGTCAGGGCGGCGAGGAGGTTCGGCAGCATGGCGCCGCCGAACACGAAGTCCAGGGCGTCGCGGGCGAGCCCCGAGTCGTCGCCGAGCACCACCTTCGCGCCGAGGGCGTGGACGATCTGGGAGACGGTCGGGGCGGACAGCGCGGGCTCGTCGGGCAGCACGTAGCAGGGCACCGGGAGCCGGGTGGCGAGCCGCTCGGCGATCTCGTCCCGTTCCTCGACCGCGACCCGGTTGACCACCATGGCGAGCACGTCGCAGCCCAGGGTGTCGTAGGCGCGGTAGGCGTTGCGGGTCTCGGCGCGCACCGCCTCGGCGGTCTGCCTGCGACCGCCGACGACCGGGATCACCGAGGCGCCGAACTCGTTGGCGAGCCGGGCGTTCAGGCTCAGCTCGTCCGGGAACTGGGTGTCGGCGTAGTCGGTGCCGAGGACGAGGACCACGTCGTAGTCGCGGGTGACCCGGTGGAACCGCTCGACGAGGGTGGACACCAGCTCGTCCGTGCCCTGCTCGGCCTGGAGGGCGGACGCCTCCGCGTAGTCCATGCCGTACACGGTCGTGGGGTCCTGCGTGAGCCGGTACCGGGCCCGCAGCAGTTCGAAGAGGCGGTCGGGCCCGTCGTGGACCAGGGGACGGAAGACGCCCACCCGGTCGACCTGCCGGGTCAGGAGCTCCATGACCCCGAGTTCGACGACCTGGCGGCCGTCACCGCGGTCGATACCGGTCACGTACACGCTGCGGGTCACGCGCGCTCTCCGTTTCGTCGAGGCCGCAAGGGTCTTCGGCGGGGCCGTAAAAATCGCCCACCCAGGTGAGCGAACCCCTCTTGACAATACCTCCGACGCTGGCTAGGACGCCCGCCCGTACGGTGTCGGCGGCGCCCGGGGGGACGTGAAACAATCGGGACTGGCTCACCGGTACCGACAGCGACCAGGAGACACGGCACCATGCGCATAGGAGTACTCACCGCAGGCGGCGACTGCCCTGGACTGAACGCAGTGATCCGGTCGGTCGTGCACCGGGCGGTCGACAACTACGGCGACGAGGTCATCGGGTTCGAGGACGGCTACTCCGGCCTGCTCGACGGCCGCTACCGCCCGCTCGACCTCGACGCGGTCAGCGGCATCCTGGCCCGGGGCGGCACCATACTGGGCTCCTCCCGGCTGGAGCGCGACCGGCTCCGCGAGGCCTGTGAGAACGCCTCCGACATGATCCGCGACTTCGGTATCGACGCGCTGATCCCGATCGGCGGCGAGGGCACGCTCACCGCGGCGCACATGCTGTCGGAGGCGGGCCTGCCGGTGGTCGGCGTCCCGAAGACGATCGACAACGACATCTCCTCCACCGACCGCACCTTCGGCTTCGACACGGCGGTCGGCGTCGCCACGGAGGCGATGGACCGCCTCAAGACCACCGCCGAGTCGCACCAGCGCGTGATGGTCGTCGAGGTCATGGGCCGGCACGCGGGCTGGATCGCCCTGGAGTCCGGCATGGCCGCCGGCGCCCACGGCATCTGCCTGCCCGAACGTCCCTTCGACCCGGTCCAGTTGGTCAAGATGGTCGAGGAACGCTTCGCCCGCGGCAAGAAGTTCGCGGTGATCTGCGTCGCCGAGGGCGCGCACCCGGCCGACGGAACCATGGACTACGGCAAGGGCGAGATCGACAAGTTCGGCCACGAGCGCTTCCAGGGCATCGGCACGGCCCTGGCGTACGAGCTGGAGCGGCGGCTGGGCAAGGAGGCCAAGCCGGTCATCCTCGGCCACGTCCAGCGCGGCGGCGTGCCGACGGCGTACGACCGCGTCCTCGCCACCCGCTTCGGCTGGCACGCGGTGGAGGCGGCGCACCAGGGCGAGTTCGGCAGGATGACCTCGCTGCGGGGGACCGACATCGTGATGGTGCCGCTGGCGGAGGCGGTCACCGAGCTGAAGACGGTCCCGAAGGACCGGATGGACGAGGCGGAGTCGGTCTTCTAGCGCTCCGACCGGATCGGTCCGCCGGAAGCTCGCGGTGTTCGGCATGGACGGGCCTCGCCACCCCTCCGTAGGCTGGTGATCACCTACGAAGGGGGCGGAGTGAACGGCAATCCGCTGTACCACTGGACAACGCTGGCAGTGTCCACGGCGCTCATGCTGCCGGTGCCGGTGGCGATACTGGCAGGATGGACGCCGCCGTGGATGCGCAAGCGACAAGCCGGGATGCGGCTTCGCGCCTACGGCATTCTGTGCATCTACGCCTTCATACTCGTCAACGGCACCCCCCGGATCGCCGACGCCTCATTCGAGACGGTCATGGCCTGCAGCAGCGTCGGCTTCGGGTTCATCGCCGCCGCCGTGGTTCTGCTCCTGCTCTCGGCACGCAAGGATTCAGGCGCCCGGACAGCTGGCCCAGTCGGACCTCGGGAAGGCTGAGAGACAGCTTGTCGTGCCTGCCACGTCACGGGTTCGGTCAGGCTGCGGGTGCGAGGGGGTGTTCGCCCCGGCGGATGCCCTTCTCGCTGCGGAGGTCAGAACGTTCGCGGTGACGTGCGTTGGCGCAGGTAGGCGAAGCGCGCATCATGGTGATGCAGGCTACCGATGAGGCGAAATGCTCCTCGAACCGGCTTGACTCCCTCGGGGACCTTGGGGTTTCCCGGTGCGCCGGTGTGATCCGCGGGCGTGCTCGGGACGTTCCGGGAGCCCATGCGGTCGTCGGGGTGTCCGTTGTCGCTCCGTCCTCGTTCCGGTGAGCAGATCCCGTACGTGGCCGAGGGGGCCGAGGAGAGCGAGGGGCCCACCCCCTCGGTCACCGAGCCGGAGACCGGCACCGAGCCGCAGCCGGACGCCGCCGCCCCGGAGACTCCCGCCTCCGGGACGCCGCCCGAGCCGTCCCCTTCCGAGCCCTCGGCGCCTCAGCCCTCGGTGACCGAGCCGTCGGCCCCCGTCCCGCCGTCCGCCCCGGACACCTCCTCCTCACCCACCGCCTCCCCCGGCCCCTCGGTGAGCGTCCCGCCCGCGCCGCCGTCCACCGCGCCGAGCCCGCGGATCACCACCCGCGCCGCCTGGGGCGCGGACGAGTCGATCAGCCCGGAGGAGCCGAGCTACCTGCCCGGCGGGGAGATCAAGGCAGTCGTGGTGCACCACACCGCCGAGTCCAACGACTACACCTGCACCCAGGGCCCGGCCGTGGTGCGCGGCATCTACGCATACCACGTGAAGCAGCTGGGCTGGAAAGACCTGGGCTACAACTTCCTGGTCGACAAGTGCGGCACGGTCTACGAGGGCCGCAAGGGCGGAGTCGACCGGCCGGTGATGGGCGCCCACGCCTACGGCTTCAACAGCGAGACCACCGGCATAGCCGTGCTGGGCACCTACACCTCCACCGCGCCCTCCACGGCCGCCATGACCTCCGTCGCCCGGATCGCCGCGTGGAAGCTCGGCCAGTACGGCGTCGACCCCACTTCCACCGCCACCCTCACCGCGGGCGACAGCGGCCGCAGCCACTCCGGGAAGACCTGGGCCAAGGGCGGCCGGCTGACCCTGCCCGCCATCCACGGCCACCGCGACGGCTACAACACCCAGTGCCCCGGTGACGCCTTCTACGACAAGCTCGCCACCGTCCGCGCCCGGGCGGGCGGACCGGTCTCCGGTCTCACCCTGAAGTCCGTCACCGGCGCCGGCACCTCCGGAACGACCACCTACACCAGGGCCGCCGTCACGGTGAACTGGTCGGCCACCATCCCGGCCGCGCTCATCGCGAAGTACGAACTCCTGGTGGACGGCGAGGCCGTGGCCACCGCCGCCGGCACCGCCACCTCCGCCAAGGCCACCCTGGCCGCCGGCACCCACCGGGTCGCCGTCCGCGCCGTCCACCAGTCGGACAGGACGACCACCACGGCGGCCGCGACCGTCGTCGCCGAGACCACCGTCCCCGCCTTCACCACCAAGCCGAACCTGGCCCTGCGCACCGGCACGGTCAACACCGCCGCCGTTCCGCTGACGCTGAAGTGGAAGGCCACCGACGGCGTCGCGCTGAAGGAGGTCCGGCTCACCGCCCCGACCGCCAGGACCTACGGACCCACGACCACCAGCGCCCACCACACCGCCAGGTCCGGCTCCGCCACCACCTGGTCGATGAAGGTCCACGACCGGGCCGGCAACACCGCCACCGCCTCGGTCGCCGGCACCCCGGTCGTCTTCCAGGAGAGCTCCGCCACCAGGTCCGGGACGTGGACGACCAGGTCCTCCTCCAGCTACCTCGGCGGCAAGTCGTACACCAGCTCCTCCAGGAACGCCTCGCTGAGCTGGACCTCCACCGGCCGGTCCGTCGCCTGGACCGTCTCCCGCGCCGCCACCTCCGGCCAGGCCCACATCTACGTGGACGGCAGGAAGGCCGCCACCGTGGACCTGAAGTCGTCCACCACCAAGTACCGCGACGCGATCTGGACCAGGACCTGGAGCGGCAGCGCCAAGCACACGATCAGGATCGTCGTCGTCGGCACCAGCGGCCGTCCGGCCGTCACCACCGACGGCATCGTCTACCTCAAGTGACGGCCGTCCGCCCCGGCGGACCACGAAGACCGGGGCCCGACCGCGTGTGCGCGGCCGGGCCCGACGGGGAAGGGCCGCAAGAGGTGGACCGTGCGGCGGAGCCGGTCTTCCAGGCAGTCGCCTGCGGGTGGCCCCGAGCCGTCGAGCAGTTGAGGGCCGCCCGTACTCACTCACACTGCGATGACGCCGATCGGGGGCTGTCCTGGCAGCTCCGGATCGGCGGCACACAGCTTCGGTACCGGGTGTCACGGGAAGCCGCGCTGAGAATGCGCCGCCGAACACAGAGGCAGGGCCCGACGATCCGCCGGGCCCGTCCCGGAACGCCTCGTCGTGCGGCGGCCGGCGGATGACCGCGCGGTGGGTGAGAGGGCTCGTGAGCCTCAGTTCCCGGTGCCCCACCGGTACTGCAGCTCCGGGCGCCCCACCGTGCCGTACTGCGGGCGGCGGGCGGCGAGGCCCGCGTCGACCAGGTGCTCCAGATAGCGGCGGGCGGTGATGCGGGAGATGCCGACCGCCTTCGCGACGCCGGTGGCGGTGAGGCCCTCGCCGGCGTCCCGCAGGACCACGGTCACCCGTTCCAGCGTCGGCCCGCTCAGGCCCTTGGGCAGGGCGACGGGACCGGGGGCGCGCAGGGCGGCCAGCGCCCGGTCCACCTCGTCCTGGCCGCTGGCCTCGCCCACCGCCGCGCGGAACTCGGCGTACCGCACCAGGCGGTCCCGCAGGGTCGCGAACGTGAACGGCTTCAGCACGTACTGCACGACCCCGAGCGACACCCCCTCCCGCACGACCGCCAGATCCCGCGCCGACGTCACCGCGATCACGTCGGCGTGGTGGCCGCCCGCCCGCAGCGAGCGCGCCAGCTGGAGTCCGTGCACATCCGGCAGGTGCAGGTCGAGGAGGAGCAGGTCGACGGGGGCGCGCTCCAGGACCCGCCGCGCCTCCGCCCCGGTGTGCGCCTTGCCCACGGCGACGAACCCGGGCACCCGGCCGACGTACATCACATGGGCGTCGGCGGCCACCGGGTCGTCCTCGACCACCAGTACTCTGATGGGCTCCCCGCCGCCCGCGCTCGTCCCGCTCATACGGCGCCTCCCGGCGACTTCGCGACGACCGCGGCGTCCCGCAGCGGCAGCCGCGCCTCGAACACCGCGCCGCCCCGGCTCCCGGACGTCACCGACAGCACCCCGCCGTGCCGGCCCGCCGCCTGCCGGACCAGCGCCAGGCCCAGCCCTCGCCCGCCCGGACCGGACGGCTTGGTCGTGAAGCCGCGCCGGAAGACCGCCTCCGCGTGGTCCGGGTCCACCCCGGGACCGGTGTCGGAGACCCGCAGGATCAGCTCCGAGCCGTCCTCCCCGGTCAGCGCCGTCACCGTCACACGGGGCCGCACCCCGCCCTGTGCCGCGTCCACGGCGTTGTCGATCAGGTTGCCGAGGATGGTGACCAGGTCCCGGGCGGGCAGGGTGTCCGGGAGCAGGCCGTCGTCCAGGCGGCTGTCGTCCGACACCACCAGCTCCACGCCCCGCTCGTTGGCCTGGGCGGTCTTGCCGAGCAGCAGCGCCGCGAGGACCGGCTCGCTCACCGCCGCCACCACCTGGTCGGTGAGCGCCTGCGCCAGTTCCAGCTCGGCCGTCGCGAAGTCCACCGCCTCCTCGGCCCGGCCCAGCTCGATCAGCGAGACCACGGTGTGCAGCCGGTTCGCCGCCTCGTGCGCCTGCGACCGCAGCGCCTGGGTGAAGCCCCGCTCGGAGTCCAGCTCGCCCATCAGCGACTGGAGCTCGGTCACGTCCCGCAGGGTCACCACCGAGCCGCGCCGCTGGCCGCCGGTGACCGGTGAGGTGTTCACCACCAGCACCCGGTCCGCCGTCAGGTGCACCTCGTCCACCCGGGGCTCGGAGGCCAGCAGCGCACCCGTCAGCGGTGTGGGCAGCCCCAGCTGCGCCACCGACCTGCCCACCACGTTCTCCTCCGAGGTCATGCCCAGCAGCTCCCGGCCGCCGTCGTTGATCAGCGCCACCCTGTACTGGCCGTCCAGCATCAGCAGCCCCTCGCGCACGGCGTGCAGCGCGGCCTGATGGTAGTCGTGCATGTGGCTGAGCTCGGTCGCGTTCATGCCGTGGGTGTGCCGGCGCAGCCGTGCGTTGATGACGTACGTGCCGATCGCGCCGAGCCCGAGGGCGCCGGCCGCGACCGCGAGCAGCGCCGTCAGCTGCTCCTGGGCGCGCTGGCTGATCTCCTCGACCCTTATGCCGGCGCTGACCAGGCCGGTGATCCGGCCGCCGTCCCGGACCGGGGTGACCGCACGGACCGACGGGCCGAGGGTGCCGGTGTAGGTCTCGGTGAAGGTGAGGCCCCGGAGCGCCGGGGCCGTGTTGCCCTGGAAGACCAGGCCGATCTGGTCCGGGTCGGGGTGGGTCCAGCGGATGCCCCGGGGATCCATGATCGTGACGAAGTCGACGTCGGTGTCGCGCACCACCTCCAGCGCGTACGGCTGGAGCCGGGCCGAGGGGGCGAAGGAGCGGATCGCCTGCCGTACGGAAGGGGAGTCGGCGACCGAGCGGGCGACCGCGGTGGCCTGGCGGCCCGCCGCCTGCTCGGCCTGGCCGCGGTTGCTGACGTACGTGAACAGCGCGTACCCGGCCACGACCACCGCGATGAGCACGGCCTGCATGGCGAAGAGCTGGCCCGCGAGGCTGCGGGGCCGGGGGAGGGGGATGCGCATGCCGCAAGTCTGCCTCCGGGGCCCACGGTGAACTCAATGAACGGAAGGGTGACCGCGCTCACAGGGCACGACATAGTCACGGCGTTCCTTAAAACCCATCCCCCGGACGTGAGCCGCACGCCGGTGATGCCGACGACGTCGTCAAGGAGGGCCGCCGTGACCAGCACCACCGCTACGGCACCTGCCGCACCCAAGGCCAAGCGGGACCGCACGCACTATCTCTACATCGCGGTGATCATCGCGGTCGCCCTCGGTATCGCCGTCGGTCTGATCGCTCCCGACTTCGCGACCGAGCTGAAGCCGCTCGGCAGCGGCTTCGTGAGCCTGATCAAGATGATGATCTCGCCGATCATCTTCTGCACGATCGTGCTGGGCATCGGCTCCGTGCGGAAGGCCGCCAAGGTCGGCGCGGTCGGCGGCATCGCGCTCGGCTACTTCATGGTGATGTCGGTCGTCGCGCTCGCCATCGGCCTGGTCGTCGGCAACATCCTGGACCCGGGCACGGGCCTCGCGGTCACCGACGCCGTCAAGGAGACCGGTCAGGCGCAGGTCGACGCGGAGGCCAAGAGCACCGTCGACTTCCTGATGGGGATCATCCCGACCACGATCGTCTCCGCGTTCACCGCCGGCGAGGTCCTGCAGACCCTGCTGGTCGCCCTGCTCTGCGGCTTCGCCCTGCAGGCCATGGGCTCCGCCGGGCAGCCCGTCCTGCGCGGCATCGAGCACATCCAGCGGCTGGTCTTCCGCGTCCTGGCGATGATCATGTGGGCGGCCCCGGTCGGCGCCTTCGGCGCCATCGCCGCGGTCACCGGTTCGGCCGGCGTCGACGCGCTCAAGAGCCTGGCCGTGCTGATGCTCGGTTTCTACGTCACCTGCGTCCTGTTCGTCTTCCTGGTGCTGGGCACGATGCTGCGCCTCGTCGCGGGCGTGAACGTCTTCTCGCTCTTCAAGTACCTGGGCCGCGAGTTCCTGCTGATCCTGTCCACCTCCTCGTCGGAGTCGGCGCTGCCGCGCCTCATCGCGAAGATGGAGCACCTGGGCGTCAGCAAGCCAGTGGTCGGCATCACCGTCCCGACGGGCTACTCCTTCAACCTCGACGGCACCATGATCTACATGACCATGGCCTCGCTGTTCATCGCCGACGCCATGGGCACGCCGATGTCGATCGGCGAGCAGATCCCGCTGCTGCTCTTCCTGCTGGTGGCCTCCAAGGGCGCGGCCGGCGTCTCCGGCGCCGGTCTCGCCACGCTGGCCGGTGGCCTCCAGTCGCACAAGCCGGCCCTGGTGGACGGCATCGGCCTGATCGTCGGCATCGACCGCTTCATGAGCGAGGCCCGCGCCCTCACCAACTTCGCGGGCAACGCCGTCGCCACCGTCCTGATCGGCACCTGGACCAAGGAGATCGACCGGGACCGGGTGGACGAGGTCCTGGCCGGCCGCGCCCCCTTCGACGAGAGGACGCTGCTGGACGACGACCACGGCACCGGCGGTGACGCCGACGAGCCCCGCGCCGAGCTGCCCGAGAAGGGCGGCGAGAAGGAGCTGGCCAGGGCCTGACGGCCGACGCTCCACCCCCTGGACCCGGGCGGCTGGGACACTCCCCCCGTTGCTCAGCCGCCCGGTCACCGGAGGCCCGCCCGTATCCGGGCCTCCGCAGCCGCCGAGCGGCCGGACTCCCTTCCCCGTGGGTCCGGCCGCTCGGCTCCTTCCGTCCCGCTCGTCCCGTCCGCCCTTGCCCTGACGCCGACGTCAAGGCTTACGTTCGTCCCCATGCGAATCGGCGAACTGGCCGCGCGTGCCGGGACCACCACGCGGACGCTGCGGTACTACGAGCCGCGCGGACTGCTGTCCGCGCGGCGCACCGGGTGGGGGTCCCCCCGGCTCGAGCGGAGCCGAGAGCTGGGGGAGGACACCGGACCTACGACGAGAACGATCTGAAGCTGCTGCGGCAGATCCGCACGCTCCAGGACTTCGGGTTCGACCTGGAGGACACCCGGCCCTTCGTGGAGTGCCTGCGCGCCGGGCACCCCGAGGGCGACTCCTGTCCCGCCTCGCTCCAGGTCTACCGGCGCAAGCTGGACGAGCTCGACGCCCTGATCGGCGAGCTGCGCGCGGTACGGGCGAGGATCGGCGAGCAGCTGGCGCGGGCGGAGTCGGCGCGACGGGGGTCCCCCCGGCTCGAGCGAAGCCGGGAACCGGGGGAGGGCCGGCCGCCGAAGCGGCGGTTCCGGGAGGTCCGGAGCCGATGTGCGAACTGGGAGGGGAACTGCGATGAGCGGAGTGCCGGACGTCACGGACGCGGATTTCGAGGAAGAGGTGATCGGGTCGGCGCTGCCGGTGCTGGTGGAGTTCACGGCCGACTGGTGTCCGCCGTGCCGGCAGATGGCGCCGGTGCTGAGCGCGCTGGCCGCCGAGGAGGAGGGCCGGCTGAAAGTCGTCCAGCTGAACGTGGACGTCAATCCCGAGACGATCAACGCCTACAAGGTGCTGTCGATGCCGACCTTCATGGTGTTCCGCGGCGGGGAGCCGCTGCGGTCGATGGTGGGGGCCAGGCCCAGGCGGCGGCTCCTCGAGGAGCCGGCGGACGTGCTCTGACCTGGTACGCGGCACAAGAAAACCCCCGGGCAATTGCGCCCGGGGGTTTTCTTTGCGTATATTCATTGATTCGCGACTTCGTTTTTGAGGGAGTCGCGGTGAAGCTCAATGAACACAGTATATCCGGGCGGGAGCGGAATTGTCAAACACCGAATTTCCGGACGCCGAATTGCGGCAGGAACAGCAATTCGTCGACGGACTGTACGCACGCGTGGACGCCCTGCGCGGCGACGCCGAGGTGTCCGTCACGGAGGCGCTCGCCCAGGGTCACACCCCCCGGCAGGCCAGGCTGGAGCGGGACATCCTGGTCGCCGAACGCTCCGGGCTGCTCGCCGCGCTGAACGCGGTGGACGGCTCCCTCTGCTTCGGCCGGATCGACCTCGCCTCCGGCGCCACCCACCACATCGGCCGGATCGGCCTGCGCGCCGACGACGCCGAACGCACGCCCGTCCTCATCGACTGGCGCGCCGACGTGGCCCGCCCGTTCTACCTGGCCACCGGCCACACCACGATGGGCCTGCGGCGCCGCCGGCACATCTCCACCGAGGGCCGCCGGGTCACCGCCCTGCACGACGAGGTCCTCGACCTCGGCGACGAGACCCGCACCGGCCACGAGGACCCGACCGGCGACGCCGTGCTGCTCGCCGCGCTGAACTCCGCGCGCACCGGCCGCATGGGCGACATCGTGCGCACCATCCAGGCCGACCAGGACCGCATCATCCGCGCCCCGCACCGCGGGGTCCTGGTCGTCGAGGGCGGCCCCGGCACCGGCAAGACCGCCGTCGCCCTGCACCGCGCCGCCTACCTCCTCTACGAGCACCGCGAGCTGCTGGCCCGCCGCGCCGTCCTGATCGTCGGCCCCAACCCGGCGTTCCTCGGCTACATCGGCGAGGTGCTGCCCAGCCTCGGCGAGACCGGTGTCCTCCTGGCGACCGTCGGCGAGCTGTACCCCGGTGTGAGGACCACCCGGACCGACACCCCCGAGGCCGCCGCCGTCAAGGGCCGCGCGGAGATGGCCGACGTCCTCGCCGACGTCGTGCGCGACCGGCAGGCGCTGCCCGACCCGGTGATCGTGATCGAGCACGACCGCGAGATCCTCATGCTCGACGACGGCCTGGTGAACGTCGCCCGCGAACGCACCCGCGCCGCGAAACTGCCCCACAACGTGGCCCGGGAGCACTTCGAGGGCCACATCCTCAACGCGCTCACCGACATGGTCGCCGAACGCATCGGCACCGACCCCTACGACGGCTCCAACCTGCTCGACCCCAGCGACATCACCCAGATCCGCGACGAACTCGCCGACAACCCCGAGGTCCGGTCCGCCATCGACCAGTTGTGGCCGAGGATCACCCCGCAGCGCCTGGTCGCCGACTTCCTCGCCGCCCCCGAGGGGTATCTGCCCGACGAGGACGCCGCCGCCGTCCGCCGCCCGGTCACCCGGCACTGGACCGTCTCCGACGTGCCCCTGCTCGACGAGGCCGCCGAACTCCTCGGCGAGGACGACCGCCTCACCCGCGAACGGGCCGAACGCGAGCGGCAGACGCGGATCGCCTTCGCGCAGGGCGTCCTGGACGTCTCGTACGCCTCCCGCACCTTCGAGTTCGAGGACAAGGAGGAGGACGACCCGGACTCCTCCGAGGTGCTGTCCGCGCACGACATCATCGACGCCGAACGCTTCGCCGAACGACACGAGGAGGACGACCACCGCAGCGCCGCCGAGCGCGCCGCCGCCGACCGCACCTGGGCGTTCGGGCACATCGTCGTCGACGAGGCGCAGGAGCTCTCCCCGATGGCGTGGCGGCTGCTGATGCGGCGCAGCCCCACCCGCTCGATGACCCTGGTCGGCGACCCGGCACAGACGTCCGAGGCGGCCGGTGTCGGCTCCTGGGCGGACATTCTCACCCCCTACGTCGAGGACCGCTGGGAGCACACCCGGCTCGGCGTCAACTACCGCACCCCCGCCGAGATCATGGACGTCGCCGCGGCCGTGGGCCGCGCGGAGCACCCCGGCTTCGAGCCGCCCGGCTCGGTGCGCTCCACGGGCGTACGGCCCTGGGCCCGCGCCACCGACGACCTGCCCGGCGCGGTCGCCGGGGCCGTCGCGGAGCTCACCCCCCACGAGGGCCGCCTCGCCGTCATCGCCCCGCGCGAGCTGCACCGTGCCCTGGCCGCCCGCCTCGACGGGGTGACGGCGGGCGCCGAACCCGATCTGGCGCACGGAGTGGTGCTGCTCGACCCGCGCCAGGCCAAGGGCCTGGAGTTCGACTCGGTCCTCGTGGTCGAGCCGGCCCGCTACGGCACCAGCGACCTGTACGTGGCCCTCACCCGCGCCACCCAGCGGCTCGGGGTCCTGCACACCGAGCCGCTGCCGAAGCCGTTGGCCGACGCCCTGGGCTGAGCGGGGGCCCGGGGGTCAGGCCGGGCGCAGCCAGACGGTCGCCAGGGGCGGCAGGGTCAGCCGGATGCTCGCCGGGAACCCGTGCCGTCCCTGCGGCTCCGGTTTGACCGGGTCCGGACGGGTGACGTCACTGCCGCCGTAGCGGCCGGCGTCGGTGTTCACCACCTCGCGCCAGGCGGGCACGTCGTCGGGGACCCCGATGCGGTAGTCCTGCCGGACCACCGGGGCCAGGTGCGCCACCGCGAGCAGCGGGGAGCCGTCGCCGTCGTACCGCAGGAACGCGAACACGTTGTCCTCGGCCGCGTCCCCGGTCACCCACCGGAAACCGGACGGCTCGGTGTCGCACCGCCACAGCGCCGGGGTGTCCCGGTACACGGTGTTGAGGTCGCGCACCAGGTCCCGCACCCCGCGGTGGTCGGCCTCCGCGCCGTAGTGCGGGTCCAGCAGCCACCAGTCAGGGCCGTGCGCCTCCGACCACTCGGCGCCCTGCGCGAACTCCTGGCCCATGAAGAGGAGCTGCTTGCCCGGGTGGGCCCACATGAAGCCCAGGTAGGCGCGCAGGCTGGCGCGCTGCTGCCACCAGTCGCCGGGCATCTTCGACACCAGGGACCGCTTGCCGTGCACCACCTCGTCGTGGGAGATGGGCAGCACGTAGTTCTCGCTGTAGGCGTACACCATCGAGAAGGTCATCTCGCCGTGGTGGTGGCGGCGGTGGACCGGGTCGTGGCTCATGTACTGGAGCGAGTCGTGCATCCAGCCCATGTTCCACTTCAGCCCGAACCCGAGCCCGCCGAAGCCGCTGGGGCCCCTGTGGTGGGTGGCCCGGGTGACGCCGTCCCAGGCCGTGGACTCCTCCGCGATCGTCACGACCCCCGGCACCCTGCGGTACACGGTCGCGTTCATCTCCTGCAGGAACGCCACCGCGTCCAGGTTCTCCCGGCCGCCGCGCTCGTTCGGCGTCCACTGGCCGGGCTCACGCGAGTAGTCGAGGTAGAGCATCGAGGCGACCGCGTCCACCCGCAGCCCGTCGATGTGGAACTCCTCGCACCAGTACACGGCGTTGGCCACCAGGAAGTTGCGCACCTCGCGCCGCCCGAAGTCGAACTCCAGGGTGCCCCAGTCGGGGTGCGCGGCCCGCAGCGGATCCCCGTGCTCGTACAGCGGACGCCCGTCGAACTCGGCCAGCGCCCACGCGTCGCGCGGGAAGTGCGCCGGCACCCAGTCCATCAGCACGCCGATCCCGGCCCGGTGCAGGGCGTCGACCAGGCACCGGAAGTCGTCCGGGGTGCCCAGGCGCGCGGTGGGCGCGTAGAACCCGGTGACCTGATAGCCCCAGGAGCCGCCGAAGGGGTGCTCGGCGACCGGCATCAGCTCCACGTGGGTGAAGCCGAGGTCCTTGACGTACGCGGGGAGCTGCTCGGCGAGCTGACGGTACGTCAGTCCGGGGCGCCAGGACGGCAGGTGCACCTCGTACACGGAGAACGGCGCCCGGTGCGCGGGCGCCTCGGCCCGGCGCTCCAGCCACTCGGCGTCACCCCACTCGTACGCGGAGGACGTGACGACCGACGACGTGGCCGGCGGCACCTCCGTACGGCGGGCCATCGGGTCGGCGCGCAGGGTCTTCGAGCCGTCGGGGCGGGTGATCTCGAACTTGTACAGCTCGCCCTCGCCGATCCCCGGCACGAACAGCTCCCACACCCCCGTCGAGCCCAGCGAGCGCATGGGGAAGCCGGTGCCGTCCCAGAAGTTGAAGGTGCCGGCCACCCGCACCCCGCGCGCGTTCGGCGCCCACACCGAGAACCGGGTGCCGGTGACCCCCTGGTGGGTCATCGGGTGCGCGCCGAGGACCGTCCACAGCTCCTCGTGCCGGCCCTCGCCGATCAGGTGCAGGTCGAACTCGCCGAGCGTGGGCAGGAAGCGGTACGCGTCCTCCGTCTCCTGCACCGTCCCCTCGTACGTGACGAGCAGCCGGTACGCCGGGACCCCGCCCAGCGGCAGCAGTCCCGAGAAGAAGCCGTCGCCGTCGTCGTGCAGCTCGACGGTGAGGCCCCCGGAGACGACGGTCACCGCGAGGGCGTACGGCCGGAACGCCCGCAGGACGACCCCGCCGGGCACCGGATGCGCGCCGAGCACGGAGTGCGGGGCGTGGTGCGTGCCGTTCAGCAGCCGCTCCCGGTCGGCGCTGTCCACGGCGGGGGAGACGGCGATCTCCCTCCCGCGCGGGGCGGCGGCGTCCCGCACGGCCTCCTCCGGCGCCGGGGTCCGCCCGGCCGGGCCCCCGGCCGTCCCCTTCTTGGCCGCCGCCTTCCCGGCCGTCGTCTTCGGGGCCGCCGTCTTCTTGGCCGCTGCCTTCTCGGCCGTGGCCTTCTTCGACGCCGCGGCCGCCTTCTTCGCGGCCTTCTTCGCCGGCTCGGCCGCCGCGGGCCGTCGCTCGGCCGGCTGCTCCGGATGCGGACCGCTGGACTCGGGGCGGGGGGTCACGGGCGAAGCCTCCTGGACGCGGGTCGGATGGGTCAGATCAGGTCGGTCGTGGCGAGCCGGTGCACGGCGGCCAGCGGTACGGGCAGCCACTGGGGACGGTGCCGGGCCTCGTAGACCACCTCGTAGACCGCCTTGTCGGTCTCGTACGCGCGCATCAGCACCGGATCGGTGCGCGGGTCCCGGCCGGCCGTCTCCGCGTAGCCGGAGCAGTACGCCGCCCGGCACCGCACGGCCCAGTCCGGTTGTGCCGGGGCCACCGAACGCGCCGCGTAGTCGAAGGACCGCAGCATGCCGGCCACGTCCCGCACCACCGGCTGCGGCATCCGCCGCTCGGCCAGCGGCCGGGCCGGTTCCCCCTCGAAGTCGATCAGGGACCACTCACCGGCCGGGGAGCGCAGGCACTGCCCGAGGTGCAGGTCGCCGTGCACCCGCTGGGCGGTCCAGACGCGGCCCTCGGCGGCCAGGTCGTCCAGCGCCGTGAACGCCGAGCGCAGCCCGTCCGCGTACGGCCGCAGCGCGGGCACCGCGTGCGCGGCCGCCTCGAGCCGCTCGGTCATGCCGACGACCATGGTGCGGAGCTGGGCGTGCCCCAGCGTGACCGTGGGCAGCGCGCGGGCCAGCGCGGTGTGCACCTCGGCGGTGACCCGTCCCAGGTCCCGCGCCTCGGCGACGAAGTCCTCCCCCTTGGCCAGCTCCCGCAGCGCCAGCTCCCAGCCGTCGGTCGCGCCCTGCACGAACGGCTGGAGCACCCCCAGGACGTACGGCTCGGTCGGCGGTGGGCCGGGCGCCACCCCGGGCTCCGCGACCAGCCAGGCCGTCGGCGGGGGCACCCGGGGGCAGCCCTCGCGGGCCAGCGCCAGCGGCAGCTCCAGGTCGGGGTTGGTCCCGGGCAGCACCCGGCGCAGCAACTTCAGGATGAACGTATCTCCGTAGACGACCGACGAGTTCGACTGCTCGACGGTCATCAGGCGCGGCACCAGACCGGACCGGATCTCCTGGCGCGGGTCCCGCTCGAAGCGAAGCCCGCCGATCCGGGCCTGGGTGCGCAGGGCCTCCAGGAGCAGCTCGGCGGGCCGGGTGTCGTGCAGGGCCTCGTAGACCGTCAGCCCGGCCAGCGGGCCCCGCGTCACATGACCGATCAGCGCGGGCGCGAGCCGGGGCGGCAGCGCCTCGCGCACGCCTATGAACAGCTGGTAGCAGTCGCCGGGCTGCTCGGGGCCGCCCGGCTGGAGCGGCTGGCGCGTGCGCACCAGCAGGTGGTACAGGCCCAGCTTGGCCGTGGGCGGCAGCAGTTCGGTGGCCGCCACCAGGGAGAAGCCCGTGACGGGGTGTCCCTTGCCCGCGAACCAGCGCTGTCGCGGCAGCCATTCCCTCAGCAGTGGATCCAGTGACGCAAGGAGGCCGGGCGGGGTCGTGACGGTGCGTGTGACGGCTTCCGACATGGCGTCGCGTCCTTTCCCCTTTTCGGCGCGCCCACGGGGGTGCCGCCGGTGGGCGGGGTGTTACTCATGCGTGCCCCGGGCGGAGCGGTGGAAACCGCCCCGCCCCGGGTTCTACGCGGCGTCCTTGCG